>DATKNQ010000215.1:0-3360 GCA_035541265.1 Bryobacteraceae bacterium
GCGAACTGGGGATGCAAATTGAAGAGTCGTCCACGGGGGGCGGTTCCGACGGAAATTTCACGGCGGCGCTGGGCGTGCCGACGCTCGACGGACTGGGAGCGGCGGGGGCAGGAGCGCACACGCCGGGCGAATACATCCGCATGCGGTCGCTTGTGGAGCGCGCAGCGCTGCTGGCGGCGCTGCTGCATACACTGTGAAATCGCAAGCAAGCGGGAAGAGATAAACGCGGACGGGCAGAAAATGTGCGCGCGATGGGCGCAGGAAGAGTTTTCAGGAATCCGGAAAAATCTACGCGGCAGAATTTGCCCTCGAATGAGAAGTACTGAAAATACAGACATTTAGGAGCGGCACTTGTGGCCTGGCACGTGCGGCCTAGGCCGATGGTAGCGCCCGGGTGGGGATGAGGAGGAGGAACCTCATGAACATCACCCGAAAGATGTGGCTGCCGGCAGCGTGTGCGGCGGCCGTGCTCAGCTTAATCGGAGCGGGACTGGCGACAGCACGATATGAAAGCCACAAGGCCGCGAACAGCACGGATGCGGCGGTGGCTTCCAGCACAGGCGACAACCCATCGGCAGCGCCGGATACAGAAACGCTGGTGATTCCGGCGGGCACCTCCATCCGCGTGCAGCTGGACCAGTCGCTGGACAGCGCACGAAATCGTTCCGGCGACGTGTTCGACGCACACCTGGTGGAACCGGTAGTGATAGGCAACGAAGTGGTGATACCGGAAAAGACACCGGTTCGCGGAATGGTGGCGGATGCGCGGCCTTCGGGGCACTTCCGGCATCCGGGAGTGCTGGAGGTATCGCTGACGAAGATCCAGGTTGACGGCAATTGGCGGGAGATCGCCACGAGCGACGACTTCCGGAAAGGCGGCAACCATAAGAAGAACAATGCCGGCTGGATCGGAGGGGGAGCGGGCGGCGGAGCGCTGATCGGGGCCATCGCCGCGGGCGGAAAGGGCGCGCTGATCGGCGGGCCGATCGGAGCAGGGGCCGGAACGGCGGTGGCCTTCTTCACCGGCAAACGGAACGTTCATTTGCCGGCGGAATCGCAACTGGTGTTCCACCTGTCGCAACCGCTTTCGGTGAATCAGGCGCCGAGGGGCTGAGCCCTCACTCGAAAGTCCCAGCCCACAACATTCCAAGCAAGCAACCAGAAGCTGTGGCGGGTCAGGCGGCGCGATGAGGCGGTTCGAGGTAGGCCCAGCGCTCGGCGAGCCGCCTGTCTGCGATTCGCCAGATGACAATTCCCCGGAATTCGAGCTTCTGCCCGCTGCGGAAGTCAGTGGCGGTCCAATGGTTGCGGACAACTGCCTTATCCTCCTCCGCGATCATGTCCTCGATGCGAACGCGCAGGTCCGGGAAGCGCTCAAGTGCCTGGCCGACGTATTGAATGGCCCCGGCCGGACCGGGAGGAGTACCGGGCGGGACGTCTGAGCCATGGTCCACGAAATCAGGGGCGAAATTCACGTTGCCGATCTGAAGGTTCTTGCGATTGACGAACTCCTCGAAGTGGTTGCGGACAAACTCGCGCACTTCTTTGTGAGTCATGCCGGTTTTGGGATTGACGTCTGCCGCGGCGCCGCGTTTCATGCCTTGGCCACCTGAGCGCGGAATGCCTGCGCATTTTCTGCGAGAAAGCGGTCCATGGTGATGGGTGGGCGACCGAGCAGGCCTTCGAGCACGCGGTCCACAACGCCGCCCTGGCCGCCGGTGTAGTAGGCCTGGAGATCGAGCAAGGCGGTGACCTGCCACTCCGGCATGCCCTGGTCGAGCATGGCCTTGCGGAGGGCTTCGACGGGCAGATCCACATAGCGGGCGGCAACTCCGGACTGCTTGGAGATTTTTTGCGCCACCTCCGGGTAGGTGAGCGCTTCGGGGCCATTCAACTCATAGACTTTTCCGTCATGGCCGCCGCGCAGGGCTCTTACGGCGGCGACGGCGATGTCGCGAACGTCGAGGTAGCTGGTGCGCGCGTTTCCCATCGAGGCATAGAAGGCACCCTGGGCGCGAATCGTGGGAGCGTAGTAGGTGAGCACATTCTGGTGGAAGCTGTTGGGCCGAAGAATGCACCAAGCGAGGCGTGTGGCCTTCAGCTTGTCTTCCACCTTGCGATGCCAGCTTGGAAATGATTTCGAATAATCGCCGGCGCCGAGAGCGGAGTTGAGCACGACGCGGGTGACGCCGGCGGCAACGCAGGCGTCGATGGCATTGGATTCGAGCTGGACGAGGTCGGGGATGGGGGAACACACCAGATAGATGGCGGTGACGCCACGAAGCGCCGCGGCGAGACTCGCAGGATTGGCAAAATCCGCGATCGTGGTCTCGACACCCGCAGGCGCCCTTGCGGCGTCGGATGAGGAACGATACATGGCACGGACTTTCTCGCCGCTGCGAGCCGCCTCGGCGAGAACTGCGCTGCCAGCCATTCCATTGGCACCGGTAATGAGAAACATAGTCTTTTCCTTCCGAGGCGGCGGGTCGGGACTGGGGTTCCTCCTGCGGCCGCCCTCGATTACTTCGGCTCCATCCCGATGGTATAAAGGAAGCTCGGCGACCGGAAGTACGCACAATTTTGTTAGCCCGGAGGGACCGTGAAGAACCACTATGGCTGTCCGGTCTCGGCAACAATCAATGCGGTAAGCGGGAAATGGAAAGTGCAGGCGATCTGGCACCTGGGATTCGGCGCGAAACGGTTTGCGCAACTGCGCCGGCTGCTCTTCGGCGTGAGCGAGAAGGTGCTGACGTCGCAGCTGCGCGAACTGGAATCCGCGGGAATCGTGAACCGCGAAGTGAAACACGCCTCGCCGCCGCAGGTAACCTACTCGCTGACCCGCGCGGGGGAAGAACTGCTCGATCCGATGAGCCTGCTATGCAACTGGGGAACGCGACACCTGGGGGTGACGGGAAACATGCCGCGAAATCCCAGGGTGCAGGGGGCAGCGCGGCGCCAGCTCTCTGTTCGCCTCCAGACCAAGAATTAGAGAACGAAGTATTGTGACGCGCGTCACATGGCGGCTATTGGGCGTCGTGTAAGATTCCTCGCGAACGGAACGCGGAGTGCTAACGCGGCATCCGTGCGCAGCAGATCCGGCGTTTCGTCTTAAGGCTGATTTCACTCCCCGAGCTGTTCCCACAGGGAGAGGCGTTAACCCGGCCTGGGTTGGCGAGTGGACCATGCGTCGGGCGGCGAGCGGCGCGTGTGGAGGATGGGAATGAATTTTCCGGTATGGGAAGTGTCGTTTGGAGCCGGCTTGCTGATTGCCCTTGTGGCTATCCTGCACGTATTTGTTTCGCATTTTGCGGTGGGCGGAGGTCTCTTCCTGGTGATGACGGAGCGGCGGGCACGCCGGAG
>DATKNQ010000216.1:0-3801 GCA_035541265.1 Bryobacteraceae bacterium
CCGCCACGCGCATCGGCGGCGGCGACCTGCCCGTGCTCCGCGTCAACCCCAAGAACGCCGACATGCTCTACAGCGCCAGCATCGTCACCTGGCGATCCGATGACGGCGGCGTAACCTGGACCGCGGTCCGCGGCGCGCCCGGCGGCGACGATTATCAGAACATCTGGATCAACCCCAACAACCCCGATATCATCCTGCTGGTCGGCGATCAGGGCTCGCTCGTCACCGTGAATGCCGGCCGCACCTGGAGCACCTGGTACAACCAGCCCACCGCGCAGCTCTACCACGCCATCGCCGACAACGCCTTCCCCTATCGCGTCTGCGCCGGACAGCAGGAAAGCGGCTCGGTCTGCGTCTCAAGCCGCGGCAACGACGGCGTCATCACCTTCCGCGAATGGCATCCGGTCGGCGTGATCGAGTATGGCTACGTCGCGCCCGATCCGCGCGACCCCGACATCATCTACGGCGCCGGCCGCGGCCAGGTATCGAAATACTTCCGAAGCACCGGCCAGGTTCAAATTATCAGCCCGGCCCCGCCCGCCAAAGGCCAGTACCGCGCCGATCGCACGCAGCCCATCATGTTCTCGCCCGCCGATCCGCACGTGCTGTTCTACGCCGCGAACGTGGTCTTCAAAACCACCGATGCCGGCCAAACCTGGCAGACCATCAGCCCCGACCTCACGCGTCCGCATCCCGGCATTCCCGCCAGCCTCGGCGATATGGCCGCCAAAGATCCGCGCGCCGATCAACAGCGCGGCGTGGTCTACTCGCTCGCGCTGTCGTACCGCAACATCGACACGCTATGGGCCGGCACCGACGAGGGCAAGATCTGGGTCACCACGGATGGCGGCAAAAACTGGAAAGACGTCACGCCCCCCGGCCTCGAGGCCTGGAGCAAAGTGACGCAGCTCTCCGCTTCGCGTTTCGATGACCAGACCGTCTACGCCTCGGTCAGCCGCTTCCGCGTCAACGAGCTGGCGCCTTACATCTACCGCACGCACGATGGCGGCAAGACCTGGCAAGCGATCACCAGCGGCTTGCCCAACGACGCGCCCATCGACACCGTGCGCGCCGATCCCGTCCGCAAAGGCCTGCTGTTCGCCGGCAGCGAAACCAGCGTGTGGGTCTCGTTCGATGATGGCGATCGTTGGCAATCGCTGCAACTCAACCTGCCGCACACTTCCATGCGCGATCTCTGGATCAAGGACAGCGACCTGATCGTGGGCACCCACGGCCGTTCCTTCTGGATCCTTGACGACATCACGCCCCTGCGCCAGTTCGACGAAAAGGCCGCGCACGCGAGCGCCTGGCTCGCGCACCCCGCGCCCGCTTATCGTGTGAAGCGCGACACCAACACCGACACGCCCATCCCGCCCGACGAGCCGCTGGCCGAGAATCCGCCTGATGGCGCGGTGATCGACTACTACCTCTCGGAATCATCCGGCCCCGTGACGCTCGAAATCCGCAACGCCGCCGGCAAAGTCATCCGCCGCTATTCCAGCACCGACCAACCTGAAATGACCGCCGCCGAAATAAAGACCCTCGCCATTCCGCCCTACTGGGTGCAGCCACCGCGCGTGCTCGCAGCCACCGCCGGCATGCATCGCTGGGTCTGGGACCTGCACGAAACCACGCCCGATTCGCTCGGCCACGGCTATCCCATCGCCGCCGTACCGCATCGCACGCCGCGCTTGCCGCTCGGCCCGTCCGTGCCGCCCGGAACCTACACCGTGAAACTGATCGCCGGCGGCCAATCCTACACCGCGCCGCTCACCGTGAAAATGGACCCGCGCGTCAAGACCACACCCGCCGGTCTCAACGAACAATACGAGGCCGAAAAGCATCTGGCCGCCATCGTGACTCACACCACCGCAGCGATTCGCGAGGTCCGCTCCGCCGAGGAGCAGATCGATAAGCTGGCCCACGATGCCACCGGCCCACTAGCCGAGCATCTCACCGCGCTCGACAAGAAGATCAAAGCCGCGCTGGGCTCCGGCGGCCGCTTCGGACCCGCGCCCGCCGAGCCCGGACTCACGTCCGTTAACGGCCAGGCAGGAGGATTGTACGGCGAAATCGATGGCGCGGATGTCGCGCCCACCGCCGCCGAGTCCGCCGCCGTGGCGAAGCTGCGCGCCGACTCTCCGAAAGTGATCGAGCGCTGGAACAAGCTCAAAGCCGCGGACCTCGCCAAGGTGAATCGAGAGCTCAAAGCCGCCGGCCGCGCCGAAATCCAGCTCAGCACGAAACCCGCTCACGACGAGGACAACGACGACTCCGACGATATCGGATAGTACAATATGGAAATGAGCAAGTGCTGTCTGCGCGCCCTGGCGATCGCCGGCCTGTACGTCTTCTGCGCCGCGCTGGTTGGCGCGCAAGACTGGAACACCTACGAGACATTGCCCGCCGTGGATTTCACCGGCCTGTCGCCAGCCCAAAAGACTCTGGCCTTGAAAGTCATGCGCAGCTATCCGTGCAGTTGCGGTTGCGCCATGAAGGTGGCTGAATGCCGGGTCAAAGATCCGAACTGCTACTACAGCAAAGGCCTCTCCAAGGTGATCGTGGCCTCCGCCCGCGAAGGCAAGAACGAGCGCCAGATCCTGTCCGACGTGGAAGCTTCGCGTTACGCGCATCCGCCCGAGCGCAAGTTGCTCGAAGATCCCATCGCCGTCCCCACCGCCGGCGCGCCCGAGATCGGGCCCAATAACGCCCCCATCACCCTGGTAGAGTTCTCCGATTTTCAATGCCCCTATTGCGGCCTGGCCACGCCCGCGTTACACGCCGTGCTGAAAGCCTACCCCACGCAGGTGAAGCTCTACTTCAAGCAGTTCCCGCTCGACATTCATTCCCAAGCCGCCCTCGCCGCCGCCGCTTCCGTCGCCGCGCAGCGACAGGGCAAATTCTGGGAAATGCATGACGCGCTCTTTGCCAGCCGCCGCGACCTGAGCCTCCCCACGATCCTGGCGCTGGCCTCGGCCATCGGCCTCGACATGAAGAAATTCGAGGCCGACCTGAACTCGCCGGAAGTCCACAAAGCCGTCGACCGCGACCTGGAAGAAGGCAGCGACATCGGCGTGATGAGCACGCCCACTCTGTTCATCGATGGCAAGCACTACAACGGCATGATCAGTCTCGAAGCGCTCAAGCCCATCCTCGACGCCGAGCTGAAACAAGGCGCCGCCAAGACGGCTGCCGCGCACGCCTCGTCCACCCACTAACTGATCCGCTCACGTGATTAAAACCGTCATCTTCGACCTGGGCAAGGTCCTCATCCCCTTCGATTTCTCGCGCGGCTATCGCGGCATGGAGCAGTTCTGCGATCACCCCCCCGAAGAAATTCGCCGCCGCCTGCGCTCCACCGACCTGGTGAATCGCTTCGAAACCGGCCTGATCGAGCCGCGCGATTTCGTGGAACAGTTGACCCGCCTGATCGAGTTGCGCGCCGATTACGATCAGTTCTGCGAAATCTGGAGCAGCATCTTTCTGCACGAGGAACTGGTGCCGGAAGCCGTGCTCGAAGGCATCGCCGCGCGCTACCGCATGCTGGTTTTGTCGAACACTAATGCCATCCACTACGCCATGGTTCGCCGGCAGTATCCGCTGCTCCGCCACTTCGACGATTTCATCCTCTCCTTCGAAGTGAAGGCCATGAAGCCGCAGCCGGCCATTTACCAGGAGGCCATCGCGCGCGCGCAATGCCATCCCGAGGAGTGCTTCTACACGGACGATATCCCCGAGTACGTGGAGGGCGCCCGCCAGCAGGGCATCGATGCCGTGCAGTTCGAATCGCGCGAGCAGCTC
>DATKNQ010000217.1:0-5624 GCA_035541265.1 Bryobacteraceae bacterium
GCGGCCGGCCCTTCTTCCGGAGTCAGATCGCCGAACAGGCCGCCCTGGCCGCATTCGCGATCGCGCCAGGCGCGCTGTCCGGCCTCCATGGCACCCTCCGTCGCGGCGAATAACTGCGCGCGTGTGCCCTCCAGCGTATCCATCGCGCCGGCCCGAATCAGACTCTCAATCATGCGCCGGTTGATGGAACCGAGGTCCACGTTCTCGCAGAATTCATAGATGGAAAGGAAGCGGCCCAGCTTTTCGCGCGCGGCGCGGATGGCTTCCACCGCGTTGGGTCCCAAGTTCTTGACGGCTCCCAGCCCGAAGCGGATCCCTTTGCCATCCGGCGCCGAACTGTCGGGTGTGAAACTCCAGTCGCTGGCATTCACATCCGGCTGCAGCACGGTGATTCCCATTTCGCGGCACTCGTTGATGTACTTCACCACCTTGGCGGTGTTGCCCGTTTCCGAAGTGAGCAGCGCGGCCATGAAGTCCACCGGATAGTGCGCCTTGAGATAGGCAGTGACAAAGGCTAAGTACGCATAGGCCGCCGAATGCGACTTATTAAATCCGTAACCGGCGAACTGTTCCATCAAGTCGAAGATCTTCTCGATCTTCTTTTGCGGGAACCCACGCGCCAGCGCGCCTTTGATGAAGCGCTCGCGCTGCGCGGCCATCTCTTCGGCCTTCTTCTTTCCCATGGCGCGGCGCAGGATATCCGCATCGCCCAGCGAGTAACCCGCCAGGACGTTGGAGATCTGCATCACCTGTTCCTGGTAGACGATGACGCCGTAAGTTTCTTCCAGCAGCACCTTCAGTTCGGGTAAGTCGTAAGTAACTGCTTTGCGGCCCAGCTTGCGGTCGATAAAGTCGTCGATCATGCCGCCCTGGATCGGGCCGGGACGGTAAAGCGCGTTGAGTGCGGTCAGATCCTCGATACGGCTGGGATGGTAACGCCGCAGAATATCGCGCATGCCGGGCGATTCAAACTGGAAGATGCCGCTGGTGAGCGCCTTCGAAAAGATCTCGTACGTGGCCGGATCGTCGAGCGGCAACTCCTCCGGCACCAGCCGCACGCCATGGCGTTTTTCGATCAGCTTCAGGGCATCGTCGATCAGCGTGAGGGTGGTCAGGCCCAGAAAATCCATCTTCAGAAGCTGGAGCTTCTCGAGGCCGCTCATGTCGAACTGGGTGACAATTTCCTCTTTGTTCGTACGATAGAGCGGAACCAGTTCTTTCAGCGGCTGCGGCGAGATGACCACGCCGGCGGCATGCACCGAACAGTTCCGCGCCAGGCCCTCCAGGCGCCGCGCCACTTGCAGAATCTCCGCGACGCGCGGGTCCTTGCGCTCCAGTTCGCCGAAACCCGGCTCGGATTGGATGGCATCGTTGAGCGAAATATTGAGGACGTTGGGAACCAGCTTGGTGATGCGGTCCACATCGGCGAAGCTCATATCGAGCACGCGGCCCACGTCTTTGATCGCGGCGCGGGTGGCCAATGTGTTGAAGGTGATGATCTGCGCCACCTGTTCGCGGCCGTATTTCTCGGTGACGTACTGAATCACTTCGCCGCGCCGGTTCATACAGAAGTCGATGTCGATATCCGGGAGGCTGACACGTTCCGGGTTCAGGAAGCGCTCGAACAGCAGCCCGTACTGCAGCGGATCGATGTCCGTGATCCCCATGGCGTAACCGACCAGGCTGCCGGCCGCCGAACCGCGTCCCGGCCCCACCGGGATGGATTTCGAACGCGCGAACCGGATGAAATCCCAGACGATCAGGAAGTAGCCCGAGAATTTCATCTTCTGGATCATGTGGATCTCGCGGTCCAGACGCTCGGCGTATTCCGCCAGGTCGTGCTTCAGCCGCCCCGTTTCCCGCAGGGCTTCCAGCCGCGCGCGCCGCTTTTCGAAGCCCTGGCGCGCGACGTACTCGAAGTACGTGTCGGTGGTGTGTTCGGCGGGCACGTCGAATTTCGGAAACGGCTCCTTGATCTTCTCCAGCTTGACGTGGCAGCGTTGCGCGATCTCCCAGGTACGGTCAAGCGAGTCCTCCAGTTCGCCGAAGAGCTGCAGCATCTCGGCGCGCGATTTCAGGTAGAAATCCGGCGTATTCCAGCGCATGCGCGACGCGTCGCTCATGGTCTTGCCGGTCTGGATACAGAGCAGAATCTCGTGCGCGCGGGCATCGTCGCGCCGCAGGTAGTGCGCATCGTTGGTGGCCACCAGCGGCAGTCCGGTCTCGGCCGACAAGCGGTTGATCGCGGGGATCAGGCGTTTGTCCTGCTCGAGGTGATGGTCCTGCACTTCCAGGAAAAAGTTACCCTTGCCGAACAGGTCGGCGTAGGTGTAGGCGGCGCGGCGGGCATCGTGGTAGCGGTCCGCCAGCAGAATCTCCGGAATGTCGCCGCGCAGGCAAGCGGACATGCCAATCAGGCCCTTAGCATGCTGCGCCAGCAGATCTTTATCGATGCGCGGCTTGTAATAGAAGCCCTCCAGGTAACCGGTCGAGACCAGCTTGATGAGATTGCGATAGCCGTCCTGGTTCTCGCAGAGCAGGACCAGGTGATTGTAGCGATCCGTATCGCTGCGGGTCTTGTGGCCCTGCTGCGAAACGTAGACCTCGCAGCCGATGACCGGATGGATTCCCTTGGCCTTGGCGGCGTTGTAGAACTGCACGGCGCCGAACAAGTTGCCGTGGTCGGTCATGGCGACGGCGGGCATCTTTTGTTCGACGGCGATGTCCATGAGCTGCCCGATTTCGCAAGCTCCGTCGAGCAGGGAATAATCGGTGTGGCAGTGCAGATGGACGAACGGGTTTTCCGGCATGGCCTTCCTTCGATCGGATCTATGGGGAGGTAGTCTTATTTTAGCGCGGGTGTGCTCGGAAGGCGGAAGCCGCGGCGGCGCGATTCCGCCGGCACCGCGACCCGGCGCTCAGGTTGTTAACCTTCGAAGAGTTGTTCCGCGCTGACTCCGCGTGTTACGCCGATAAGAGAGTGAAAGGAGTAGTGTGTGACGCTCCGGTTTAAACTATTGGCGCTAACCGCCGCGGTGGCTGGCGTGGCCTCGGCCGCCGATCCCGAAATGATGAACCTGGTCATGCCCGACGCGCGCATGATCGTGGAGATCAAGGTTGGCAGCATCATGGCATCGCCCATTGGATCGGCCCTTAAAGAAGGGATGCAGCAGGGGATCAACGAGCGCTTACGGACTGCAGCGGACCAAAACAGGCCCGAGTGGCAGCAGATCGCCGCCTTGGGCAGTATCGATTGGAGCCACGCCCTGCAGGATGTCCTGATCGCAGGCGGACCCGGCAAGCCCGCGGAAGCGCTGACGATTGTACGCGGCTCGCTTGGTCTGGCGCAGTTGCAGGGTCTGCCCGGGTACTCCGCCAAAACCGCCGAGTACAAAGGCGTGCCCCTGCTGGCTTCCGCTAAGCCCGGCAACGGAGTCGTCGCATTCCTGGACAATTCCATCCTGCTGCTCGGACAGATGGACGAGGTGAAGGCGGCCATCGATCGCCGGGGTCAGAGCCATCCTCTGCCGGCGGCGCTCGCCGCGCAGATTGCAAAGTACGCGCGGTACGACGTCTGGTTTGCCCAGATAGGGCCCGCGCAGCCGCTGGCTGAAAAGGCTGCCAGTTCACCTGCGGGAGCGAAGGTTGCGGAATATCTTTCCAAGCTGGCGGGCATCAACGGCGGCATCCGCTTCAGCCCGGATTTCGACTTGGCCGCCGACATCGAAGCGCGCACGGACAAAGCCGCCGGCGAGATCACACAGGGTCTCCACTGGCTCACCGGCCTGATGCAATCGCAGGCCAAGGCAGCGGACAAGGGTGGGAACGCGCTGGAGGGCCTCAAGTACAATTTGAACGGCAGGCACATCCTGCTGTCGTTACACGTGCCGGCCGAGCAGGTTCGAAAGGGTCTGCTCGAAATGCGCGCGGCGCAGGCGCATCGCGGGGCGCATCCCGTGACGGCGGCCATGCCGGCTTTGGCCGCGGGGCCCGCGAGCGGGACGCCTCCGCCGCCTCCGGGAACGGTGCGCGTATGGTCGTCGGATATGGGCACGGTCCTGATTCCGGTTGGCAAACCGCAGTAGATCGCAGCCTCATTACGGCTGGCGCAACGTCAGCAGCCACGCAAGTTCAGCGTGCTTCCTTTTTCGGTACCACAAGAGGAGCACGGAGAACGCGATCGTGCACAGCCAGACCAGATCGATAAACAGAGAGCTGAAAAAGAGCCACGCGATCCACGTGAGGCGCGGCGCCGAGTGCCCGTAAATCCAGGCCAGGCAGAAGGCGATCTCGCAAAGATATAGGGCGCCGCCGAAGGCCGTCGCGGCGAGCTTCGCCTTGCACCGCTTGATCAATAGGTCCACGAATGCGGCAGTGGACACGGCGGCTGGCGACCATACTCCGCGATGACTGGCCAGCCGGAACGCCCACGCCGCGGCGATGAATATCCAGGTGGCCGCAACCAATAAGGTCATATCGTGCTGCGGCAGACGCAAGGCTAACGCAATGACGCCGCCGCCGATCACCACGGTCACCAGCGAATCGGCCGCGATGCCGATCTTCAGCCAGCGAGACTGCCGCTTGACCTTTCGGCGCAGATCGGCAGGCACCGTGCTTTCGGTCATCCACTCGCGCCGCCATGTTTCCAGTTCGGTATCCGAATTCATTTCAAGCTCTCCAGCGACTCGCGCAGCAGTTGCCGCGCGCGGGTCAAGCGTGCTCCCACGTTGCTTTCCGAGATGCCCAGCACCGCGGCGATTTCGGCATAACCCAGATCTTCGAGCGCCAGCATGATCGCCTGGCGGTAGGCCAATGGCAATCGCCGGATGGCATCGTGTAAGCGGCCGGCAGCCTGCGCGCGCGCCAAACCGGATTCCGGATCGGGCTGCGGATCGCGTACCTCCGCTGCGACCGCGGGTCCGGCCGGATGCGCGCGGTTGCGCGCCAGATAAGCCACTGCGCGATTGTGCGCGACGCGGAATAGGAACGTGCGCGGCGAGCATTCGCCGCGAAAAGTGCGCAAGGCCTGCCACACCGCGAGGGCGATCTCCTGTAGCAAATCGTCGCGATCGCTGGGCGTGTTTGTGTAACTGGCCGCCAGTCGCGCGAGTGCCGGCCCGTTGGACTGCATCAGGCGGTCGAATTCGTCCGCGAGAGCGGCGCTAGCCGCCGTAGATGATTTCATCGCGCCGCCACCTGCCGGCGGCCGCCTGCAGCACCAGCAAGGCCAGCGCCGCGGTGAAACAGCCGAGCGCAGCCGCGCGCGCGAAGCCCGCATCGGTGCCCTTGAGCCATGCGCTCAATTGCAATTGCTGCCCGATCACGGGTAGAAACGCGAGCCAGCTCCGCGCGGGCGCCGGGAAGAATACCTGAAACAGGCCCAGCCCCATGGGCAGGAAGACGGCCATCGAGAGATAAGTCTGCGCTTCCTTCGCGGCGCGGCACATCGACGAAATCCACATCTGCAGCGCGGAGGCCAGCAGCGCCAGCGGCAGGAGTCCGGCGGCCATCGCCAGCGCCAGCGGCAGCCAACCGGCGGCGATGTGGATGCGCGCGGCCGCAAACACACCCGCGAACCCAACGATGTTGATCACCAATCCAGCCAGCGAAAACGCCGCGACGGC
>DATKNQ010000218.1:0-4695 GCA_035541265.1 Bryobacteraceae bacterium
CAGCGCCGCTCACGCCGAGCTCGGCCGCCAGTTCGACATCGTCCGGATATCCTCGCTCGAGCAAATTCGCGCCCGGAAAAGCACCGCGCGAGGGCATCGTGCAGACTTTGCCGGAATCGCTCGAACACGGCGGTCGCCATCTCCGCTTCCGGCGACGCCCGTCCTCCAGATACGCGCGGACGGCTTGCGCCGCTACGGCGCCGCAATTCCGCAGGCAGGCTGTGAAGACCACGGCGGCCTTCGTGATCGCGCGTAGTGTGCTGCCATTCGGCGAAGGCAACACCAGCGCCGAGCCGGGCGGAATGGTCCGCAATGAAGCGGGCGCGAGTGAATAACCTTCGGGCGATCGGCGCGACGCCAGCAGCGCTCCTTGTGACCGCGCGAAAACGGCCGCCGAATCGTCCCGCCAGCGATACGGCAGCACCGTCGCGCCCCGCGCCACCGCGATATCTACCGCAGTAGAAGGACAGTACATCGACGCGCGAGAGCGGTCACGTCAGCCGCACCCCATTCGCAGCCGAGATCGTATTCCGGCACGGGACTACGCCGCGAGTTTCTCCAGATCCGCGGGTTCGCCGAAGCGCACACCACGAAGGCCTGGATCGATCGATCGCAACAAGCCGGTCAGCACGCCGCCCGCGCCCACCTCGACGAAACGTTCGATGCCCTGCGCCGCCAGATAGCGGACCGATTCCGTCCAGCGCACCGGGTTGGGCACCTGTTCGTAAAGCCCCTGCCGCGCATCGGCGCCCGTGCGCACCTCGCGCGCCTGGTAATTATTTACCAACGGGCAGCGCAGATCCGCGAACGGCGTGGCTTCCAGATCGTCCGCCAGCCGCTGTTGTGCGGGCTTCATCAGCGCGCAATGAAACGGCGCACTCACCGGCAGCAGGATCGCGCGCCGCGCGCCAGCCGCCTTGGCCAGCTCGATCGCCCGGTTCACCGCGCCCGCGTGCCCGGCGATCACCACTTGGTCCGGCGCGTTCAAGTTCGCCGCGCTCACGATCTCCCGCTGCGCCGCCTCGGCTAGCACGCCATCGAGCGCGCCCTCCGGCAATCGCAGCAGCGCGGCCATCGCGCCCGCGCCGGCCGGCACAGCTTCCTGCATGTACTGCCCCCGCCGCCGCACCAGCCGCACGGCATCCGCGAATTGCAGGCTGCCAGCCGCCACCAGGGCGGAATACTCGCCCAGGCTGTGGCCGGCGACGAAGTCCGGCGCGAATCCGTGCGTGGCGAGCACGCGGTACGCCGCGGTCGAGACCGTGAGCAGCGCGGGCTGCGTGTTCTCCGTCAGCTTCAGCGCATTTTCCGGACCCTCGAAGCAAAGAGTGGAGAGCGGGAATCCCAGCGCGTCGTCGGCCTCGGCAAAGACCTCGCGCGCCACAGGGTACTGGGCGGCAAGGCTCTTGCCCATGCCGGCGAATTGCGAACCCTGCCCGGGAAAAAGAAAAGCGGTTTTCGTCGCCAAACCGCGATTATAGCTGGCGCGCCAAGCGCCAGCATCTGGCCCGTCGTGCTTCCACTCGCGCTTCAGAAAGTGAAGCGCAATTGTAAGTCGATCTTCCGGTTGTAAGTGCTCGGCGATCCGAACGGTCCGAATCCCGCCAGGCTGCGATACTCTCCGAAGTAGGTCGAGCTCAAGTCGCCTTCCGGCGCGCCGTAGTTCGGGTGATTCAACGCATTGTGCGCATTCACGCTCAGGGTCAGATTATATCTGCGTCCCGTCATGCCGCCGAAAGCTCCCGGAGGCGGGCCGCCTCCGGGAGGTGGTCCGCCGCCTCCGGGCCCGCCCGGGCCGCCACCCCCGCGCGCTCCCCCGCCGCCGGGAGGAGGACCCATCTGGCCCTGCGGCAGGCCGGACTCGCCGGAACCGCCGAATGACCAGGTGCGCGCCAGCCGCAATCCCAGGTTCACGATGGAAGGCCCGCGCGCGAAGTTCCGCTCGATGGCCGTCCCGGCCGCGGGATTCAGATTGAAGCATCCGAAAGCAGGCGCCCAGACCAGGCTGCCGCCCGTGCAGTTCGCCGCGCTCACGCCGCTTTCGAGCGAAGGCCGTTCCGTGGCAAAGCCGTCGCCGTTCGAATCGATGCCGGTCGTAATGTTGTACGGCGTGCCGCTTTGCACCAGGAAGAACGGATTGAGCGTGAATTTGAAAGGCAGCGGCAGGCTGCTGCCGATCAGCAGGCGCTGCCGGATACCGGCGAACGACGATGGCCCCCACTCGGCCTTCAGGTTATACGGATCGGCCGGCTCACCTTCGTTATCGTCCATGCCGTGCGAATAGCCGTAGAAGCCGAAGAGGAAGATTTTCTTGAAACTCACATTGGGGCTGACAATCAGCATGTTCGAGCGGCTGAAGCCCACTGACTCGGTCAACAGCCGCATCGACGAGTCGCCGTAGGGATACACTCCGTCAACCGGCGCATTGATGTCAACCGTGCGCAGTAAGTGCACGCCGCGCGTGACCACGTAAGTCGCGTTGACGCGGAAATGCTGATTCACCTGCCGGTCGATGCCCACGCTGGTCTGATAAGTCCGCGGTGCTTTGAGCCCCGCATAGAGGATCTGTAACTGCTGCGGCTGTTCGCTGCCGGCCAGTGTGGTAAGCGACGGTATGTTGGGAAAGAAATCCGGGTTCAGAATAAAGTAACTCTGCTGTGTGACCCCGTTATAGCGCAGCGCGCTCAGCGTGTCGGCAATGGGCACGCGATCGTAAAAGACCCCGGCACCCACGCGCAGCACGGTCTTCGCGGGCTTAGTGCCGTGACCGTCGACACCCCACGCGACTGCCAGCCGCGGCGCCACGTCGCCGTGATCGCCCATGTTGGTCTGCGCCTCGTAGCGCAGGCCGTAGCTGAAGGTCAGATTCGGACGCGCGCGCCAGTCATCGTTCGCGAACAGGCCCACGTCGAGCTGCCTCACCGTGGTGGCCGCGGTCCCGGTGTTGAGGCTGAACTGCGTCGCCCCGCCGCCCAGTGCGCGGATCGCCGCGGCGCTCAATCCTTCCTGTTCGAACAGCAGCGTTCGCTGATAAACTTCGAGCGCTGTCAGTTGTTCCGTCGTGCCCGCGATCGGCTGGTTCTCGGCGTCCAGGACCGGTCCTGTGCTGCCGAAAAAGGTGAAGGTACCGCCGAAGTTGTTCAGCGACGTATCGTTCAGGAAGGATTGGCGCATGCGGCCTCCCCACTTCAGTGTGTGCGTGCCGCGCGTGTAAGTGGACGTGTTATTCAGTTCCCATCCGTCGGTGATGGTGGAAGAGTTCCCGATCTGCGGTCCGCCCGACGTGAAAGCGTCCTGCACCACCAGCGCCGGCGTGGAGTTATTGGCCACGTCGTTCAGGCCCGTGCGCATGAATTGCAAACGTGTCTCGTTGATGGCGCGCGCGCTCAGCACCGCCGTCTCGGTGACTTGCACGGTGTTCTCCGAGCTGGTCTGGTTGTAAGCCTGGTCCGGCAGGCTGAAGCCGCCTACGCCCTCTTTGTCGAGATCCACGCGCGTGTTCTGATAGCGCACCGATAGCGTGTTGTTCGCGTTGATCGAATAGTCCACGCGCGGGCTGAGCGTGGTGCGGTATTGCGGCGTCAGGAGCGCCTCGTTGATGCTCAGCGGATTCAGGCTGGTATCGAGCGTGGTGGCCAGGATGAAGGCGTTTTCGTCGATCGTGCGGTGCTCCGCATCGAAGCTGAATGAGGCCTTCGATTTCTTCAGCGGCCCGGTCAAATTCACGCCAAAAAAGCGCTGCTGGTAAGGCGGCCGCTTGGATTGATCGAGCAGCGGACTGCGCGAGTTGAGGGCCTCCTTGTTGTACTGCATGAACCCCTGCCCGTGAAACGCGTCGGTGCCCGGCTTGGTGAAAATCTGGATGCGCCCGAAGCCTGGCCGGTCGTATTCCGGCGAAAACGGATTCGAGTTGATGCGCACTTCGCGGATCGACGACTTCGGCGGCAGGTTGCCGCCCGTGAATCCGTCGATGTAGATCTGCGCGCCATCCGGTCCGCCGCCCGGTCCGGCGAGCGCCTGCAACTGTTGCGATAACTCATCCGGATCGTCGGACAACGCCGCCAGCTCTTTTTCTTTGAGCACCAGCGCATCGCCGTTTTCGGCGGTGTCCGCGCTGACGCTGTTGGCTTCCGCCTCCACGTTCACTACCTGGCTTTCGGCGGCGATCGTCAATTGCTCATCGAGCACCGTGGCCTTGGTGATGGCGAAATCCTTGTGCTCGGAGAGCGTGAATCCCTTGGCGATGAACCGCACCGCGTAAGTGCCTGGCTTCACCTCGGCAAACGAATACTTACCCGTGGCGTCGGTCTTGGCGCGCTGATCGACACCCGCCGCACGCAATTGCACCAGCGCCCCCGGCACGGATGCGCCGGAAGGATCGGTCACCGTGCCATGCAGTTCGACGGTTTGCCCCCACGCGTGGATGGACAGAGACACAAATAGCGCACTAAGCGCACAGAGCCGTTTCATTGGATTCCCGCAGCCTGGTATTTGGAGGCAGTGGCCTCAATTCCAGTAGACTACAGGCGGGCGCCGATGAACCTTAAGTTTTGTAAAAGCGGCGTGTGTATGGAAACAACTTCAGACAGACAGCATGCCCATGAACTGATCGAACGGTTGCCGCCCTCGCAGGTGTCGACCGTCGTCCGCTTCCTCAAGTTCATGTTGCTCGATCCGGTGGCCCGCGCCGCTGCC
>DATKNQ010000219.1:0-21299 GCA_035541265.1 Bryobacteraceae bacterium
AAGTTCGTGTTGGGCTCATCGAGCCAGTGGCGCCCGGGAAAGACGCTGGCATGCGCGGATAGCGGCAGCCAGACCTCCGGCGCTTGCCCAACGACCACACCGAAAAACTCGGGCGGCGCGATGCCGATGATGGTGAACGGAGAGCGCTGGACGCGAATCGTGCGCCCGATCGCGGATGGATCGCCAGCGTATCGCCGCCGCCACAGGCCGTAGCTGATGACCGCGACCGGCGCTGGATTTCCGCGGCGGTCGTCATCCGGGTCGAGCGTGCGTCCGAGCCAGGGCCGAACGCCGAGCGTGGGGAAGTAGCTGCCGGTAACCAGTTCGATGTTAGCGCGCGTTGGCCCGCCGCCCGTGTCTACATCGCGCGCATCGGAGCAGCGCGCGAAGATACCGGAAAACACGCTTTCGGAGTTGGCGGCGAAACGCAGGTAGGTGAAGTACGAGCTGTCGCTATCGTCGAGCAACACCAGCGACGACGGGTCGCGCACCGGCAGCGATTCGAGCAGCAGCTTGTCGATGATGCTGAAGATGGCCGCGTTGGCGCCAATGCCGAGCGCCAGTGACAGGATGGCGACAGCCGTGAACACGCGGTCCTTGCGCAGTGTCCGCCAGGCGTAGCGGATATCGGCATAGAGGCTGGCGAGCCACGTCCAGCCCCAGGCTGCGCGCGCATCTTCCCGTGCGAGAGTGAGGTTCCCCAGGCGGACCACATCCTCCGCGGCCATCTCCTCAAGCGCATTGAGTTCGGCCTCCATCTCACGTTCCTGCTCGCGCCGGTAAGCGGGAAGCAGGTATTTCAAACGGCGCAGGTAGTTCATGATTGGCCGCCTTCCGGTACGGAGGTCATGACGCGGGCAATCGCATCGGCGAAGTTCTGCCACTTGGATTGCTCGCGCGTCAGTTGTTTGCGGCCCGCCGCGGTGAGCCGGTAAAAACGCGCGCGACGGTTGCGTTCCGACGTTTCCCACTTCGCGGCGATCCAGCCTTTCAGCTCGAGCCGTTTCAGCGCGGGATAGAGCGAACCGAATTCGATTTCGAGCGAGTCGCCGGACGTCTGTTCAATGGATTTAGCGATGCCGTAGCCGTGCAGCGGGCCGAGGAGCAGCGTGCGGAGCACCAGCATGTCGAGGGTGCCCTGCAAGAGTTCCGTGCGTTGGGCCATCCAGCCAAACAATATCACGGAACCGCGCACACGTAAAGACTGACTATATAAAGATTCACTTCATACAGTTCATTTCGCCGCGACGTTCTGGCCGGCGTGAAAAACGGGTCCGACCGAAAAGCGCACCGAGTTGCGCCAGGGCAGAAAATCGGAGAACAGATGGTCGCGCACGAAGTCCACGTGCAGCTTGATGCCGAAATGGTGCGTCACGTTGACGTCCATGCCGCCGCCCACGCCATAGAAATACGTCCAGTCGCTCACCGTTCCAGCGGGCGCCAGTTGGGTCACCAGCGCCGTGGAGATCAGGTCCTTGGGATTCGGATGGGTGATGGCTGTTTCGTGAATGGCGCCCAAGTCGGGATGGATAAAAAGCGTCACCGCCCGAAAATGGCGGTAATTGAGCTGCGGCCCAAGGGCGTAAGTCTCCGACCGCGAATGCAAAGGCACGGCCGGTTCGTAGGTGGCCGAAAGCAGACCAGCTTGCTTGAGCGGCTCCAATTGAGTGGCGATCTCCTGCTGCACAGAAGATTTCAGCATGTTGGGAACCAGCACGGTGTCGCCATCGCCAATGCTGAAGTCGAAACCCATCGAATACCACTTGGTCGGGTTGGTGCCAAACTGCGTGTGGAATCCTGACTCGCCCAGGCTAATGAGCGGGCTCCTCAAGTACATATATCCTGTGAATAGGTCGTAGCGGCCGACATAGTCTTGCTGGCCAAACGCGATTGGCGCCAGCAGGAGCGCAGACAGGGCGCTCATAGCAAATGTGTGAGAGGTCTTCATGTGCGGTCCTTGGGCGGACGGTCATTTCAGATAATTATCTATTAAATTACCGGCTAACGGAAGGGGTACTCGGGCTAGGGCCGCTCAGGTGAAGCCTGGGCGCGGTTTTGGTAATCTTAAGAGTATGGTGCGTGCGCTCGCGGCGCCGCACGAACACAAACCCGTGGCTGAAGATAACCAGGAACAAAATGTGCCGGGCGTGGAGGATAGTCTGCCGGTAGCGACGCCGGAAGCTCAAATCGCGGCGCTGACCGCCGAGCGCGACCAACTTGCCGCCGAGAAAGCCGAGTTGAAGGACCGCCTGCTGCGCACCATGGCGGATTTCGAGAACTTCCGCCGGCGTGCCGAGCGGGACCGCTCCGAGTACGTGCAGTTCGCGGCTACCGAAGTCGTGCGCGATCTGCTTCCCATCCTGGATGATCTCCGCCGCGCCTTGAAAGTGGAAACGGCCGATAAGGAATACGCCAAAGGAATCGCGTTGATTGACCAGCGCCTTTTCGAGACCCTGCGGAAGGCGGGGCTGGAGCCTATCGAAGCGATGGGAAAGCCGTTTGACCCGAACCTGCACCAAGCCGTTGACCGCGTGCAGTCTGAAGAACTGCCCGATCAGACAGTTCTCGAAGAATACCAAAGCGGCTATAATTTCAAAGGAAAGCTTTTGCGGCCGGCGATGGTCAAGGTCGCGCTAAGGCCTTAAGGGTTTCCCTATTCCTCCAGTGTCCAAGCGAGATTATTATGAAATCCTCGGCATAGGCCGGGACTCCGACGACGGGCAGGTGAAGTCGGCCTACCGGAAGTTGGCGCTGCAATACCACCCGGATCGCAACCCCGACAATCCGGAAGCCGAGGAGAAATTCAAGGAAGCCGCCGAAGCTTATAGCGTCTTGAGCGATCCCCAGAAGCGCGCAGCTTACGACCGCTACGGGCATGCCGGGCTGCAAGGCGCCGCGGCGCAGGGCTTTGACCCTGGCGCATTCGCGGATTTCAGCGATATTCTGGGCGATTTTTTCGGCTTGGGCGACCTGTTCGGTGGCGGCCGAAGCCGCCGTACCCGTCAGCAGCGCGGCGAGGATCTGCGCTACGACCTGGAAATCAGCTTCGAGGACGCCATGTTCGGCATGACGGCCGAGATCCAGGTGCCGCGCCTGGAAGCTTGCGAACGCTGCCACGCTACGGGCGCCGAGCCGGGCAGTGGATCGACGATTTGTCCCACCTGTCATGGGCGGGGCCAGATTCTCTATCAACAGAGCTTTCTTTCGGTGCGGCGGACCTGTCATACCTGCGGCGGCAGCGGCCAGATCGTGCGGAATCCGTGCAAACAGTGCCAAGGGCAGGGATACCGGCAGGTGGTGCGCAAGCTCAAGGTGAATATTCCGGCGGGTGTGGAGGACGGCAACCGGCTACGGCTCGCGCAGGAGGGCCAGCCAGGGGGCAACGGCGGACCTCCGGGCGATCTGTACGTAGTGCTCAAGGTCAAGGAGCACGCCTTCTTCGATCGCCAGGGCAACGATCTGCACTGCACCATTCCAATCAACGTGGGGCAGGCCGCGCTGGGTGCGGAGATCGAAGTCCCGACCATGGAAGAGCCTTACCGCCTGAAGATCCCGGAAGGCACCCAGAACGGCGCACAGTTCCGCCTGCGGCATTTGGGTGTTCCAGCCGTGAACGGGACCGGACGCGGCGATCTGTACGTGCACATCGAAGTGCGCGTTCCGTCGAAGCTGACCCGCGAGCAGCGCAAGCTGTTCGAGCAACTGCGGGACACTTTGCCGGTAGACAATCAGCCTTCCGAAAAAAGCATCCTCGGACGGGTCAAAGACTACTTCATGTAACGGGCGGGCTCAGCCTCGCTCTTCTTCCTCGGCTGCAGGTTTCTTGTGTTTGGGCTTCTTGCGCGCGGACTTGGGCTGGATCGGCCGGGAGTAGGGCACGGCGCCGACCCGCTCGCGAGCCAACTTGCGGACCTCCTT
Organism: Bryobacteraceae bacterium; assembly: GCA_035541265.1. Taxonomy (GTDB): domain Bacteria; phylum Acidobacteriota; class Terriglobia; order Bryobacterales; family Bryobacteraceae; genus Bog-159. The sequence continues at coordinate 3,919 of DATKNQ010000219.1, forward strand.
TTTCAGATCGAACGTGCGTTTCTTGCGCGGCATCCGTTTCGAGTATATCCTTCCTGGGCGGCTGGCAGCCGCCGAAACTCCGGCCGCTTCGCCACTCACCGGTTCTGCGCGCCTTTTTGCCGAAAAATGCAGGACTTAGCGTTCCTGCCGGGCTAACCTGCAAACAGGGAGAGCGATTATGGTCGACAACCGCAGAGCTTGTCAGAACGCAGCCGAGCCGGATGGCGGGAGCATCAGCCCCAGCCTGATCTTCGGGCTGGCGATTATCGCCATCGGCGTGCTCTTCCTGCTGGATAATTTCGGAGTACCGGTCGGCTTCGTGTGGGGATATTGGCCGGTGATCCTGATCGCCATCGGCCTGGCCAAGCTGGTCGATTCCCGAGACACCTCCGGGCGCACCGGCGGCGCCGTCATCATGCTGGTCGGGTTGGTGCTGATCGCCGACAAGATCCACCTTCCGTTTCTCAACAATGTGAGCCTGTGGGCCTTGTGGCCGCTGGCTCTGATCGTGGTCGGTTTCGTACTGCTGTGGGGTGCACTGGAAGGCAAAGGCGTCACCCCGATGCCCTGGATGCAGACCCCGACCCCGGGTAACGTCAACATGTTTTCGCTGTTCGGAGGCAGCAATCGTAAGGTCACAGGCGACTTCAAAGGCGCGGACCTGGTGGCGGTCTTTGGCGGTGGTGGGCTGGACCTGCGTTTCGCCACCATGGCGGCTGACGAGGCCATCCTCAACGTCAACGCCATCTTTGGAGGCTTCGAGGTCCGCGTGCCCGAGGACTGGCTGGTGAACGCGCAAGTCGTAGGTATTTTCGGCGGTCATGAAGACAAGACGCATCAGCCCGATCCGCGGCTGGTGCCGCATCCCAAGCGGCTGATGGTTCGCGGCGCTACGATCTTCGGGGGACTGAGCATCAAGAACTGAGGCGCCGGGATGCACCCGCTTCTCGTTTCCGGCGCGGCCTTGGCCATCTACCTGGTGGGCTGGGTGCCTTTGGCGGCGCTGCTGATCTACGTTTTGGAAGCCTCCGGCAGTCTGGGCTGGGAGGCCAGCGCGGCGATCGTGATTCCCGCCTGCACGGTCTATGCATTCGTGTGCCTGTCGCCCTGGTACGTGATGCGCATGACGCCGCTGCGCGGCACCGGCTTCACGCGTATCCTGGCCACTAATTTCGGCGCCGCTGCGGCGGCCGCAGTTCTGTTCCTGGCGATCGCGCGCGGCATGGCCGTCTTGATCGCGCGTTTCGTGGCTTTCTCTGGCGCCGATCGGCGCTTCCTGCCGCATGCTCCGCTGCTGTTCGGCATGGGGGTGCTGCTATATCTGCTCTCCGCCGGCATGCACTATGCACTGGCCTCGGCCGAAGAATCCAAGGAAGCGCTGAATCGCGAGATGCAGGCGCTGGTGACGGCCCGCGATGCGGAGCTGAAGGCCCTGAAGGCCCAGATCAACCCGCACTTCCTGTTCAACAGCCTGAATTCGATCAGCGCGCTGGCGGGCGTGGACGCCGCGCGCGCGCGCGACATGTGCGTGCGGCTGTCGGATTTCCTGCGCAGCAGCCTGCGCGTGGGCGAACGCGAAACCGTGGCGCTGCGCGAGGAATTGGCATTGGCGCAGAACTACTTGGGGGTCGAGCAGGTGCGCTTCGGCGGCCGTTTGCAGGTGGAGGAACAAGTGGCGCCCGATTGCGAAGCAGCGCCGGTGCCGCCGCTGCTTCTCCAGCCGCTCGTGGAAAACGCCGTGAAGCATGGTATCGCCAGCATGCTGGATGCCGGGACTATCCGGCTGGAAGCCTGGCGGGATGGCAACGCGCTCCACATCCGGGTGGAGAACCCCTTCGACCCCGAGGGCGCCACGGCTCGCCGCAACGGTCTGGGACTCCAGATCGTGAAGCGGCGGCTGGCCGCGCGCTATGGCGATCGCGCGGACCTGGCTATCGAAAGCGGCGAGCGGCAATATCGCGCGGAGATCGTCCTGCCCTACGAGGGGGCTTGAACTTTGGGCAACCGAATGGTTGCGTGTGAGGCGGGCCTGCTGTTATTATGCAACCAGGAGGTTGCATGAATACCGATCGTATCGAGAAGCAGGTTCTGCTGCACGCGCCGCTCGAGCGCGTCTGGCGCGCCATATCCGACTCTACAGAATTCGGCACGTGGTTCGGCGTGCGGTTCGACGGTCCGTTTGCGCCAGGAGGCAGGATGCGCGCGGTCATCACGCCAACCGCGGTCGATGCTGAAGTTGCCGCCATGCAGCAGCCCCACGCAGGCACGCCCTTCGAGGTCACGATTGAGCGGATGGAACCCCAGCGCCTGCTCTCGTTCCGCTGGAACCCGTATGCCGTGGAACCTGGCGTCGATTATTCGAAAGAGCCCACCACGCTGGTGGCGTTTGCCCTGCAGGAAGCTGAGGGCGGAGTCCTGCTGACGATCACCGAGTCCGGCTTCGACCGGATTCCGCTCGAGCGGCGCGCGAAGGCATTCTCCGCCAACGAGCAGGGCTGGACCATGCAGGTAAAGCTGATCACGAAATACCTGGCCGGCCTGCCGCGGATCGAGCCGCATGCGTGAGGCGAGGGATTCGGCTGCGATCTTCGCGGCGCTGGGTGATGAGACCCGCTTGCGGCTCGTTGCGCGGCTCTCCGGCGCCGGTGCCTTGTCGATCACCAGCCTGACTACCGGCACGCGCATGACCCGGCAGGCGATCACCAAGCATCTGCACATGATGCAGTCGGCCGGCCTGGTGCGCGGCACGCGGCACGGCCGCGCCTGCCTGTGGCAGTTGGATCAGCGCCGGATTCGCGAGGCGCGCCAGTATCTCGACGCCATCTCCAAACAGTGGGACGACGCCCTCGGCAGGCTGCGGAAGTTCGTCGAGGAATGATCGATCGCGATGCGGATCAGTTCTCGCCCAGCAGCGCCTTCAAGCGTGCGTATCCCGCCCGGCTGACCGGCAATTGCGTTCCGTCGCGCAGCACCGCGATCTTGCTGTCTTTGGTGTAAGCCTCGATCTTGGCCACGCGGTCGAGATTCACGATGTGCGAACGGTGAATGCGGATGAAGCGCGCGGGATCGAGCATGGTCTCCAGGCTGGAAATGGTCTGCTGCTTCAGATAGCTCTTCTTGTCGCTCTTGAGCGCGACGTAATCGTCCTGTGCTTCCGCGTAGTCGAGCCGGTCAACGGGAATCACGTGCACGGCCGGGCCGTCTTTGACGACGATCCGCTGCAGAAACTGTTCGGGAGGCCGCGCTGCCGCTGCCAATTCCACCGGATCGGGGGTCTTCTCCCCCAAGCGTTGCCGCGCGCGCTCGAGCGCTTTCTCGAAGCGATCCGCGCTGAACGGCTTCAGCAGATAATCGACCGCGTGCGCGTCAAACGCGCGCATCGCGTAAGTATCGTAGGCCGTGGTGAAGATCACGGCAATGTCGCGGCCCACCAGTTCCAGCACCTCGAATCCGTCGAGCTTCGGCATCTGGATATCGAGAAAAAGCAGGCTGGGCTTCAGATCTGTGACGGCCTTGACCGCCTCGAAGCCATTACTGCATTCGGCCAGGATGCGTACGTCCGCATGCGGGCGGAGCATTTCGCGCACCAGGCCGCGGGCGAGTTCCTCATCATCGACGATCACCGCGCCGATCGGGCTGGTGCGGGCGCGCGGGGCCGGCGGTTTGTCCGCGCCACTGGCCGGCGCATAGGTGCGTTGCAGACTTTCGAGGTCCACCATCAGGTCGCGTGCCGTCTGATAGCGCCGGTCGCGATCCTTTTCCAGGCACTTGCGCACGATGCGCTCCAACTCCACGGGCGTTTCGTAGTTGAAGCGTGCCATAGCCTCCGGCTGGGCGTGCAGAATCTGCAGCAGTAGCTCGGTGGCGTTGGCGCCGGAAAACGGCAGCCGTCCGGTGGCCATTTCGTAGAGCACTACACCCAGGCCGAAGAGATCGGAGCGCGCGTCGGCTTCGCGGCCCAGCGCCTGTTCGGGACTCATGTAGTGCACCGTGCCCATGACCATACCCGGATCGGTCAGGAACTGCGTGGCCGCGCGGCTGAAGCTCGATCCGGCGCCGCCAGCATTCATTTTGGCCAGGCCGAAATCCAGGACGGAGACGTGCCCGCGCGGACCAATCATGATATTCGCCGGCTTGATGTCGCGGTGCACAATGCCTTTCGAGTGCGCGGCGTCGAGTGCGTCGGTAACTTGAATCGCGATGTCGAGGGCCTCGGCGAGAGGTAAGGGCGCGCCCGAGATCCGGGATGCCAGCGTCTGGCCTTCGATATATTCCATGGCCAGAAAACTGACGCCCCCGGCCTCGCCAATTTCGAAGACGCGCGCCACGTTCGGATGGCTGAGGGCCGACGCCGTCTTGGCTTCCTGCACGAAGCGGCGCATGCGGTCTGTATCGTGCGCCATCTCAGATAGCAGGATCTTCAGGGCCACCGGCCGCTCGAGGTTCAAATCCTCGGCCAGATACACTTCACCCATGCCGCCCGCGCCCAGGCGGGACACGATGCGGTAGTGCGCGACGACAGCGCCGGCGCTGAGCGACTCGGCCATCCTATTCATGGTAGCTTGCGCAAGTCGCGGGCGAGCCAGGCTGCGATCGCGGTGCGCATCTCTTGTGTGTGTGTCGCGCGAGGCCGGCCGATTTGGAAGTCACCTGCTGAAACGTGGCGCCCGGCAAGGCTGCCGCCAACGTCTGGGCCAAGTCCAGCGGATGGATCGGATCGCGATCCGTGGCGATCACGTGCGCCGGGACGGACAGCTTACTCAGGTCCGCCAAGCTAGAGATAGGTGACTCCATGGGCATGACCTCGAGACGCGCGACGCGTTCGGCGGCCTGCGGCGCGTCGAACTGGCGAAGCAGCGACTTTGCGGGATCGGGCGCCGTTTCCTCCAGACGTAGAAATGCCTCGGAAGCGGCGAACAGCTCGCGCCCGCGCGTGGGTCCGTGCTCGCGGATCAGGCGGGCGACGGTGGCGAGCCACGCGCGCGCTGGCATCGGGCCGTCCAACCAGGCGGCCCGCACCGGAATCGATGTAGTGAAAGCTGAATCCCTGATGTGCGAATCCCGGCATTTATCGAGTCAGTTGCGTCAAGTACGCGATACTCTCCGCCACGTCGTGTTCGGGGAATCCGTGCATGATGAGCGGAATCTCTTCGCTGGTGCTTCTGAGTAACGATACATACAACCGGAAATCCACCACCCCTCGCCCCAGCGCAAGGTTACCGAGTTGGCCGTCCGCGGAGTACTCCTTGGCGTGCGCCAGGACGGTGTCACTTCCCAACTGGTCAAAAGCCTCTTCAAGCACGAATTTCTGCCTGGCCAGGTTAGTAAGATTCAGAAGGTTGGCTGCGTCGATCAGTATTTTCACATGATTCGACCCCAAGGTATCGAGGAGGGCCCGCGCTTTGGGAGCGCTGTCGATGACGTTCGCCTGTTCCGGTTCGAGCGCCGCGGTAACGTCATACTGCTCGGCGACGGCCGCTATTCGGGACATCGAAGCCAGCATGTCGCGCCAGGTATCCTGGCGGCTATTATCGGGATGTTTGCGCCACATATCCTCCGGGTCGCGAGTGCCGGTAGAGATCGTCAGGACCCGGGTGCCGAGGCTTCTGGCAGAGCGGGCAAGAACCGCGAAGCCATCGAAGGCGGCAGCGCGCACCCTCGGGTCCGGATGAATGATATTGAACGTTGCCGAGAGGGCCGCGTGGATGATGCGCCGGCCATCGAGTGCGCGGCGGATTTCTTCGCACTGCGCCGCCGTCAGGGCCGCAGGTATCGTGGGCAACGAGGCGGACAACAAGTTCAGTTGCACATGCCGGATGCCTTGGCTGACCACGGCGTCCAGAGTTTCGCTCAGGCTCGGCCGAGTGTAAGTCTTGGTGATGATTCCGAGATGCATTCCTATGGTTCTCCAGTTACACTCGCGAGCGGCAACAGTTCACCGTTTGTGACTGACTTGGCCACGGCCACCATGGCGCGAATATTAGCGACTCCATCATGGACATCAGCCCCGAGCTGTGACTTGCCATGCAGCAGGACATCCGCGAATGACTCGATCTGTAACTTGTAACTGAAAGCGTCGGCGCCCAGGGGCCGGCGGTACAGTCCGTCTTTGATTGAGTAACATTCGACGTCTCCACACCTGTGAAACCAGGTCAAGGGCAGGCGGGCACGCACGCTGCCGAACTCGCCCGCAATCCGGAACCCTTCCTCGAAGTCACCCCGCAGCGGGACGGTGAGGTCCGCGTGGCCCAGAGCGCCGTTCGAAAAGTGGATCTCGATGAACCAGCAATGCGCATCGAACGAGTGGTTGTAGCGTGCCCTGACGGCGATGATTTCGCCGCCCAGGAAGCGCGCCGTGTCGAGCAGGTGACTGCCGTGCGTGAGCAGTAGGTAGCGCTGGCGGTCGTTCTTCGGATCACCGGCCGGACGCCTCGCGGAATCGCTCAGACGCATCAGGGGCTGCAGGTTGTCCGTCATGATGTAACGGTCCGTGGAGTCGTAATACCAGCCCTGGTACGACTGCATCCGCCCGAGTTCCTGGCTGACGAATAGCCGGGCGAATGCCACGCCCGGGTCGAAGCGCCGATTGTGTCCGACTTGCAGGATCAAACTGCCGGCAGCGACGGCCTGGCGAAGCGATTCGGCCTCTTCGACTGAGACGCCCATCGGTTTCTCGACGAGGACGTGCTTGCCCGCGGCCAGGGCTTGGAGGCTTAGCGGCACGTGAAATTGGTCGGCGACCGCAATGATAACCGCGTGTACCGCCGGATCAGCAAGCATGGCATCGAACCGGCGGAAGATTTTCGCCGGCCGGTATGTATGGGCGGCGCTCTCCAGCAGGTCCGGCGCCAGCTCGCAGATCGCGTAGAGCCGCGCGTTGCGGGCCTTCTGGCAGCCTTCAAAATGCGCGGCTTGGGAAATCGGGCCAGCGCCGAGTACCCCAATGTTCAGCAGTTCCGCTTCCTTGGCAGAACGCGCCATACTCGACCACTGTAACAGCAAAGCCGGCGCAGAACGCGCATGCCTTTGATATACTAATGCGAAGGTTTCACGCCCGAGAGGGGGTCCCTGTGCGATTCGCAACACGATGCGGGCTCATGACGTTGGCTGTTTGTGCCGGTGCTTGCACGGTCTCGCCAGTCAGAGCCTGGGCGCAGCAGGACGCCGGCGGCGACCGGAAGAGTTACGCCGACAAGATACGTGCCACCTACAACTTTCGCTTCGGAGCCGACAAGCCGTCGATGCCTGGCAACGCGGCCATGGAAGGGCGCGACTTCATCCAACCGCACGCCTTCCTGACAGCCGAGTACTGCGGCCGGTGCCATCAGGAGGCGTACAGCCAATGGCGCCAAGCGGTGCACTCGAACTCGTTCCGCACACCGTTCTATCGCGCCAGCGTCAATATTCTGCTGCGAACCAAGGGCATCGAATTTGCCAGGCATTGTGATAGCTGCCATAACCCCATTGCCGTGCTCTCTGGAGCTCTGACAGAGAACTCGCAGGTGGATCGCGGCTTCGACCAGGACGGAGTGACCTGCACTACATGTCACTCCATTCAGCAAATACCGGCCACGGACGGAAACGGTGGCTTTGTGATGGGTGTGCCTGCCGTGGCCGTCGACGCGGACGGCAACCGCATTCCCGGAATCGTGCCTGACGAAGAAATCCGTAAGCATCCGGACCGGCATTCCAGGGCCGTCATGCAGAGTTTCTATCGCACGCCGGAGTTCTGCTCGGCGTGTCACAAGGCCAATCTGCCGGCCTCGCTCAACGGCTATAAGTTCATCCGCGCTTTCACGGCCTATGATGAGTGGCAGTATTCGAAATTCTCGCAGCGCAACCCGCTGACGTTCTATACCGCGGGATTTACTACCTGTCAGGACTGTCACATGCAGCGGTCGCCATTGAAGCTGAAAGACGAGGGCGCCAAGCACGGCACCCTGGCCTCGCATCGCTGGCCCGCGGGCAACACAGCGGTTCCGTTTTACTACGGCTTCGACGAGCAGTTACAGAACACTATCGAGTTTCTGAAATCCGGAATGTATCTCAACGTGGACCTGTTTGGCATCAGAAAAGCGGGCGATAGCGCGATGGCGGCGCCGCTTGGATCCACAGCCTTTCATCTTGCGCCGGGTGACGTCGTGCAGATGATGGTGGTGATCCAGAACAAGAACATCGGCCACTCACTGGTTCCAGAAGTCCGGGACTTGTACGAGCCCTGGGTTGAGTTTGCCGTGCGGGATTCGACCGGGAAAGATATCTATCACAGCGGATACCTGAACCCGGATGGTACTCGCGACCAGCGCTCACACAGCTTCACGAATAAGCCCGTGAACATGGATGGTGATTTTGTGGACAACCACAAGGTCTGGACCATCCATTCGGTCGCGTACGACAACACTATTCAGGCCGGACGGTCCACACTGGTGCGCTACGAATTCCACATACCGGACGATGTGAAGGGTCCGCTTTCCGTAACGGCCCGCGTCAACTACCGCCATCTGCGGCAGAGCTACCTGAACAATGTCTTGGGTGATGATCATCCAGCGTATCCGATAGTGGAACTGGCTTCCCGAACCCGGACCTTGAATATCGGCGACAACCCGGCGGCCGGCCCGGATCCGAAAGACAACCCGGACTGGATGCGTTGGAATAACATCGGCATTGCGTATCTGGACCAGTTACAGTACGCCGACGCCATGCATGCATTCGAGCAGGTAGTGAAGCTGCGCCCGGATTATGCGGACGGACATATCAATATAGGCCTCACTTACATCGAGTGGGAAAAGTATTCAGCGGCACGCCCGGATCTCGAGCAGGCTTTGGCACTGAGTCCGAACAATCCGCGGGCGCTCTACTATATGGCGCTGGTGGAACGGCGCGAGGGGCATTATGACGAAGAAGTAGCCGACCTGCAGCGCGTCGTGACGCAATATCCGCAGGCACGCGATCCCCGGCGCGAGCTGGGCATTGCCTATTATCAGCGCCACGGTTACCAGGAAGCCATCGAGCAATTCGAGGCCTTGCAGAAGATCGACCCGGACGATCTGGCCGCGCATTACAATCTGGCGGTCTTATACCGCCGCGTGGGAATGAAAGAGAAAGCCGCCGAACAGGCCGCGCTCTTTGCCACCAAGCAGGTAGATCCGGGCGCCCCGACTTATTCGCTGGAATATCTGCGGAAACATCCTGAGATTTCGACTGAGAGTGTACCCTGGCACATGCATACTGACATCGTACCGGCCCCCGTTGCGAGCGGAGGACAATTCTGATGCGCGAGTCGCGGCGCCGGTTTATCCGATCGTTGAGCCGCTCGGCCCTGGTGCTTCCCTTTGCGGACCTGGTTGCGCTAAGTCAGAAGCTGCCTGGGCCAGTCGAGCGAACCTACGATGCCAAGCCCATGGCACCCCCGCCCGGGCCGAAGTCTCCGATCGAGGGCACGCCGCTGGGAGTCAGCTTTGTTGACGCGGTGAAAGAGTCGGGATTGGCCGTCAAGACCATCTATGGAGGCGAAGGTAAGAACAAATATCTGCTGGAGACCACCGGCTGCGGTTTGGCCTTTTACGACTATGATCAGGATGGCTGGCTGGATGTGTTTCTGGTAAATGGATGGCGTCTGGATGGCTTTCCGGAGGGTAAGGAGCCGCGTTGTCATCTATTCAAGAACAATCGCGACGGTACATTTACGGACGTCACAAAAGGGTCCGGTCTGGAGCATCGCACCGGATGGGGACAAGCCTGCTGTGTGGGCGATTACAACAACGATGGCTATGACGATCTGTTTGTAACTTACTACGGGCAGAACGCGCTCTACCGGAACCACGGCGATGGCACCTTCACGGATGTCACTAAGGAAGCAGGGCTGACTCTGCCTGGTCCAAAGATCCGATGGAATACAGGCTGCACGTTTGTGGATTACGATCGCGATGGCCACCTGGACCTGTTCGTGGCGAACTATGTGGATTTTGATCTGAAGACCGCGCCGCCGCCCGAAGCGGGCCCCTGCACTTATAAAGGATTGCTGGTGGCCTGCGGGCCGCCTGGTCTGCGGGGCGCCAAGAACATCTTGTATCACAACAATGGCGACGGCACATTCACCGACGTCAGCGAGAAGGCTGGTATTTGGAACACGCAGGGTACTTATGGGCTAAGTGTTGCAGCCTCGGATCTGGATAACGACGGGTGGCCGGACATCTACGTTGCTAATGACTCCAGCACGGCTACGCTCTATCAGAACCAGAAAAATGGCACTTTCAAAGATATCGCCATCGAGTCCGGCGCCGCTTTGTCGCCTGAGGGGAAGCCGCAGGCGGGCATGGGTGTGTCGATCGGCGATTACAATCGCGACGGTAATCTCGATGTGGTGAAGACGAACTTCGCCGGTGACACGGATTCGCTCTACACCAATCTGGGAGACGCAAACTTCGAAGACCGTACCTATCCGAGCGGCCTGGGAGTGAATACGCGGCTGCTGGGCTGGGGCGTCGGCTTCTTCGATATGGATAATGACGGATGGCTCGACATCCTGATGTCGAACGGGCACGTCTACCCCGAGGTCGATAAGTCGAATGCCGATCTGAAGTACGCCGAGCATAAGTATCTTTATCGCAATTTACAGAACGGACGTTTCGAGGAAGTGACTGACAAGGGCGGACCGGGCATTCTGGAGCGCGCGCCGGCGCGCGGGTGTGCCTTCGGCGACTACGACAACGACGGCGATATCGACGTAGCCGTGAACTGCGTGAATGCAATTCCACAGCTTCTGCGTTGCGATTCGACGCTCACTCGAAACTGGATCAAGATCAAGCTGCAGGGCGTGAAGTCCAATCGCACGGGCATCGGTAGCCGCGTAATTGTTACCGCCAAAACCAAGCCCGACGCTCAAAAAGCGCTGGTACAAATGGATGAGTTGCGCAGCGGCGGCAGCTATTTTTCCCAGAATGACCTGCGCATGCATTTCGGACTGGAGCGTGCCACGAAGGTAGACTCAGTCGAGATTCGCTGGCTGAGCGGACAGATAGACCAACTTAAGGACCTGGAAGTCAACCGCCTGTATGTTGTCCAAGAGGGCGGCAAGATCCTGCAGAGCGAAGTGCTGCAGCCGGCGCGGAAGCGCGGGGCCTGACGTCATGTGGCGGCCGGCTTTCCTAATCGTCGCAATTTGCGCACCGGCTGTCTGTGCGATCCAGGAAGGTTGCCCATGGCTTAACGCGGCGACTGCCGGCGGTTTCTTAGGCGGGGCCGTCACCGGGATGACGGTGACACGGCCGGCGGCGGGCGGCGATGCTACCTGCACGTTCATCAGCTCGGGCAACTCACTGACTGAGCTGCGCATCGAAGTTGAAGCGATGCCTGCTGGAGCGAAAGACTTTCGGAATTATTCGGCACGGTGCCGGGTGCGGGTCACACCTCTCAAAGGGATCGGCAACGAGGCCCTGCTTTGCGACGACGACGAGGGTGACGGGCGAATTGCGGCGCAGGTAGTCGGACGCGTGCGCCACCGCGCTTTTGTGGTCCGTATCGTCGCGAAGGATCGGTCCGCCGGCCGCGCCATGCTCCGCGAGAGGTGCGGCCAAGCCGCTGAGCAGGTAGCCGGCATCTTGTTCTAGGGCCGCGCACCAGAGTCAGTTGATCTGTTTCAGCTTTTTCTCCTTCTCACGCTCTTCGGCTTTTCGAATTTCCGCAGCCTTGGCGAACGCCGCTTCCGACTCGGCGGCGTTGCCTTTGCGCCGCAGCAGCAGTCCTAGATTGTTCCACGCGGCTGCGTTCAGGCTGTCGAGCGCGACCGAATGGCGCAGCGCATCGATGGCTCCATCCGCGTCGCCCTGTTGTTTCAGCGTGGTTCCCAGGATGTACCAAGCGTCATTGTAATCAGGCCGCGCGGCGACCGCGGCGCGCAACTGCTCGACGGCTTTGGCGGGCGATCCGGCGTCGATGTACGTCAGACCCAGGCTGTAATGTGCCTCGGCGAACTTGGGATCGAGGGCCACTGCCCGTTCGAGCTCGGCTCTCGCGTGGGCCAGATCGTCCGTCTGTTTGTAGGCGACACCCAGGTCGTAGTGCGCGCCCGCGTCGTCCGGATGGTCCCGAGTCAGCGCAGTGAGATGTTTAATCGCGCCCTGGAAATCCCCCGCCGCGATGTACGCGTAGCCGAGGTTGACCTGCACGTGGAAGTTGCTTGGATCGTGCTCCAGGATCGCGCGGAATTCCTTCATGCCCGCTGTGGGGTCGCCGGACCTCACCAGCGCGTTGCCATAACTGTTGCGCACTACGTCGTTCGACTGAGTGATGCGCAGCGCTTGCCGGTACGCATCGCGGGCTTCTCTATAGCGGCTGAGCTGTGAATAGGCGTCGCCCAGCGTCGTCCAGATTTCGCCGTTCGCCGGTAGCTGCTTGCTGGCGCGAACCAACTCAGTGACCGCTTCGCGATGACGTCCGATTTGCTGGTATGCCGCGCCGAGCCGATAGTGGTATTCGGCCTGTTCGGGTGCCAGTGCCACGGCTTTCTGCAAAGCGTGAACCGCCGGATTGGCGCGCTGCGTCAACCACAGCGCCACACCCAGGTGATACCAGGCTTGCGCCAGCTTGGGATCGAGAGCCGTGGCGCGCTGCAGGTGCGCGATGGCGTCCGGGGTGCGGTTCGTCGCGGCCAGCAAGAACCCGATTTCGTCCTCGTACACGGCGGAATTCGGAACCAATGCTGCCAGCTTCTCGTAGACCGCTAGCGCTCCGTTGGCGTCATTCGCAGCCAGCCGTTGGCGCGCGCTGTCTTCCAGTTGCTGGGCGGTCTGCCCGCGTGCTGGATCTGCGCAGCACAGAAACGTGAGGCACAAGGCGCAGGATGCAGCCAGTCGCACGATGCTTTTCCGTAACAATTTCAGAGCATAGGCCGTGCGAAGGGAATCTGTCAACCGGCCGAATGATGCGACGATTTAGGTATGAAGATCAATCGGCGTGAGTTCCTGGCTGCTATGGCGCCGGGTCTCGCGGCTCAGACGGCAGAGAACCCCAAGGCCGGCATCGCGCTGCGTATTTCGCCGGTTGAGTTGGAGATCGCTCCGCACCGCACCATCAAGACCGTCGGATACAACGGGGCGGTGCCTGGTCCGGTGCTGCGCATGCGCGAAGGTCAACCGGTTACCGTGGAAGTACAAAATGAAACGGCCACGCCCGAGATCGTTCATTGGCACGGGCTTTTCATTCCTCCGGACGTGGACGGCTCCGAAGAGGAAGGAACGCCGATGGTTCCGGCCCACGGATCGCGGCAGTACACTTTCACGCCGCGTCCCACCGGCACGCGCTGGTATCACACGCACGTCTCTGCCGGGCGAAATCTGAAGCGCGCCACCTACACGGGCCAGTTCGGCTTTCTCTACATCGATCCGAAGAGCGATCCTGCCCCATACGACGCCGAAGTCTTTTTGGCGCTGCACGGTTGGGATCCCTACCTCGGCACGATGGGCTCGGACGAAGCTTCGCTCGACGTGATCTACCAGAGTTTTTCCGTGAACAGCCATTCGCTCGGCTTTGGCGAGCCGCTCCGCGTGCGAGAGGGACAAAAGGTCATGTTTCGCATCCTGAATGCGAACGCGACTTTGCTGCATCGTCTCGCGCTGGCCGGCCACAGGTTCGAAGTGACTGCTCTTGATGGAAACCCCGTGCCGGCGCCGCGCGCGGTCGAGGTGCTGGAACTGGGCACGGCGGAACGCATCGACGCGATTGTTACGATGCGGCGGCCCGGCGTCTGGATCTTGGGCGACCTGGACGACCACATACGAAATGCCGGACTGGGTATGGTTGTCGAATACGCGAATCGGCAGGGCCCGCCACAGTGGACCGCGCCATCGAACACCCGCTGGGATTACACCATCTTCGGACGCGCGGCCGGCCCGCCCGCCAGGGACGCCGAACTCGTTCCGCTGGTTTTCCGCCAGAAGTTCGCCGGAAACCGCTGGGTGGATCACTGGACGATCAACGGGAAGTCGTTCCCCAAGACCGACCCCATCATGGTGCGGGAAGGCCGGCGTTACCGGCTGCAATTCGATAATCAGAGCAATGAAGCTCATCCAGTGCACTTACATCGCCACTCATTCGAGCTGACTAAGTACGCCGGCGTAGCTACGGCGGGCGTGATGAAGGATGTGGTCATGGTACCGGCTAAGCAGCAAGTCGAAGTCGATCTCCTGGCGGACCATCCCGGTCCTTCGCTGTTTCATTGTCACATGCAGCTACACATGGACTTTGGCTTCATGGCGTTGCTGCAATATGCCGGCCAAGAGCACTAACGAAGCTGAATCCTCAGCCGATCCGGCTGGTCCCCGCTGGAAATGCGCGCGGGGCCTCCGCACCGATCCAAACTCTCCCCGCCCGTGCCGCCCGTATCTGGCACGTCACATGTCCGCCGGCGAACGCCACATGGCGGATCTCGACTGGCACGTCCGTGGCGAACAGCGCCTTGCCGTCACGTTTCACGTGCAGACCTGCGGACGAGAGGTGCACGTCATACATCGCGCCGCTTGCGGGATAGCGGTCAACAGCACCCTCTTGCACGGGTTGCAGATTCCCGAACCGCAGGCCGTGCCATGGATTCACGTCAATCAACTCTTCGACCGCAATTAGTGCCATCAGCGCACCCCAGGTGTAATGCGGGTCGCTCGATCCCTCTCCGGTGGTGGCCAGAAAATTCTCGTGGCACTCGCCCTTTTCGCGCCACGGCTTCAGGAACATCTTCGCGCTCGATTCCGCGAGTTGGCGCGCCTCGGTATCCCAATCGTAGATCTTGAGTCCCTGGTAGACGAGCCAGTTCACCGGACCCCAGACCTTGCCCCTCCAGTAGTCTTGCTTGGGATACAACGGGTCGTCCCGGCTGATGGTCGGCAAAATCCATTCTCCGCCGAACTTGTCTCGATCGTGGAAGATCTTGCGGATCGCCTCGGCGCGCGGCGCGTCCGCGACTTTGCCCAATAGCGACATGAAAATGTCCGGCGCCATTTGTGGGAAGAAGATCTCGCCGTTCTCCGCCCGCCAACGGCGATTGAAATAGCACTGCTTTGCGGGATCCCACAGCAGGCGGTTGATCCTGTCCGATATTTTCTTGTGCTCGGCTTCCAGCACGGCGGCTTCCTGGGTGCGTCCTAACAGGCGGGCCATCCAGGCCAGGATCCAGCAGTCCATGGCATACAGGCAGTTGCGTTCCACCGTATCCTGCTCGAGGGTGCCGGTCTTTTCGTTGTAGCGTGCGACGTGCCACCACTCCGGGCTGTCGTCGTACGACTCGTAGTACGCCACCTGTTCGCGATCTTCGTACGGGATTTCTTCCGGATAGTTGGAGCCGAGTTCCAGCAGTCCGTCCCGGTTGCCGTCACGCCAGGGTTGACCGTCACCGCGATCGGCAAACCACCAGCGGTGATTCTTTAGCAGGCGCGGATAGATCTCTTCCAAGAAGGCGCGATTCGGCCGCCGCAAATAAATCTTGGCCACGGCCAGCGCTCCGACCGGATATTGCGTGTGGCCCCATGCCACCGGGAAAATCGTGCGCCCGGGATGCAGCGGCCATTGGCCGTATTGCACGAACATGCCCTGATCGTTCTGCCACGAGGTGATGTCGCGCACCAGGTCGAAGGACTTGCGCTCGTCCTCCTGGCACACCAGAAGCGCGCTGAAAAAGCTGTCCCACAGAAAATCCGGCGCGGAGTTGTTCGCCTGGCTCCAGGCGCGGCTTACCGTGATGTACCGGCGCCGCCGTTCCGGCGTGTAGACCTCGCTCCATTCGAGTTGATCGTTGATCGCGGCTGGAACCTCCGCCAGCCATCCGCTTCCCCCTGGACGCGCAGCCAGGTACCGTTCACGATTGTGTTCCAGCAGTTGGTCGATCCGGCCAGGCTTCAACCACGCGGCCGTGGCGTTCTCGAGCGGCCCGTAGGATTGCCCCTGGCGCGCGCACAAGTAGAACTTCGATACTTCCGGATAGTAGCCGTGCCAGCGCACATCGCCGTTTCCGGCTGTATCCGCGGCCGGTACGCTGGTGGCGAGCACCCAGCGCAGACCATCGCGCGTGCCTGGCATCCACGAGCGCCCGTGCAGAAATCCGCGCTCCGGGCCCTCGGTGTATAGCACGGAAAGCCGCGGCGCCTGCGAGTCCCACGGCATGTAGCCCTCAATCGCCACGGCGGCCGGACTCGAATGCGTAACCCGCGCGACGATCTCATTCGGCGCGGTGCGCGCCCATTCGTAAGTGACCTCGGGACCGGCATCCGGCATCTGCCAGATCAGCCGTGCATAAGAGTCATCCCAAGCCTTCGGTCCGACCGTCTTCCACCAGCCGGGCCAGCCGTGAAGCCATTGCGCGAAATGTGCGGCGCAAGCCTCGGCGCGCTTCGCCGCATCGCTCCCCTTCAACCAGCCGTCCGGCAGCGACAAAAACCGGAAGGCGAAGATATCGGCATTGTCCGCGATGAAGACCTGACCGCACCAGGCATCCGGCGAAAGCGGCCCGGCGAGCCATTGGGAAGTGTTGCGCAGGCGTGCCCAAAGCTTCACGGGGTCCTCGCCGCTCATGGTGGCGAAGCCCAGCAGACGGTAGATCTCCGCGCGGGAAGGCTCCGCAGCCGCGTACACGCTGCCGCTGCCCGCGGTCAGCGCCGCCCAGCGCAGAAAGTCCCGGCGATTGCGATGCCACATGGCGAAATTGTAACTGGATGTCTGGCCACCTGGTTTACCCAGTCGCCGGGCCGGGAGCCATCCGCGCTCGATCAGTTGCTTGACGATGCCGAAACAACCTGACCGCAATCCGCTGTTCATCCGGGCGTAACCTTCCGGAAATAGAATAGAGAGTTTTTCGAGGGAAACACGATGAGTGCTGCGACCGCGATGGTGTCGATCGGCGACACCGGCGAATTCAACCGCGAAGTGCCCGAAGCGCTGGCCGAAGTGTGGCTCGATCGCGACTTGGGATGGCTGGACTTCAACGACCGGGTGCTCGCCGAGGCGCTCGACGAGCGTACGCCCCTGCTCGAACGCGTCAAGTTTCTCGCCATCTTCACGTCGAACCTCGACGAGTTCTTCATGAAGCGCATTTCGGTGCTGCGCCGGGGGCATACGCCTGAGCGGCTCGAATTGCTCACGCGCATTCGCGAGCGGCTGCTGGAAAGCCTGCGCCGCCAGGCCGAGTGCTTTACCCGCCGCCTGTTGCCCGAGCTCGCGGCGCATGGGATCCGGCTGGTCAATTGGGACGGCATGACGCCCGCGCAGCAGGAAGAGGCCAGCAGTTATTTCGATTTAGAGGTCTCACCCGCCTTGACGCCGCTGGTTTTCGATCCCGCGCATCCGTTTCCTTTTCTCTCGAATCTCTCGACCTCGCTGGCATTTCTGCTGTACGACCC
>DATKNQ010000220.1:0-18150 GCA_035541265.1 Bryobacteraceae bacterium
TCTCCCCGCGCGTCACGGATACATCGAAGGATAGGACGCGCGCATTTCCTGTGCCAGCGTTTGTGCCGTTTCGATCTGCACCAGTTCGCCCCTGCCGATCCCCGGGCACCACGCCGCGGTCCGGTGCCATTCCCGGCGGCTCTCCGTCAGTTCCGGCCAGAAAGGAAAGATGCGGCACTGCGTGGGTTTCGCGGGATGGATCGCGCACCCATCCGGGCGGAGGAAACAGCAACGCCCTTCGCGGGGCATGCGCAGCCGGCGCAAGTTCTTCGTCCGGTAGATGTACCGCTTCTCAAAAGCGGCGGCGCGCATGCCCAGAAACCGGGCCGCGCGCGCGATATCCCCTTCAGTCAAATACACGAAACCCTTGCGCTGGCAACAGGCCGTGCAACCAGGCTGGCATGCGAAGTGCATCTCTGCCATTGTACGCGGAGTGCAATCTTACGTACCTGCCGCAAGCGCCAACCAGGCTAGTACGATAAAAAGCTCCGGAACACCGGAGCCCGAGACTTGCACTCCGGCCTCTGCTAATATTTGATGTGTGCGCGAGAAACGAACTTAGGGCTCGGAAATGCTGAGGCTTTCATCTCTTGTTAGTCAAATCAAAGATCATTACACGGTCGTAGTGGTTGGCTCCGGTTATGGCGGCGGCATCGCCGCGTCACGATTGGCGCGCGCCGGGCAGCGGGTGTGCGTTTTGGAGCGCGGTCAAGAGTTTCAACCCGGTGAATATCCTGATACTGAAGCTGAAGTACTGGCCGAACTACAGGCGGAGTTTCCCATTGGACATGTCGGCTCCCGCACGGCGTTGTATGACTTTTATGTAAACCCGGACGTGAACGTATTTGTCGGTTGCGGCTTGGGCGGCACGTCATTAATTAACGCCAATGTGGCGGTGAAAGCCGAGCCGCGCGTGTTCGAGGATCCGCGTTGGCCGTCGGCGCTCCGCGGCCAGTTAGTGGAGTTAGAGGATGGGTACCGCCGCGCGGAGGAAATGCTGCGCCCCGCCGCCTATCCGCCAGGCTATCCGGCTTTGGCCAAACTGAACGCGCTGGAGAAATCGGCGGCGGAACTGAAACAGTCCTGCGCGCGTGTACCCATCACCGTGAACTTCAGCGAAGGCAAGAATCATGTGGGCGTACCACAGGCAGCCTGCATGCTTTGCGGTGACTGTATCACGGGATGTAATTACGGCGCGAAGAATACGGTACTGTTCAACTATCTGCCGGACGCTTACAATTTCGGCGCGGAGATCTACACGCAGGTATCCGTGCGCTATGTCGAACGCAAAGACGGGCGCTGGCTGGTGCACTACGAGGTGCTCGAAACCGGAATGGGAAGCGGTGATGAGCCGCTCCGGAGCGTGTCTGCGGATGTCGTGGTGCTGGCGGCCGGCACGTTGGGGTCGACGGAAATCCTGCTGCGTTCGAAGGCCGCCGGCTTGCCGCTTTCAGACCAGGCCGGCCAGCATTTCTCGGGCAACGGCGATGCCATCGGCTATAGCTACGATTGCGCGGACGAGATTCGTGGCGTGGGATACGGGCGCCGCGACCCGCGCGATATGCAGCCGGTCGGCCCGTGCGTCACCGGCGTGATCGATATGCGCCAGCAGCCGGAGTTGAACGACGGCATCGTGATCCAGGAGATTGTGACGCCCGGCGCGCTTTCAGGCTTGCTGCCGGAAGCTCTGGCGCGCACCGGTGCCGCGCTGGGCAAAGTAAGCGGCGAAGCTTTGGGCGAGGCGCTGGCAGCGGACGAAGCGGAAATCGAGAGCCTCTTTCTGGGACCCTACGGCACGACGGCGGACCACACGCAGGCGTATCTGGTCACCACGCACGAGCGCGGCTCGGGCAGCATGCGGCTGGAGAACGGCCGGCTGCGCATCGACTGGCCGCATGTCGGCGAGCAGCCGATCTTCCGCAAGGTGAACGATACCCTGGCCGAAGCGACGCGCGCGCTGGGCGGCAACTATCTGATCAATCCGGTCTGGAGCACCGTCTTCAATCGGGATCTGATCACTTTCCATCCGCTGGGTGGCTGCCGGATGTCCGATGACGCTGCGCAGGGCGTCGTGAATCACAAGGGACAGGTCTTCGCCGGGCCGGCGGGTACGGCCGTCCACGATGGGCTGTACGTCTGCGATGGCTCGACGATTCCGCGTTCGCTGGGCGTTCCTCCGCTGCTGACCATTTCGGCGCTGAGCGAGCGGGCGTGCGCGCTGCTGGCCCAGGACCGCGGCTGGCGCATCGACTACGCGCTGCCTTCGCGCCCAGCGCGGACCGCTTCGGCGGCGCCGCTGGGAATTCAGTTCAGCGAGACCGTGCGCGGCGATGCGTTGGAACTCGATCTCGTGGTGGTCTCGGACGATCTGGATGCGCTGATCGGCAACCCCGCGGAAAAGGCGCGGGTGGCCGGCAAAGCCTTGGCGACATCGCTTTCCGCGCAGCCGTTGAAGGCCTCCGGCGAATTTGGTTTGGGGCGCATGGCCTACGCTCTGAAGCTGGCCAGCCGGGAGGGTAAGAGCTATTATCTGCAAGGATGGCGCGGAGCGAGCGCCTTGGCGGTGACCGTGCACGACGGCCCGGACGGGCAGCGCCCAGTCGTACTCAAAGACACGCTGCGGGCGCTGCCGCAGGATCTACGCCGGCAGTTATCCACCCTGCGTGTGCTGAACGCGGCAACGCCGCGGGTGCGCCTGGAGGCCACAGCGCGTTTCGGCCATGCTTTGGCCGGCGATCTTTACGAGGTCTACGGCAGCGTGCTGGGCGGGCGCAAGAAGCGTCCCTTGCGCGTGAACGCCCCAACACTCCATGCCTCCACCAGCGGCGGAACAGATCCGTGGCTGATCCGCTACGAAGGCGGTTCGCGCGGTCCGGTGCTGCTGGCGCCCGGCACGGGTGAGTCCAGCCTGATTTTTTCTCTCGATACGCTCGAAACCAATTTGCTTGAATTCCTCTTTGCGCATAGCTTCGACGTGTGGCTGCTGCATTCGCCGGAGGGCGGCGGCTGCGATGCGGCGGCGGCCCGCATCCGCGAGATTACAGGCAACCCGCGCGTGCAGGTGCTGGCCGGAGATTGGCGATCGGAGAACCCGGTGGAACTGAACGCGGCCACTCGCGGCGCCGTTCCGGAAGAATGGTGTCACATCGCGATCCTGGGCCAGGATGCGGCGCACGACGTGTACCCGCGCACTCTTGCCGGATTAGAGCGGCGCTAGTCAACCGGCGCTGCGAATCAGACGTTCGGCGTGTTTCAACGCCTCGGGCGTCAATTCCTGTCCTGACAACATGCGGCCGACCTCGTGCGTGCGGCCCGGCCGGTCGAGTTCTTCAACCTCTGCCAGAGTGCGGCCGTTCGTTTCGCGCTTGGCAACGCAGTAGTGATGATCGGCAAACGCGGCGATCTGCGCCAGGTGCGTCACGCACAGCACCTGGTTGGCTGCGGCGAGTTTCTTGAGCCGCCGGCCGACGCCTTCCGCCGCGCTGCCCCCGATCCCCGCATCCACCTCGTCGAAGACCAACGTGCGCGGCGCGGCTCCGTCGCCGGATCGGCGCTGTGGCGCCGCCAGGCAGGTCTTCAGCGCCAGGGCGATGCGTGAGATCTCGCCGCCGGATGCCACTTTTTCGAGCGGCTTGGGCTCCTCGCCCAGGTTCGGGGACACCAGAAACTCGACGCGGTCCGCGCCATCTGCCGACCACGGCGCTGCGGCGATATCGATACGGAAAGTGGTGCGCTCCATGGCCAGCGACGCCAGTTCCGCCTCGACGCCCTTCTCCAGCTTGCGCGCGGCCCGCGTGCGCAGCGCGTGCAACCCGGCGGCAGCCTGCTCATAATCGCGCGCCAGGCGCTCGCGTTCCCTGCGCAGCTCCTCCATGCGCTCGCCGGCGTGTTCCACTTGTCCGATCTGGGCGCGCACTTCGGCCAGGAACGCCAACACTTCCGCAAGCGACTTCCCGTATTTGCGTTTCAGCTTGTCGAGCAGCGCCAGCCGATTTTCGATCTCCTCCAGCCGCCCGGGATTCGCCTCCAGCCCCGAGAGATAATCGCGCAAACTGTAAGACGCCTCCTTGAGCGCGACTTCGGCGGACTGAAGCTGCTCGTTGAGGCCGGCCAGCGATGGATCGATGCGGCACAGATCGTCGAGCCGCTTGGCCGCCAACCGCACCTGTGCCAGCGCGGACTCGGGCGAATCGTAAAGCGCGGCGTAGGCGGTGCCGGCATTCTCCTGCAAGCGTCCCAGATTCTGGAGCACGCGCCGCTCGGCTTCGAGCGTCTCGTCTTCGCCATCCACCGGCGCGGCGCTCTCGATTTCCTTGCGCTGGAACTCCCATAGGTCCAGTAGCCGCAGTTTCTCCTGTTCGGTGCCCTCCAGGGCGTCGAGCGCGGCGCCCGTGGCCTTCCACCGCTCGAAGATCTCCGCCGCGCGCGCTAGTGTCTCCGCTGCCGCGGCGAATGTATCCAGCATTTCGCGCTGCGCATCCGGCGAAAACAAGAGCTGCTGATCGTGTTGTCCGTGGATATCGCCCAACAGCGGCGCCAGGTCGCGCAGCAGTGACACGGCCACCGGACGGCTGCCTAGGAATGCGCGCGACTTGCCGCCCGCCAGGATCTCGCGTTCGATCAGCAGTTCGCCATCTTCAATCACCACGCTCGCCGGATCGAGCAGCGTGCGTACGTCCGCGCGGCCGCGCACATCGAAAATGCCCGCCACACGCGCGCGGGCTTCCCCCGACCGGATCATCTCCGCCGACGCGCGCCCGCCCAGCAGCAGCCCCAGAGCATCCACCACGATCGACTTGCCGCTGCCCGTCTCGCCGGTCAGCAGATTCAATCCCGGATGGAAGCGCACCCGGATGCGATCGACTACGGCGTAGTTCTCGACCAGCAACTCCACAAGCATGCTGTGCCGATTATAACCGGCGCGGGCGGCCGCTGACCCAGAAAAGCGGACCCGCGCCGTGGCGCGCGGCGCGATCGCCGGGATTCGCCAGCCGGCACTTTTCGAGCGACAGCGCATGCCGCTTGACTGACACCGCTTGATTGACACTTGCCTCAGTCAGGCGCGGAGTGCTACCGTTCGAGCGATGGCTGACACATTTCGCGATCATCTGCTGGACGGCAAGGTCGCATTCATCACCGGTGGTAGCAGCGGCATCAATCTGCGTATCGCGGAGCGCTTCGCGGCCCACGGCGCCAAACTGGGCCTGATGGGCCGTAAGCAGGACAAACTCGACCGGGCGGAAGAGGACATACGATCAGCGGGCGGAGCGGCGATAGGCGTCGCGGGCGACGTCCGCAATTACGCAGACTGCGTCCACGCATTATTGAAAACGCACGAGGCGTTCGGCGCGATCGACATCCTGGTGTGCGGGGCGGCCGGCAATTTTCCCGCGCCGGTGCTGGGGATGTCGGCGAACGGCTTCAAAGCCGTCATCGATATCGACCTGCTGGGCACGTTCAATAGCTGCCGCGCCGCGTTCGAACATCTCCGCAAGCCCGGAGCATCTGTGATCTGCATCTCTGCCACGCACGCCTTCGTGCCGATTGCGTATCAATCCCACGTGTGCGCGGCCAAAGCGGGCATCGATATGTTCTCGAAAACGCTGGCGATCGAGTGGGGGCCGGCAGGCGTGCGCGTGAACGTCATCGCTCCCGGGCCCGTGGACGATACCGAGGGCATGCGGCGGCTGGCGCCGACACCGGAGATGCGGCGGCATGTCGCGGCGGGTGTGCCACTGGGCCGCTTCGCCAGCAAGGACGAAATCGCGGACCTGGCGCTGTTTCTCTGCTCGGATGCGGCCGCCTACATCACGGGCGCGATCTGTGTGTGCGACGGTGGCCAGTCGCTGCTGGGCTCCGGTAACTTCCTGGCGCCTGACCGCGCCATGGCATGATCCACGCTGGCCTGGGGCTGGCGAGGCGTTTGGAGGCCGCGGAAGGCATGAACGGAGTCGCGTGTGCGGAGGCGCAGCAGCGCCTGCGTCCCGAGTCCGGCGCCGCGATGATGGAACTCGCGGGGGGCTGGGCGATCTTCGCCGGTGTGGAGTCGCCGCTCACGCATGCGATCGCGCTCGGCATGCGCGGCCCGGTGAGCGCGGAGGCCGTGGAGCGAATGGAAAAGTTCTTCCTCTCGCGCGGGGCGGCGCCGGCACTGGATTTGTGTCCGCTGGCGGATGTCTCCCTGATCGAGTTACTGAGCAAGCGTGGCTATCGAATCGCCGAATACAACAATGTGATCGTGAGGCCGTTGGCGGGCGTGCAAATCGAGCCGGCCGGGATTGTGAGGGGGGCTTATCCGGACGAAGAGCACCTTTGGGCCCGCACCGTCGGACGCGGGTTTCTGGAAAAAGACGAGCTGACGCCGGAGGAGATCGATGTAGGCAGCGCCATCTGGCACATGCCGGAAGCACGCTGCTACCTGGCGTTTGGCGGCGGGAGGGCGGCGGCGGCTGGAGCGCTGGCACTCCACAACGGCTTGGCGACGCTTTTCGCGGACAGCACGATGTTGGGGTTTCGCGGCGCGGGCCTGCATGCCGCGCTCATCCGGGAACGCCTGCGCGCGGCCGCCGCGGCGGGATGCGACCTGGCTACAGCATCCGCGCTGCCGGGCAGCGTTTCGCAGCGGAATTACGAGCGCAACGGCTTCCAGGTGGCCTACACGAAGGCGATCCTGACGCGCGCCGTTACTTGACCGCCAGATAGCCGGTTTTGGCCGTCACGCCGCCGATGCTGAGGACGATCGGCTGCAGGCCGGTGCCGATGCCGGACGGCACATCCACATTGACCTGATACAGGCTGGCGTAGTACGGCGCCAGTCCGCTGAATTCGACCGTCGCGTTCTGGCCGCCAATGGTGACCGTCGGGGTAATGGTGGTTCTTGCCAGGTTGGTGGCCGGCGCCCCCGCGCCGTCCGCCGGCTGATTCGTAACCGGTCCCAGGCCATTGAGGAACAACTGTACGGCTGAGCCGCGCGCTACCGGGTTACTGGTATTCACCACCTTATAGTTCACGTCTTCCGCGGCCACCGAGTTGTTCGAAGTGTCGATAATGAAGAAACCAGGCGAATAAGCGGCCAGCGAAAGAGTGTACTCGGCGCTGTAGGTGTAGTTCACCATCACTTTTACAGTCGCGGAAGTCACTCCCTGAAGCTCCCACGGCACTTGAATATTCAACTGTGTCGGGCTCACGTAGCTGAACCGGCCGGGGTAGCCGTAAGTCAGACTGGGCGAGTCGAAGCTGAATGCCGTTCCGTCGATGCCCATGGGCAACGATTGATTCACCACGTTGCACAAGGCACAGTCGGCAAAGGCGCCGTTGATGCCGTTGTTGCCCTGCGTGGTATCCGACATGTTGGTGCCGAAAACAGAGATCCACGAGCCGGGAGCCACGCTCGTCAGGGTGAAGTTGGCGCCATCCACGATGCCGCCCGCATTGATTGCGGGTGGGACGCGCGCATAGCCATCAAAAGGCATGGACATCGATCCAACGGTCGCGGTGAACTCCTGCGGACCGGCATCTCCAACACTCGCCGTCGCTCCCGCGATGCCGTTCGAGTTCGTGACGAAGTCCGTGTAGTTCGGATCGTTGACGATCAACCCATCGCCTTGCGTAACCGCCCAGGAAACGGGATAATTCGCCACCGGCACACCGAACTGGTCAACCACTTGAATGGCGATGGCGCCATAGTCGGCGATGCAGGTGTTGATGGTCCCGGGGCACGCCTGATACCAGGGGATCTGCGCGCCAACCGCGCCATCGAAGGCGACATAGCCTTGGCCAGGCTGAACGTCATTGAGCGGGATCACGTCGTAGGGGACGCCATCGCCATAAACGAACATATAAGGGATAGTCAGGGCTACCGGGCCGCCGATGGCCGTGATAACTCCTTCATAACGGCCGGCCGGCGGCGCGCCGCCCGTCAAAGTTACAGTTACGGTCGTAGAGCCAGGATTGGCCGTGGATCCGCCGGGTACAGTAACCGTCGTGGAGGCGGCATTGTTGACCAACACCTGGGCCACCGAAGTCGAGTAACCCGCGTTTTGAGTCACATTCATAGCCAACTGGACCTGGCCGGAAGACGTGTTGTAGAGCGTCAATGCCTGCGAAGTAATCAGATTGACGCCCACCGCTCCGAATGAGATCGCCGACGGTGAGACATATACGGTCGAAGTTACTGCCCCGTTCGTTTGTAACAGCCCGGCGCCAACCTCAGATATAGACGCCTGGGCGGATGTGTCCGAGGTCGTCAAACTAGAGGCGGAAGCGGTATTGACCAGCGCGGACTTGACCTGCGCCGGCGTCAGGTTGGGATGGGCCTGCTTCACCAGAGCCGCGCTACCCGTCACCATCGGAGTAGCGAAGCTGGTGCCTTGCGTCGTTCCATAGCCCGCGTAGTCGAATAACTCTCCGTAGGCATCGTCCGTTTCCATTGGCAGTAGGAAGTCGGTCGCGGCAGCGACTAAGTCCGGCTTGAGCGCCTCGGTCTCATTTACCGGACCGCGAGAGGAAAAGTATGCGACGGAGTAGGGAGCCAACCCCTGAGACGTCGCGGGTTCCTGATATGGTTTGGGATCCATCGTGGCATTGGCGCCCGCATGACCGGCAATGTAACTTTTCAGGGTCGCCCCGTCGTTCTGCGTGACGATGAAGGTAGGAATCGAAGTGCCGGCCAGGCCGTATGGGAAGTAGAACTCCGCGGTGTTGGCGATTTCAATTACGCCCACCGCGCCCGCGGTTTGCGCATTAGTGACCATCGTGACGTCGTCGCAGGCGCCCTGCTGCACCAGGACAATCTCGCCGGTGAACACCGTCGGCCCAACCGGGCTGCAAAGGCTGTTCGCGCTTTGCGTGGCGTCGGCCAAAGGTGCTGTGACCGGGACGTCGGGCGGGGGACCATCGTAGCTCTCGTATGCATCGACCGGCGACAGGCCGGTCACTTCGACGCGTTGGACGTAGGTCACGTCGTTCTGGATGCCGCCCACGGCGATCACTGAGGGAGCATATGCCGGGCTATCAATCGTGCCGAAAGTGGGCTGAGAATAGCAGGGAGGCGCGCCGCACCCGTAATTGAACTGATAACCGTTCGCGCCCTCATTGCCAGCCGCCGCGACCACGATCATCAAGCCGTCGTCCATGGCATTTTCCAGCTCATAAGCGAGCGGGTCGCAGGCGTCCGCCGGAATGGGGATGTTCCCCGTCACCGAACTGTTGGAGGCACAGTAAGTGGGATCCGTGTCCAGCGGGCCGTTATACGGAGAACTTCCCAGGGAGAGGTTGATCACATCCATCCCATCGCTGTAAGCGTCCTCGACCGCCTGCAGGATGTTGCCGGAACCGTTAGGATTGACCTCATCCGAGCCGAATACTTTGTAATTGCCTAAGTAAGCCTTGGGCGCCACGCCCACAACAGCAACCCCATTGTAAGTGGTGCTTACTCCGGCGGCCGTGGCAGCCACCGCGGTGCCGTGGCCATCCAGATCGCGCGCGGTCAGGTCGTCCGGCCGCGATGCGGACGCCGTGTCCGTCGCGGCGCTGGGCAAGTCCTGATAAACGATGTCACCCACATAACTACGCGCCACGATTACCTTACTGTTTGTAAATGCCAGGTCCGTATTGTTGTCGGCGACCGGATAACCCGATGGAGCTTGCAGTGAGGAGTCCTGAAAGGCTGGCAGGTTTTGATCGATGCCGGTGTCGATAATTCCAATCTTGATGCCTGCGCCCGCGTTCGACTCCCCGCCGACGGCCGACGAACTCCACGCCTGCTCAACATTGCTGAGGCTGAGCTGGTCGGACTTATGATAGCGCCGGATATGCATGACGGACTTGACGCCCGGAAGCTGGCGGAGGGCCGCCGCCTGTTGCGGCGTGGCTACCACGATCATGCCGTTCAACAAGCGCTGCAGCGCCCCCGTGACGCGCGCGTGGGTCGCTTCAATCTGCGGGCGTAGATTGGCCTGGGTTTGCAGCAGATGCTGGCGGTAAGGCTCCGCGGCGGCGCGCGTCCTCTCAATCCTCCCACGAAATTGCTTAACCACCGGCGGATCGTTGAGCAGCACCAGCCACTCTGTCGTATTAGCGGCCGTCGCGGGCCGGGGCAGAAACGCGACGCTCCCGCCGAGTAAAGTGACCAATAGTGCGAATCGTGTTAAGCGCATGTTAAGGTGCTCTCCAGTAATCCGGGACAATCATCAAAAACGTATCAGACGTCAAGAGTGGCAATTAACGGTACAAAAATGCGGTAAGTACGTGATCGTACGAAAGACCCCGGACTCAATCCTTCAAGTCCCGGGAGAGTGATGCCAGGAACTCGCGCCGGTTCGACTGCAGGTAGAAGTGGCCGCCCGGAAATAACCGTATCGCAAATCCGGCCGTGGTCTGCTGGCCCCAGGCTTCCAAATGAGCGCGAGTCACATTAGGATCATCGATGCCGCCGTAGGCGCGGATCGGGCATCCGAGGGGCGGCTCCTCGGCGTACACATACTGGCGATAGATGGCGGCGTCCTCCCGCAAAGTGGGCAGAACGATACGCAGCAAGTTCGGATCGTCGAGGACCTCCTGGGGCGTGCCTTCGAGCCGGCGCAGAGCCTCGACAAACTCCACTTCGTCGGGCTCGGCGGGCGGCACGTGTCCGCGCCGGAGCTGGGGCGCACGCGCGCCAGAAACCAGCAGCACGCGCGGCAGCGGCCGATGGCGGCGGCGCAGATAGCGGGCCAGCTCGAACGCCACCACCGCGCCCATGCTGTGTCCAAAGAAAGCGAATGGCTCGTCGACGTACGGCTCGATGGTCTCGGCGAGCGCCGCCGCCACGCCCGCCATGTCCTTGCGGCGCGGCGTGCGCATCGGCAGGACCGCCACATCATGCGGCAAAGATTCCGCCCAACCGTGAAAAGCCGATGCCCCGCCGCCCGCGTGCGGAAAGCAGAAGAGCCGCAGCGTGCCGGGTGCGATGCCCGAGAGCTTGCGCAACCGCAGGGCGAGCAGCTTGCGGCGGTCCGGAGACAGGCGGTCCAGGGGGAGTGGCGCGCCCGCTTCGGCCACATGCGGGACGCGCGGTTGCGCCGCGACCTGTTCCAGCAAGTTCTCAAACGGCTCGACGCTCAGGCCGTCCGCGTACGCCAGCGCCGCCCTGCGCGAGGCGCGTGAGATCGCATCGTAATGTGCGCGGTCGCTCAGCAAACGTTCCAGGGCCGCGAACCATGGGTCGATGTCCTGCACGGGCACGTCCGCGAGCGGCACCATCTGCTCGTCAAGCTGCGATTGGTAGCGGGCGATGGGGCGCACCGGCAGCAGGTAATCGACGCCGAGCTTGGCTTCGCAAATACCGCCTACGTTGCTTGCCATCACGGGTACGCCGCGTAGCATGGCCTCCACCACCATGCGGGAGCGCGCTTCGGCCCACAAAGATGGAACCAGCAAGACGCGCGTGCGGCGCAGAATATCGTCGATGTTATCGGCCGGATCAAGCAGCGTCACGTTAGGCCGGCCGGCGAGTGCCTCGCGGTCGGCGTGATTGGTGCCCCACGTCGGCACGCCGGCGAATTGGACGTGCGGCATGCGCTCCGCGAGCGCGAGAAAAATCGAGATGCCTTTCACCGCGCAAGGATTCACCAGCGTGACGAATTCGTTTTCGAAGCGGCCCAGATCCGGATACGGCGGCGGATCGAGCAGCGAGATCGGCACGTGAACGGCGTCGATGCCGCTGTATCGCCGGATGTAATCGGCGACATACTGGCTTACACCGATCACAGCCGCGGCCTGGCGCAGCGCATCGGTCTTGGCCGCGCTCGGAAAGGCGCAGTCCGGTCCAAACGGTACGGCCAGGGTGGCGCGGGCCAGGTAGACGGTGCGCACGTTCGACCGCAGCGCTACTTCGAGGAGTAGCTGCGCCGGATCGTCCGTCGAAGCCAGGATCACGCCAGGCGCGAACTGCGCGATCTGCGTTGCGAAGTAGCCGCGCAGATTGGGTTGCTGCGTGATGACATGCGCTTCTACGCCGGCATGCTGAAAAATCACGACGCCGTCCCGCGCCGACCGAGGCTCAACGGCGCGCTCGGCAAGTTCGCTCAGGTACCGCGCATGCTCGGCAGGGCCGAAGCGGGCGATGCGCGCCACCACGCGGCAAGCGTGACCCCGCACCGCGAGCGCTTCCATCAGCAGGCGATTGGAGCGGTCGCCGCCGCCGTGCGCCGGATAATAGAGCGAGTTTTGCGCCAACAGGATGCGCATTCAAACTTTCCGGCCGCGGGCCAGCCGCAGCAACAAGGCCCGTTTTTCAGGCGAAAGATTCGCGAGCGAAGGCTTCTCCGGGACCGCGTCTCCCGGCCGGAGCGAGAGCAGGTATTCGCGCATGCGCCCGGCATCCAGGCCGCGCACGAAGCTCCGTGCGGCGTCGCGCGATTCGTTTGAGACCCGCTCGTACAATGCGCCATCGGCCAGCAGCGCGCACAGCGCCGCGGTCCACGGCTGAAAATCGACGGGTCCAGCCACCGGCTTCGGAAGCGAGTGTTCATCAAACACCCGTTCGTACCGTTCGATGGCCGGCGCAGGCGCGATGAATGGCGTTCCCATCTTCGCTTCGACCAGGCCTCCGGCGTCGCTCGCGATCACCGGGATGCCGTGTAGCATCGCCTCCATCACCGTCAGGCCGAAGCCCTCGTACCACAGCGACGGCATCAGCAGGATGCGCGTGCGCGCCAGGAACTCGGCGATGTGGCGGCAGTTCGGCAGCACGGCGATATTCGGACGCGCCGCCAGCGCCGCGCGATCTTCCGCCGTGGTGCCCCATCCCGGCAGGACGCCGAAGCCGTACGCGGGGAAGCGATCCGCCAGTCCCAGAAAAATCGCGATGCCTTTTACCGCGCAGGGGTTGACCATGGTGATCAGTCCGGCGGCAAAGGAGGCCAGGTTGGGAAAGGGCTCGGGGCCGTATATGGGCGGATGGATCACCACGGCTTCGCGGTCCAGGTGCTGCCGGATGTAGCCCGCGGTGTGCTGCCCAATGGCCACCACTCCCGCCACGCGCCTGACCATCTCCGCGGCGCCGGCGTCCGGATTCCAACTCGCCGGGCCGAACGGAAAGAACTGCGGCGTGTGGGCCAGGTACACAACGCGGCCGGGCGCGGCATATTGCGCTTCGCGCAGCAGCACGTGTCCCAGATCCTCGGACGAAACCAGTACCCAATCCGGTTCGAACTCCCGAATCTGGTGGCGCAGCGCGGGCGCCAGGCCCGCGCGCCCCTGCGCTTCGAAAATCTCCACGCCGCGCTGGGCGGGAGGCTCGCGGTCGAGGCCCTCTTCGGCGATCTGCGCGCGCTTGGCAGCACTTTCGGCCAGCGCGCCGGCGACCACGCGGCAACTATCGCCGGACGCGGCCATGTGCTCCAGCCACAGTAAATTGCTGCGCGTGGCCCCTCCGCGCGGCGGATTGTAGGATGCGTTCGCGGTCAGCAGGATCCGCATTTCACGGTGCTTCCCCGCTTTCCTTGGCCAGCAGTTCGCGGACTTCTTCGTCGGTGAGGCTCTCCACTTCGGCCAGCAGTGCCTGGTAGCGATCGGCGCCCGCCATTTCGATTTCGCGCAGCTCGATGGCCTTGGCCAGTTCCTCCACCGTGAAGTCCGCGCTGTACACCACTTCGAGCGAAAGCTCGATTCCGAGTTCTTCCTTCAAGCGGGAAAGTAATTGCACGGCGAGCAGCGAATGGCCGCCCAGATCGAAGAAATTGTCGTGGATGCCCACCGGTTCGACGTTCAGCATCTCCGACCAGATGCGGCACAACTGGCGCTCGACATCGGAGCGCGGCGGCTCCGGAGCGGCCGATTGCGGAACGAATGCGCGGCGCGGGCTGAATTCCGTCCCGCTGCGATCGCGGATCTGCTCGACTGTCCGAAGCTCGCTGGCGATCCGCGCGTACGGGATGCCGTTGCGGTCCACGGAAAGCCGCACGGTCTCGGGAGCCGGCGCGTTTCGCGGGGCCGCGGCCGGCGGCGAGTATACGATCTTCGCCGCGAAATCCGCCGGGAATCGAAACACCAACGCGTCGCCGCGCACGGTCTGAAATTGCAGCCCCACGCTCTCCAGAAACAGCAGCGCGGGCCGGTTGCGCTGGCTGCGCAGAAAGCGCGCCTCCACCGCGGCCAGCCCGCGCTGTTGGGCGATCTGGCCGAGTTCGGCGAGCATGCGATGCTCTACGCCGCGCCCCATCGCGCGGCAACTCAGCAGGAACGTGTCGATGAGCAGAGCATCCGTGCCGCCGCGGAACATCATCACGCCGGCCAGGCCATAGGTGCCGAACCGATCGCTCACGTTGACCGTGACGCACTCGACTTTGCCCGAGCCGAGCAGCGCCTGAATGTCGCTTTCCGACCGCCGCACGGTGGTGAGGTTCATCTGGTTGGTGCGTTGGGTCAATTGCGCAACGCGGGCCTGATCCTTCGGAGACATGGGCGCGATGCGAATCTCGAGCTGCAAGCTGCGGAGAAAGTCCTCCAGGCTCGACGCGTGCTTTGCCGCGTGCTGGCGCTCGCGTTCCTGAGCATAAAGCGCCGGGCGCGCGCGATCTTCCTCCGTGACCCGCAGGCGATCGAACGCCCATACGTGGCGCAGGAACTCCGGAATCTCTTCTTCGTTCGGCGGCAGGGTCAGACTCAGCACCTGCGGATGCGCCGCCTCCACCTCGCGGCACTCGCGCGGATTGTCGTCCACCAGGATGAAACTATCGAGTCCGAGATCCAGTTCCTCGGCGAGCGCGGCCAGGCTGGCCGGCTTCGCAGACCAATTGATGCGCCAGGCGGCGAAATGCTCCATGCGCAGCCGCATTTCAGGATGCAGCCGGAACGTATCGAGCACGTCTTCCACATTGTTCTTGCTGCACAGCGTCAACAGCATACCCTGCGCGTGCTGTGCCAGCATGAACTCCTGCAGCGCCTGGCGCGGCGGGTCGACAACCACGCCTTGCGGCCCATCCTCGCCGCAGATGCCGCGCCAGAGGGTATCGTCGCAATCGAGCGCGATCACCTTGTAGAGCGGCGTGCGCAGCGCGTGGATCTTGCGCGCGATCATCGTCCCGAGTGCCGTAAAATACGCGGAGGTGTAAGGGATGTGGCCCAGCTTGTCGCCCAGCGGATCGTGCGGCTGCGCGACGGGATAAAGCGCTTCGATCTCGCGCGGCCTGATTACATATACGGCATTCGTACCCGCAGCCGCCGAAGCGACGATCTCCTCCATGCGGCTTTGGAAAGGGGCGTCGAAGCCGGGAGATGCCGGACAAATCGCCACCAGCAGCGGTGCGGGAAACGATTCCGCTGCATGCCGCAGGCTCTCGGTGAAGTGGCGAATGTCAGCTTCCAGGCGCGCCAGATCCTGCGCGTGCGCCCAATCTTCAAAGCGCACCAGCAGCACGTTGACGCCGCCGCGATTGGCGGCCAGCGCTCCCGCGGGATCGAGCAGGAGCTGGAACACCTGATTATAGGGAGCTATCTGGATGCCGAAGTCGTAATCCAGCTCGCGCATCCAAAAGGACAGCACCGGTTCGATGGCATCTGCCGTGAAGGTCGCACTAATAACAATCGAGGGCCCCGACATCGGATTAATCACCATTATAGGGGCCGTGCATGGTGCGATCGGTATGCAGGCAATTCCGGTGGTGCTACGGCACCACCACAACCTTGCCGAACTGCTCTTTGTTCTCCAGCCGCGCGTGCGCGGCGCGGATCTCAGACAACGGATAGACGCGGTCGATCACCGGCTTCAACCGGCCGCGAAAGACGAATTGCAGCACGCGGTGCAGTTCGCCCATGGTGCCCATGAACGAGCCGAGCAGCGAAAGCTGGCGGCTGAACAGGAAGCGCAGATCCACCTTGGCGTCGAATCCGGTGGTGGCGCCGCACGTCACCAGGCGGCCGGCGGGCGAGAGCGATTCCATGCTCTTTTGCCAGGTGGCCATGCCCACGTGCTCGACCACCACGTCGACGCCGCGCTTGTTGGTCAGCTTGCGCACTTCAGCCGAAATATCCTGCCGGTAATGATCGATCACGTGATCGGCGCCCAGTTCGCGCGCCTTGGCCAGCTTCTCTTCGCCGCCCGCCGTGGCGATCACGCGGCAATGGAACATCTTCGCAATTTGGATGGCGGCCGACCCCACGCCGCTCGAGGCCGCCAGCACCAGCACGTCTTCGCCAGGCTGCAGATCCGCGCGCACCATCAGCATGTGCCACGCGGTGAGAAACACCAGCGGCACGGCCGCGGCTTTCTCGAAATCGATCGTGTCCGGAATCTGGATCGCGCTGTATTCCGGCGCCGCGAGATACTCGGCGTTGCCGCCATCGGCGCGATAGCCGAACATGGTGTAGCGGCGGCACAGATTGTCGTGCCCGGAGACACACTGCGCGCATTGCCGGCAACTCAAGCCCGGCGCGAGCAGCACGCGCCAGCCCGGCTGCACGCGCTCGCACAATTCGCCCACCGCCACGACCTCGCCCGCGATGTCGCTGCCCAGGATGTGCGGCATGTCGAACTTCATGCCAGGGATGCCGCCGCGCACAAAAAGATCGAGGTGATTGAGCGCGCAGGCGCGTACGCGCAGCAGGATTTCGTTTGCTTTGATCTGCGGTTCGGGCGCGTCTTCGTAGGCCAGCACTTCCGGCCCGCCGTGTTGATGGATGCGTGCGACTTTCATCCAGTCCAGAGTATCAAGGGCGCCGCCATGCTGTTATCCTGGAGTTTCTCGGGAGGCGCTCCATCGTCAAATTCTGCGTGCTCGCCAGCGGCAGCTCCGGCAATTGCGCGCTGCTCGCGACCGATCGCACACGCATTCTGGTGGATGCGGGCCTGAGCCTGAGGACTCTGGCGAAGCGCCTGGAATCCATCGGCGAGCAGGCCGAGCCGCTCAGCGCCATCCTGGTCACGCACGAGCATTCCGATCATGTCGCCGGACTCGCACGGCTGGCGCGCCGTCTGCGTCTGCCCGTCTACATCAGCAAGCTGACCGCGCCCGCCATCGTGTGGGACCCCGATACGCCGCCGCTCGAATGTTTCCAGGCAGGCGCGAGCTTCACGGTCGGCGATATCGATGTGGAGAGCTTCTCGATTCCGCACGATGCCATCGATCCGGTGGGTTTCTGTTTCCATGCCGAGGGCATCAAGATCGCGGTGGCCACGGATCTCGGCTACCTGCCCGAGTCCGTCAAGTTCCACCTGCGCCGCGCGAATCTGATGCTGCTCGAATCGAATCACGATGTGGAGATGCTCAAGGTGGGCCCATATCCGTGGTCCGTAAAGCAGCGCGTGATGAGCCGCGTCGGGCATCTTTCAAACGACCTGACCAGC
This sequence comes from Bryobacteraceae bacterium, assembly GCA_035541265.1. Classification (GTDB taxonomy): domain Bacteria; phylum Acidobacteriota; class Terriglobia; order Bryobacterales; family Bryobacteraceae; genus Bog-159. Next base: position 17,327 of record DATKNQ010000220.1, read on the forward strand.
GATTTTCTGCTGCACGATTTCGATGGCTCGCCGGCGCGGCTGGTTCTCGGGCACCTGAGCGAAAACAACAATCATCCCGAAATTGTGCGCTTGATGGCGACCCAGGCGCTCGAACGCCGCGGCCTCTCGACGCCGCTCGAAATCGCCAGCCAGTCGCACCCCACGGAGGTATTTCAGTTTTGATCGCGCGTTACACACGGCCCGAGATGGGCCGCATCTGGACCGATGAGAACAAATTCCGGCAGTGGCTGGAAGTCGAACTGGCGGCCTCTGAGGCGCTTGCCGATATGGGGGTCGTGCCGGCCGAAGCCGCGCGTTTGCTGCGGGCGCATGCCAGCTTCAATACCGCGCGTATCCTCGAAATCGAGAAGGAAGTGAAGCACGACGTGATCGCCTTCACCACGGCGGTGGCCGAGAGCATGAAAGCCGCGGGACACGCCGAAGCATCGCGCTGGCTGCACTACGGGCTCACCTCGAACGATGTGGTGGATACGGCGCAGGCGCTGCAGATCCGCGAGGCGTGCAACATCCTGCTGGCCGGGCTCGAGAAGCTGCAGGCCGTGCTGAAGCGCCGCGCCCTCGAATTCAAAGACACAGTGCAGATCGGCCGTACGCATGGCGTGCATGCCGAGCCGATCACCTTCGGGCTGAAGCTGGCGATCTGGTACGGCGAGTCCGGCCGCAACTTGGCTCGCCTGCAGGCGGCCGCCGAGGATCTGCGCGTCGGCAAGATTTCGGGCGCCGTCGGAACGTTTGCGCATATCGGTCCGGAAGCCGAGGAGCGTATCTGCTCGCGATTGAACCTGAGGCCCGCTCCGGTGGCC
>DATKNQ010000221.1:0-4735 GCA_035541265.1 Bryobacteraceae bacterium
TTCCGCACCGATTCCCCCGCCGAGACGCGCGCCGTCACCTCCGATCATTCCGTGCAATGGGAGCGGCGGTCCGCAGGATGAACAGCGAGCGCTACCGCTACTACGATCTGCTGGTCCACACGTTCGTCGTCATCCTGCTGACCTCGAACTTGGTGGGACAGAAGATCACGGCGGTGGGGCCGTTTCGCTTCAGCGGCGCGATGCTCTTCTTCCCGATCACCTACATCTTCGGCGACATCTTCACCGAGGTCTACGGTTACGGCGCTTCGCGCCGCGCCATCTGGATCGGATTCTTCGCTTCGGCGTTGCTGGCCGTCATGGGAGTGGTCACCGTGATGCTTCCGGCGGCATCCGGCTGGGACGGTCAGGCGGCTTTCGCCAAGGTCTTCAACTTCGTGCCGCGCATCATTGCCTCCAGCCTGGTAGCTTTCTGGTGCGGCGAGTTCGCCAATTCCTACGTGATGGCGCAGATGAAGCTGGTGACGAATGGCCGGTATCTGTGGACGCGCACAGTCGGCTCGACAGTAGTCGGCCAGGCCGTGGACACCTTCGTCGTAACGGTGCTCACCTTCGGCGGCAGCATCAGCGTTGGATTGATCGCGAACCTGATTCTGTCAGGGTACCTGGCCAAGGTGCTCTACGAAATCGCCGCGACGCCCGCGACATACTGGATCGTGAACTCGCTGAAGCGGCTGGAAGGGGTCGACGTATTCGACCGGGGCACCGACTTCAACCCGTTCCATAGCCAATAGCCATGCGCATCCTGGTCATCGGCGGCACCGGATTCATCGGCTCGTACGTGGTCCCGCGTCTCGCGGCGGAACACGAGTTGACGATTCTGCACCGCGGCAGGCACGAGCCGCAGCTGGCGGCATCCGCGCGCCAGTTAATCGGCGATCGCGGCGATCTGGCCCCGCACGCGAGCTGGTTCCGCGATGCGCCGCCGGATGTCGTGCTCGACATGATCGCGGGCGATGCGCGGCAGGCGCAGGCGGTAGTGGATGCGTTTCTGGGCGTCGCGCGGCGGCTGGTCACTACCAGCAGCATGGACGTGTATCGTTCATACCAGATCGCCCTAGGCCTCGCTCCCGGCCCTCTCGAACCGGTTCCGCTGACGGAAGACTCGCCGCTGCGCACCGTCCTCCATCCCTACAAGAACCGCCCGCTCGGGTCCATTCCATTCGACTGGGTGACATCGGACTATGAGAAGATCGCCGTGGAACGGGTGGTGCGCAGCGCGCCCGATCTGCATGCGACGATTCTGCGCCTGCCGCAGGTCTATGGTCCCGGCGATCCGCTGCATCGCTTTTTCCCGTTTCTGAAGCGCATGGACGACGGCCGCGAGGCGATCCTGCTGGAGGAGGGCTGGGCCGCATGGCAGGGCTGCATGGGCTACGTGCAGGATGTGGCGGCTGCGATCGCCTTGGCCGTGACAGACGAGGCTGCCGCCGGACGCATTTACAACGTTGCCGAAGCGGATGCGCTATCGTGGGCGGATTGGGGGCACGCCGTAGCCGAAGCCGCCGGCTGGCACGGCCAGATTCTGACCCTGCCGCGCGATCGCACCCCCAGGCACCTGATCCCGCCTTTCAACACGGCCCAGAATTGGACCGCTTCGCCGGAACGCATCCGGCGTGAGCTGGGTTATCGCGAAACCATCCCGCGCGCCGAGGCCCTCGCTCGCACCGTCGCCTGGGAGCGCGCGCACGCAGCACCCTTTAGCCCGGCGGCGTTCGATTATGAAGCCGAGGACCGCGCGCTCCTCAGTGCGTTACAGTAGTGGAGACTTGCGACTTCCAATCCTGCTTCTGGTGAGCGCTGCAACCCTGATGGCGGCCGAGCCACGCACCATGCGCGTCGATTATTTCCACGGAGGCTCCGCCACCGAAGAGCAGCTTTCGCTCGACGCCATTTCCCTCGAAGGCCCCTGGCCCGGCCGTCTCGACCGGACCATCGACGACACGAATCTCGGCAAGTACTGCTTCGAGGTGCTCGATCGCAAAACGAATCGTGTGCTGTATTCGCGTGGATTCGCGAGCGTCTTCGGCGAGTGGCAGGAGACGCCCGAAGCGAAAGAGATCCGCCGCCAGTTTTCCGAGTCGCTGCGCTTCCCGGCCCCGTCCGCGCCCGTGCAAGTGATCGTCAAAGGGCGTGACGCGCAGAATGCGTTTCGTGAGCTTTGGTCTATCGTGATCGATCCGGCTGACCCGGCGATCGACCGCTCGGGGCCGCCGCGCGATGTGAAGGTCTGGGCCGTGATGCAGAACGGCGAGCCGAAGGACAAAGTGGATCTGCTGCTGATGGGCGACGGCTACACCGCCGCCGAGATGGAAAACTGGCACAATGACGCGCGGCGTCTGACCGGCATCCTGTTCGCGGCCTCGCCATTCAAGGAGCATCGCGCGGACTTCAACGTGTGGGCGGTGGATACACCGGCGGCGGATAGCGGTGTGTCCCGGCCGTCGGACGGCGTCTACCGTAAATCGCCGCTCGGCGCCAGCTACGACGCATTCGGCAGCGAGCGTTACGTGCTGGCGCTCGATAACCAGCGGTTGCGCGAAGTCGCGTCTGCCGCGCCTTATGAATTCATCGAGATCGTGGTGAACGATCGTAAGTACGGCGGCGGCGGGATCTTCAATCAGTACGCCACGGTGTCGGCGGACAATGCTTTCACGCCTTATGTCTTCGTACACGAGTTCGGCCATCACTTCGCGGGATTGGCCGATGAATACTACACCTCGGATGTTGCCTACGAAACAGTCACGGCCCGGCCTGAACCGTGGGAACCGAACGTCACGGCCGATCCGCAGGCGGCCAAGTGGAGTGAATTGATCCGGCCGGGCACGCCCCTGCCCACACCCTGGCCGAAGCAGCAATTTGAATCGCTCGAGAAAGACATACAAGCGCGCCGCCGGCACATTCGCGCGGAACATCAGCCGGAAGATGTGATGGAAGCGCTGTTCCGCGAAGAGCGCGAGAAGGACACCGCGCTGCTCGCTTCGGGCGCTTACGGACACGCCGTAGGAGCGTTCGAAGGGGCCATGTACCAAGGGCGCGGCTACTATCGCCCGCAGGCGGATTGCATCATGTTCACGCGCGATGAAGTGGGCTTCTGTGCGGCCTGCCGGCGCGCGATCGAGCGGATCATCAATCTCTACTCGCGGCCGGCATCTCAATAGAGCGCTACGCGAGTTTGGGCTTCGGGGCAGGCAGTTCGCGCGCGACGCATGTATCCTGGAAGCCCGTGCGTGCGTGGGAGCCATCGCAAAACGGCTTGTTGGCCGACTGGCCGCAGCGGCACAGTGAGATGACCGTGCGCCCGGCTAAGCCGAATTCTCTGCCTTCGGCGTCGTGAATGGTGAATTCGCCTTCGATGCGGATCGGCCCGTTATTGATTGCAGTGATTTTTGCCATCCACCGGATGGTAGCATGCGGGGTGTGCTAGCATCCTCGAAGGTGAACTCGGAGTGACGATCGACGGCCTTGTGCAAGTTGCCCGGCCGGCATAGGCGCCATCGTTCCCGCGAATCCGCGCCACCCGGTGAAAGCCTTCAGCGGGGACTTCGCGTAGCTACTGTGGTTTCTTCGGCTGCGGCTTGTTGGGGTCGGGCGACTTGTCGTCGATCACGTCGCCGAAATGGATGGTCGACTTACCTTCGAACTTCTTATAGTCTTTGTAAGTGACCAGCATGCGGATGCGTTGGTCGTGATCCTTGAAGTGCAACGTATCGTCCGCGTGCGTGTAAGTGGGGAACCAGTACTTGCCGTCGATCTGCTCGCGCAGCGTCTCGAACATTGGAAACTGCTGGTCGTCGCTCTTCTTCTGATAGCCGACCGCCTTGCCGTAGGTTTTCACGATCTGCAGATCGCGATCGTCGACCCAAATCTGTCCTTCGAAGAATCGCTTGCCGGGAATCAGCTTCTTGGGCTTGACGGCAAAAACGTAACACGAAATCTCGTCGGCGTTCTGTTTGCCGAGATAGCGAATGTCGTACAACGGAACCTCGTCGGTGGTGAGAACGAAGGGCTGCGTGTTGCGCAGGTCCTCCATGTCCTCCGGCGTGAGCAGCAGGTTCTGAAGCGTGGAGACAGGCGCGTACACCACGTGTTCACTGCGCTTGCCCTCCGGCGTGAAGATGACATCCGTCACAATCTCCCACTTGCCCACGGGAGCGCCGGAATCGTCCAGCTCCTGAATTTTCGAAGTCTGGCGGAAGGTATAGTTGTCGCGCGCTTCGGCGAACTCCTTTTCCTTGGCGGCAAACTTCTGTATGATCTGTTCCGGATTGACGTCTGGTGCGGTGCTGGTCGCCGTGGGCCCGGTCGCAGCCGCCGGTTTTACCGGTCCGTCGGCCCAGGCGGCCAGGGATACGGCAGAGAATAATGCAAAGGCAGCGATTCGACGCATTTTCCCCTCTTTCTAGTGACGCCGGCACAAACCGCGAGGTTTCGCGCGCAGCTACTTGCCCAGGAGCTTCTTGGCAATGGTCAGCAACTGAATGTTGCTCGTGCCCTCGTAGATCCTGCCGATTTTAGCGTCCCGATACAACTTCTCCACCGGATAGTCCTTCGTGATGCCAACGCCGCCGTGTACCTCGATGGCCTTCGACGCCACCTTCTCGGCAATCTCCGAGCTGTAGTACTTGGCCATGGCGGCCTCGGTCTGGAAAGGCATCCCGGCATCCCTCAAACGTGCGGCGTTGTACACCAGCAGCCGCGCGGCCTCCAGTTCCGT
>DATKNQ010000222.1:0-56793 GCA_035541265.1 Bryobacteraceae bacterium
GGCATGGGGTCGATGGACCTCGCCGATTTTCAGAAGCAGCCCGAAGCCGAGATCGTGGCTGTGTGCGATGTCTACGAGACCAACCTCGATAAGGCGCACGCGCTTACCGGCGGCAAGGCGCGCAAGTATGCGGATTTCCGCAAGGTGCTAGACGACCATGCGGTGGACGCGGTGGTCATCGCCACGCCGGACCATTGGCATCCGCTGATCACGGTCAGCGCGTGCGATGCGGGCAAGGATGTGTACGTGGAGAAGCCCGTATCGAATGTGGTGCGCGAAGGCCGGCTCATGGTGGAGGCGGCGCGGCGCAACAAGCGCGTGGTGCAGGTGGGGCTGCAGCAGCGCTCCGGATCGCACTTCCAGCGCGCGGCCGAGATCGTGCGCAGCGGGGAGCTGGGCGAGATCCACTACGCGCAAGCCTGGATTCACGAGACCAGTTCGCCCGAGGGACTCGGCACGCCTCCGGATTCGGAACCGCCCGCGGGCCTGGATTACGATTTCTGGCTGGGGCCGGCGCCCAAGGTCCCGTTCAATCCGGCGCATTTTCTGGGTAACTGGCGATCGTTTTTCGCTTATGGCGGCGGACGCATTACAGATTGGGGCGTCCACTTAGTGGATATTGTTCACATGGCGATGGGTGTGGACCGGCCGCAGTCAGTGACTGCTTCGGGCGGTAAGTTATATGTGCATGACCGCCGGGATACTCCAGATACTCAGGAAGTAACTTGGGAGTATCCAGGATTCCTGCTACATTACACCTGCCTGATGCATAACTCTTATGGGCATAACGGCAATGCGGGCCACAAACCTTTTGGAAGTTACGGCATTCAGTTTCACGGTACGCGCGGCACGCTGTTTGTGGATCGCGCCGGATATGAAGTTACACCACAGATGAAGAGTCACACCGAGCCGGGTGGTATTTCGTTCCGGGCCGCGTTCGATGATCTTACCGGCATCAGCATGTACTATGAGCTGGAAGGCACGGCGGGGCGCGGCACCACCTCGGTGCAGCACGTGCCCCACGTGCAAAACTTTCTGAGCTGTGTGAAGTCGCGCGAGCTGCCTGTGGCGGATATCGAGATCGGCCACCGCACGACGACTGCGTGCCATTTGGGCAACATCGCGCTGCGGATGCAACAGAAGCTGCGGTGGGACGGGCAGGCGGAGCGCTTCGTCGGCAACGACGAAGCCAACCGGATGCTGGTGCGCCCGTATCGCCCGCCGTGGAAATTGGAAGGCATGAACGCATAGGAGCAACGAACGTGACAGACCGGCGACAATTCATCAAAGCCGCGGCTATCGCTACCGCGGCGTCTTATGGGCGCATTTTGGGCGCCAATGACCGCGTGCAGGTGGGCGGCATCGGAACGGGCGGGCGCTGCCAATATATATTGAGCCTGGTGAACAAGGGCGGCGGCGCGCAGGTCGTGGCGGTGTGCGATGTGAACGAGTTGCATCGCCAGGAGGCGCGCGAAAAGCTGGCGCCCGAAGCACGCGAATACGGCGATTATCGCAAGCTGCTGGAACATCCGGGCCTGGACGCGGTAGTGATCGGGTCGCCGAACCACTGGCACGTGCCGATGACCATCGACGCGGTGCGCGCCGGCAAGGACGTGTATGTGGAGAAGCCGGTCACGCATCGCGTGGAGGAAGGCGCGCCGCTGATCGAGGCGGTCGCCGAATCGAAGCGCGTGGTGCAGGTGGGCATGCAGCAGCGCAGTTGGCCGCATTTCCGGCAGGCGCACGACATTATCGCGGGCGGCGGATTGGGCCAAGTGACGCTGATTCGCACTTACTGGTATCAGAACTATCTGCTGGGACGCGACAAGGTCCGGCCGATTGACAGCTCGAAGATCGATTGGAAGATGTTTCTGGGCGCGGCGCCGGATCAGCCGTTCGATGCGGAGCGCTATCGCAATTGGCGCTGGTTCTACGATTTCGGCGGCGGCTCACTGACGGACTTGTTTCTGCACTGGGTGGACGTGGTGCAGTGGTCGATGGCGAACGACACGCCCACCGACGCGGTAGCGATCGGCGGCAAATATCTGTTCCCGGAGTGGGACTGGCAGGACACGGTCAACACCTCGTTTCATTATCCGGGCAACTTCCTGGTGAGCTTCGATTGCAGCCTGATGGGATATCTGGAAGGCGGCGGGCTGATTCTGCATGGCACCAAGGCGCTGATGCGGCTGCATCGCGGCGGGTTCGCGATTTACCCGGAGCAGACGCACTACACGGAGCTGCCCGATTTGAAGGATGTGGCGCAAGAGGTGAAATCGGAGCACGACGGGGCGATCGAGCACGTGCAGAATTTCCTCGATTGCATCCGCTCGCGCAATACGCCGAATGCGCCGGTTTCCGCCGGAGTCACCTCGGCGCGCGCGGGACACTTGGGCAACCAGGCGCTACGCAGCGGCGGACTGGTGCGGTCTTAGTCAGCGGTCGAGGTAGTGAACTTCCGGCAGGTCGCGCAGCCGTGCGGCCGCGCTTTCGGCGGTGATATCGCGCTGCGGCATACATAGCATTTCGAAGCCGACCATGAATTTCCGGATGGTTGCGGAGCGCAACAGGGGCGGATAGAAGTGCGCGTGGAAGTGCCATTCCGGATGCGCGGCGCCGCCGGTAGGGCGCTGATGAAATCCCATCGTGTAAGGGAAAGGCGCTTCGAAGACATTGTCGTAGCGCGTGGTGACGCGCCGCAGAATGTCGGCGAGCAGGCGGCGCTCGGGCGCGGTTAGTTCATCCATGGCGGCGAGATGACGCTTCGACACGATCATGGTCTCGAAGGGCCAGACCGCCCAGAAGGGCACCAGCGCCGCGAAGGCGTCGTTCTCGCAAACCAGCCGTTCGCCGGATCCGCGCTCGAGCGACAGGTAATCGCACAGCAGGCACGTACCGCATTGCGCGCGCCAGGCCGATTGCTCGCGCTGTTCGGCGGCGACCTCGGTCGGGACGCTGCGGGTGGCCCAGATCTGGCAATGCGGATGCGGATTGCTGGCGCCCATCATCTGGCCGCGATTTTCGAAGATCTGCACGTGTCCAATCTCGGGCATGCGGCCCAGTTCGATGTATTGGGCGGCCCAGAGGTCGACTACCAGGGTCAGTTCGTCGACCTGCATACGCGATACGGTCAGATCGTGGCGCGGCGAAAAGCAGGCAACGCGGCAGATGCCCGGTTCGCCCGCGGCGATCAGCAACCCGCCGTGATCCACGGTCTCGGCAGGCGTGGCGGGCAACAGCGCGGCAAAATCGTTATCGAACACGAACGTGCTCGCATAGTGAGGGTTGAGCACTCCGCCGGCGCGCGAGTTGCCAGGGCAGAGGTAACACGCCGGATCATATTCCGGCTGCCGGTCGCGAACCGATTTCTCCACTTGTCCTTGCCAAGGCCGCTGCGTACGATGCGGCGACACCAGAACCCAGGAGCCATTCAACAGGTTGAAGCGCCGGTGCGGGTGCTGCGTGAGATCGAGCATCGTTACGAGGATAACAAGGGACTGCGTGCTACGATAATAAATTGTCAGGTCTCGGGCTCCGTGCGACAGGCGGCCGCGAACCCCGCCAGGTCCGGAAGGAAGCAACGGTAGTGGTTTAACCTGTGTGCCGCGGATCACCCGGGGCCTGGCAGTCTTAAGTAACACGCGCAAGACGGGGCGACCCGCGCTTCTACGCGGCCTCCATCAAAGTACGCAACTGGTGGCCGTGAGTGTTTCGGCTTGCGTTTTCCATTTGTGCGATCGCCTGCGATCTGCCCAGCGGGCATCACGACTGAGACCCGGCTCTCACGCGCCGGAGAGCGGGGCCCTGCGCAGATGACGTAAGCTAAGTTTTTGGCCACGATTTTCTCTACTCCCGAACCGCGCAGCCGCTGGTCCCGGAGTATTGCAGCGTGCCGGATGACGGCGCACTACTGCATGCAGACGGAGGTGCACGTGTACGCGCTGGCGATGGCCGCCAGCGCGCTGCTGTCCTTCTACCCCTTCCTGATCGTGATGCTTTCGTTCTGCCGGGACGTGCTGCATTGGCCGGCCGCGGTCAGCGCGATTTATCTGGCACTGAACGATTATCTTCCCGGTGACCTGGGCGCGTTCGTGAAGCGCAATCTGCCCGCGCGCGGACCGTTCCAGCCGGTCGCTATGCTGCTGTTGCTGATTACGGCGAATGGCGTGTTCGAGCCGCTCGAGGTGGCGCTGAATCGGGCCTGGGGCGCGGCCCGCAACCGGTCGTACTTCAGAAATCAACTGGTCAGCCTGGGGATGATTTTTCTGTGCGGCGCGCTGGCCTTGCTGTCGCTGATCCTCACGGGCTTGAATGCCGAGTGGGCCGGCAGCATGGCCGGTCCGCACGCCCGGCTGGAATTGTGGGCCAGGCTGCTGATCTTCAAAGTGGCGGCCGTGCCGGTGGGCATCCTGGTGCTCTTCCTGATCTACTGGCTGCTGCCCAACTGCCGCATCCGGCCCGGGCGGGTAGCACCGGTGGCCATTCTGACGGGGCTCATCCTGGAGGCGATGAAGTATGTGTTCCTGCTGATCTGGCCTCTCGTGAGTGCCCGTCTCGACCGCGAATACGGCGTCTTCCATAATTCCGCTACCATACTCATCTGGGCCTTTGTTTCCGCCATGATCGTGCTTGCGACGGCGGAGTGGGCTGCGCGCATGGAGAGTCAAAATGTCGAAAGATTGGAAAAAGATCGCCAAAGCTAGCGGGATGGGTATTTCAGAAGAGGGCCTGGACCGCATCGCACAAACGCTTGACGGACTGGAGCAGAACTTTCGTCCGTTGGTCCGCACGCTGCAGCCGGAGACCGATCCCGCGCCGGTGTTTCGCGCCGCGCCGGAGGATGCCGCGTGACCCTGCTTGAAGCGGCTTCCGCATTGCGGCGCGGTGAAGTCTCGTCGGCCGAATTGACCGCCGCGGCACTTGCCGCAATCGAACGATTGAATCCCGCCACCAACGCCATGCAACTGGTCGTGGCGGATGCTGCACGCGCCGAGGCTCACACCGCCGATGGGGAACTGGCGCGTGGCGCGGGCCGCGGCCCTTTGCACGGGATTCCCGTCGCGTTCAAGGATCTCTTCTGGACGAAGGGGGTGCGCACCACGGCCGGCTCGAAGATCTTCGCCGCCTATGTGCCGGAATACGATGCGACGGTAGTCGCGCGTCTGCGCAGCGCCGGCGCCGTGCTCATTGGCAAGACCGGCATGCATGAGCTGGCCTACGGCATCACCTCCAGCAATCCACATTTCGGCGCGGTGCGCAATCCGTGGGACCGCGATCGCATCCCGGGCGGATCGAGCGGCGGATCGGGCGCCGCCGTCGCCGCGGGAATGGCCTTCATGGCGATGGGCAGCGACACGGGCGGGTCGATTCGCATTCCGGCATCCTTCTGCGGCGTCGTCGGACTCAAGCCCACTTACGGCCGCGTGAGCCGGTACGGCGCCATGCCGCTCGGTTTTTCACTCGATCATGTAGGGCCGCTCACCCGTTCGGTACGGGATGCGGGCGCGGTGCTGAACGCCATCGCCGGATATGATCCTCAGGATGGCTCGTCTTCGCGCCGGCCGGTCGAGAATTACGTGCCGGATATGGAGCCTTCGATTCGCGGCCTGCGCATCGGCTTGCCGGAGAATTTCTACTTCGAGCGGCTGGACCCCGAGGTGAATGCGGCCGTCCGGCGCGCTTTGGGTACCGCGGAGTCTCACGGCGGCGAGATCGTACCGCTGCGCGTGCCGGACATCCACGCCATTAACACCGTGGCGCGCACGATTCTGCTGGGCGAAGCTTCGGCGGCGCTCGAGCCGCATCTCGAAAAGCGCGACCAATTCGGCGCGGACGTGCTGGCTCTACTCGATCAGGGGCGTCTGCTTCCGGCCCCTGACTACATCAACGCGCAGCGCTTGCGGCGCGTGATGCAGCGCGAGTTCGCGGCCTTGTGGACGCGGGTCGATTGTCTGTTCACGCCCACAACGCCCACAACGGCGCCGCGCATCGGCGAGACCACGACCACCATCGCGGGCGAAAACGAAGATGTGCGCCTGGCGGCCACGCGCCTGGTTCGGGGCATCAATTTGCTGGGATTGCCGGCGGTCTCGATCCCGTACGGGAGCGATCGCCGTGGCTTGCCCATCGGGCTGCAGATCATCGGCCCGCCGTTCGCCGAAGCCTTGATTCTGCGCGTCGCGCAGGCGCTGGTTCCGGCGGAAGTGCCTGTACCGCAGTTATAATCGGGCCTGGAGATCAGGCATGGAAATGACTCGCCGCAGTTTACTGCAAGCCGGCGCTCTGCTCGCCGCGACCACAGCTACCGCCCGGCCCGCGCCGAACGACCGCATCGAAGTGGGCATCATCGGCGCCGGCGCGCGCGGCCAGGAGCTTATGGACTCGCTCCAGCAGCATCCGCAGGCCGAGATCGTGGGCATCGTCGACGGCTACAAAGGCCGCCGCGAACGCGCGCTGAGCCGCACCAAGGGCCGGGCGAAGATTTATCCGACGCACCAGGAACTGCTGGCGGAAAAATCCATCGACGCGGTGGTGATCGCGATTCCCGATCATCTGCACAAGACCGCCATCGTACACTCGCTCGCCGCGCGCAAGGACGTGTATTGCGAGAAGCCCATGACCTACCGCTCTTCCGAGGGTCTGGAAATCATCGCGGCCGCGCGCACCAACGAGCGCATGATGCAGGTGGGCAGCCAGGGCGTCAGCTCCGATCTCGAGCGCAAGGCGAAGGATATGATCAAGGCCGGCAAGCTGGGCCGCATCACCATGATTCGCGCAGCCTACAACCGCAACACCGCCTCGGGCGCGTGGATCTATCCGATTCCGCCCGATGCGTCGCCTGAAACGGTGAATTGGCCGATGTTCGAAGGGACCGGCCCGGAGCGTTCGTTCAGCCCGGAGCGGTTTTTCCGCTGGCGCTGCTATCAGGAATACTCGGGCGGGATCGCCACCGATCTGTTCGTGCACCTCTGCACTACGATCCACTTCCTGATGGATGCCAAAGCGCCGGCGCGGGTGATGGCGATGGGCGAACTCTATCGCTGGAAGGAGAGCCGTGACGTGCCCGACACGCTCAACGCGATTCTCGAGTATCCGGAAGGCTTCACCGTGAACCTCAGCTCGTCGTTCAACAATGAACTGAACGCCGAGGGCGCATTCCAGGTGCTCGGCACCGAAGGCAGCCTGACCATCGGCGGCGATGGGCTGGTGTTCTACCCCGAGAACCCGGTCGAGGACAATCGCTGGATTGTGGACTCCTGGGCGCAGGCGCTCGAAGACGCCTACTATAAGGAACCCAAGGTCATCGCCACCGAGATCGAGCCCGCCAAGCGGCCCCGCAAGCAGCCGGAACATTTCAAGGACGAAGGTCCCGAGCCGACTTTCGCGCACTTCGGCCACTTCTTCGATTCGGTGCGCAGCCGGAAGCCTTATTGGGAGGACGCCACAGCCGGACATCATGCGGCGGCCTGCGCGCACATGATCAATCAGTCGGCGAGTCAGCACCGGCTGGTGGAGTGGGATTTCGCCCAAGACGATATCAAGGCGTAAGGCGGCGAAAACCAAAGACGCGCGCGGCAGTGTCAGTTGGAGTTCAGCCGGGCGTCTTGCCGTCGGATCTGCGGGAGTTGATTCCACACGCCCGCGATGGCGTGGCGCGGGCCGTGGATTCGGGACGGACGGCGCTGTACTGAAACGCGCGGATTATGGAAAAAACACGGATGCGACAATTGCGCTGCTCCCATTTCATCGAGCTTCTGCCCCTGGACAGGATTCGAGAAGATTTCTCCGGTCCTCCGGGCCGGTCAAGGCTACTTGGGCAATCGGGAGTAATTTGATCCCGGTTACGGGCAGAGCCGCGTCCCGAGCAGGCCCGTGCGATACTAGAAATAACGGATGCCAGCTACCAGCCCTATTATTGACGAAACCGCGGTAGTCCTCCAGGCTCGCGAAGGCGATGTGAAGGCTTTCTCGGAATTGGTGCGCCGTTACGAAGGCAAGATCTTCCGCCTGGCCATGCATATCACGCAAAACCGCGAAGATGCCGAGGATGTGTTGCAGGAGACCTTCCTCAAAGCATATGAGCACCTCGATCAGTTCCAGGGCAATTCGAAGTTTTATACCTGGATCGTGCGCATTGCCGTCAACCAGGCGTTGATGAAGTTACGCAAGCGCAAGACCGACAAATCCGTATCGATCGACGAAACCATCGATACCGGCGAAGATACCGTAGCGCGGGAGATTGCCGCCTGGGACGAGGACCCGGAAGAACGCTACTCCCGCGAGGAGATCAACGAGATCCTGGCTTCCGCCGTGGATAGCCTGGCGCCGCCATACCGCGCAGTTTTCGTGCTGCGGGACATGGAGGAGCTCTCCACGGAGGAAACCGCCGAGGCGCTCAACTTGTCAGTCCCGGCGGTGAAGAGCCGGCTGCTGCGGGCCCGCCTGCAGCTTCGTGACAAGTTAACCCGTTTCTTCAAGCATAAGGGAGATGACGCCTTTGCTTACCTGTAAGGAGTTCTTGCAAGAACTCAGCGACTACCTGGACGAGAACGTCGACGCGGAAATCCGGGCCAAGTTGGAACAGCACATCACGGAGTGCCCCAACTGCTGGGTGGTCTGCGATACTACCAAACGAACCATCAGCATCTACAAGGGGATGGAGCCGCATCCCATCGCGCCGGAAATCGAGTCGCGCCTCATGGCCGCTCTCGAAAAGAAGATGGCGCTTCACCCGAAGTAGCCGGACGCGCCCGGCTCCAGCCAGGGAAGCAACTGCTCGGCCAGGGTGTTCAAGCTGTTGGTGAGCCGGTCCGTCTCCGCGTTCACGAGTGCGTAGCGTTCCGTCGCCGGATCGCCGGAATGCGCGAGGGCGTGGTGATCTTCGCGCAAATCAGGAAGATCGGCGCGCGCGAGCGGCGAGCCCCGCAAAGCCGCGGCCAAAGAATGCAGCGTCAACTCCACATCATTCGCAAAGCGCCGGAACGCCTGCCGCGCGGGCGCCGCTTGGCTGCTGCGCAGTCCGGCTTCGAGCGCCATGATGGCATGGATCAGGCGATGCGAACTGGCCATCATGGCGGTGAGTGCAGTCATCGTCTGCACGATTGTTCCGGGTTCCGCGCGTAGCCGGTCGACGGAAGCTTCCAGGTTCGAACGGGCGCGGCGGGCCGCGGCGCGCGTGCGATCGAGTGGAGCTTCGAAAGCCACGTCCGGTTGCGTGTAGCTGTCGCGAATCGCGCGGAAGTAATCGCGATAAGCGTCCAGCATATTGGCCATCTCCACGCGGATAAGCACACGCTCGCGGGTGGGCCATAGCCAGTATGCCAGCAAGGCGATGGCGCCGCCGGCTCCGGTGTTCCAGCCGCGCGCGATGACGGCGTCCCGCGGGGACACGCCGGCCATGGCGATCAGCAGCACGATTATGCCGGTCACGGCAGTGACGAAAATGCCGTAGTTGGCCGGTCCCCAGCAGCGCAGCACGAACATCAGCGCGGCAATAGCGGCGATCTGGGCCAGGGCTGTGGCGGGCAGCACGTGATACAGCGCCGTGGCGAATACCAGTCCGGCAAAGGTCCCGGCCAGGCGCAGCACGCCGCGGCTGAAGGTTGACGCAAAGTCCGGCTTCAGTACGATGGCCACGGTCATCGGTAGCCAATACGAGCGGTGCAGTTCGAAGCTGCGGCCCACCGCGTCGCCGATGGTGACGCAGACCGCCAGGCGAATCGCGTGCCGGAATGCGGACGATTGCAGGCTCAGGTTGGCGCGCAAGGTGGCGAATGTGCCGGCGAGACGCAAACGCCAGGGCCGGCGAGTTTCCTCGCGCGCGAAGGCCAATTCACCTGCCGCCGTCGCGTGCGCCGCCAATTCGAACGCGGCACGTAACTGGCCGTTAAGCGCATCGACTTGCCGGCGTGCGTCCGGCGCGGCGCCCGCGGCAGAGCGTAGTTCTTCGGCGAGCGTTTCCAGCGCCTCCAACTCGGCGGGCGCCGGACTAGCCGATTTTCCGGCGAGCAACACGTCGCCGACGGCCCGCAGTGCGCGTGCGGTGATTTCGCGGTACCGCTCGAGGATGGCGTCGCGCGGGTCCTGGCCGCGAAGGCGGCTCAGGGCGAACACTCCCAGGCGGATGCGCTCGGCCTGGCTCAGCAGCGAACGGTAACGCTCGCCCTCGATCGAATAATCACCCGCCAGCGGAGCGAGTGCGGCCTGCGCTTGTGTGCTTTGGGCGCTGGCGGGAGGCGCCTGATGAGAATCGACACCGGCCACGGCCGTGCGCGCCAGTTCGGCATACAAGGCGGCCAGCGCGCGGCGTTCGGGGACATAGCGGCGGATTGGCCAGAATGCCAGCGCGAGGACAGTTTGCAGCAATCCGCCGCTCAGCGCCAACAGGCCCGAAAAGGCGGCGGATTCCGGAGGCAACGGCCGGGCAGTGAACACTACCAGCGTCACCAGGCTCATGATGCCGAGATCGGCGGCGGTGGTGCTCAGCGCCACCAGCATGCCGGTGGCGAAAGCCCAGGCGCCCGTCACCGGAACGGCCAGCAGATGATGGTCGCCGCAGATGGCGCCGGCAAACACGGCTAATCCCACAAGCGCGCAGGCCGCCAGCATGCGCCGCGCGCGCTCGACGTAGGGCTCGTGGCTATCGGAATAAGAAACGTTCAGCGCGCCGATGGCGGCGATCAGCGCGGGCGCCAAGTCGCCTCGCAGGGCGCCGGCCGCCAGCGGCAGCGCGACGCCCAGCGTGTTGCGGAACGCGATCCACGGAGATATTTTTTCGGCTTGAAACCGAAGGATGCCTTGCCAGAACTTCACTGGTGCGGTTGTGGCTGAGGAGGCTCTTCCTTGGTCTTGTCGTCCGGCAGAGGCGGCAGGTCTTTATCGTCGAACTTGATGACCGAATCGGCCGAGAACTTGCGGTAAAGGCGGAATTCTTTTACGTTCTTGCTCCAGATTCTGCCCGCACGCATGCGCATGTTGGCGACCAGCGGCAGGAAGAACTCGCTATCGCCAATCTTGGTGAAGTCGTAGTCCAGGGTCTCCTGGGCCGACTGCACGGGGAAGGTTGGGGGCAGGCCCTCGGCCACCTGCGTGATGCGGACGATGGTGTGAAACTCTTTATCGACGAAAACCTCGCCATGATAGCCGGATAAGATCCGCTGCGAGTCGTCTTTGTTTTCGCCTTGATACTCGATCGACCACTGCGAATATTCGAGTGGCACGCGGTACTGAAAAACATGCGCGATGCGCCCGCGCAGCTTGCCCCAGCGCTCCCATTCCAACTGCGTGTGGCTAGCGGCCTGGAAGATTTCGCGCATGGTCGTGCCGAAGTCGCCCATCGACAAAGCGCCACCGGCTTGGGTGTAAGACTTATCGGTGACCAATTGATCGTTCAGAGAGATGAGCTTGTAATCTTCCTTCTGATTGAAGTAAGTGAGGCGCGCCGAGATGATGCCTGACAGCCGCCAGTTGTCGCGGCCGGTGGTGTCCACGTACTGGCGAGTCTGCTCCAGGCAGATGAAGTCCGGAAGGGTGTGCGTGTAATTGATGGCGTAGTCCCGCACCTCTTCGAGCAGCTTCGCTTGTTCGTCGGCCGGCGGCGGAGGCGGCGGAACATAAACGGGCTTGGGCGGAGGCGGCGCGGCTACCGGCAGGGTGGCGGATTCGGTAGCCAGTTCCTTCAGCGCCGCGACGGTCTTCGGGCCGGCACCCTCGCCTTGCAGCTTTTCGACCAGGTCCAGATCCAGCCGCTCGGACAGCTTCATCGAACGCAGCGTTTGCGCGACTTCCTTGTCCGGATTCTTGAGCTGAATGGCGGATTCAATGAACGCCTTGATTTGTTCCACCGTGAAGCCGGCCGCGGCACACAATGGCAACCCCATCACAAGTACGGCGGCGAGACGGCAGAACCTCATAACGCTATTTTCCTATAAACCCGACCCGGAATTTCATGCGGCCGGCTTGGCGTCCGGCTCGGCCGCCAGGATCACGATCTCGTTGCGCGGAAAGGCAAACTTGTGACCGGCCTGATCGATCACGTTGACCTGGCACTCATACCGGCCGGCAGGCAGACCGTTGAGCAGCGTCTGCAGCCGCAGCGGCGCGACGCCGGGGCGCTTGGGGTTCAGGCGATTCACCCGTATGGCGGGCGTCTCCAGCACCTTTTTGTCGCCCTGGTAGAAGGCCACGCTGGCCGTCACGCTGGCCAACGCGGCGTTTTGTCCCTGTGCCTGGAACTGCGCGGGCAACTGAATCGTGCCGGGATCGTAGAGTTCCAGATAAACCGACAGCTTCTGCCCCGGCCGGAACACATGTGTCACGTTGGGCATGATCTTGTCGCCCTCGGCATCCACCAGCGGATCCTCGGCCACCAGTTTCTTGCTGTTCTTCGCGCCGGCAATCTGCTCCTTCACGGATTGCACCTGGTTGCTGAGAATCACCGAACTGAGACGCATGGCGCTTCCCGAGCTGAGGTCCGGCACCACGAACGGCGCTTCGAAGGTGCCGGTCTTGCCTTCACCGTTTTCGCGCGCGACAAACTTCAAAGTGTATTTGCCGGGACCCAGCGTGAAACCGGTGTCATACTGGATCTGCTTGCGCACCACTTCGCCCGCCGTCGTCGAGGCGACCTTCACCGGAATCGTGTCGCGCACCACCGAACCTTCGCGGCCGCGCGGATCGCGAATCTCTCCGATGAAATCGAGCTCGGTGGCGGACTTGGCTCCCTTGCTGTGGAACGCCAGAGCCGAGCCGGGGATGCGAACGGAAACCGGCACGAAGTACTTGTTCTTGGCCAGCCGGAAATAATCCACTTCCACCGCGATCGGCAGATCGGTCACCGGATTCTCGCTTTGGAGCGCTTCCTGCAACTGCGCTTCTTTATTGGTCCCGGACATCTTGGCGAAGGTGGTGGGCGCGTAGTAGCCCTGGCGGTAATCGAGCCTGGCGCGCAATTCGGCGAACTTCGGCGCCAGCTTCACGGTGATGCGGCGGTACTTGCCATCCTCGGCGGCGTTGGTGCTGGAATAGGTCAGCATGTAGTAGCTGCTGATATCTTTCTGCACCTGCGACATGCCGAGGGTCAGATCGTTCGAATCGAGCAGGGCTTTGCCGCCCGTATCGGCCGCCAGCGTATCCAGGGTCTCCTGTGTGTTGTGGAAATTATCCATCAGCGACTGCTGCGCCGAACCGCTGTACATGTTCGATCCCGCAGATGCCGCCTGGCTGGCGTCTCCTCCAGGCGGCGTGGCCATCAGGCCGCGCGCATCGATCGGATAAAACGCCACGTTCGCGCGGATGGCGGCGTTCACGGTGGCCTGAAGCTGCGACTGATTGTCGACGCCGGTTTTCTGGATGCCGCTCGAGATATACACCAGCGCCTTCTTCTCCGGATAGCGAGCCAGACGGCGGGCGGCGTCTTCCAGCGCAGCCAGCTTGCGGTCGGAATTGAAGATGTTGAATTCGGTTTCGTCGGCCACAAACGAGCCGCTGATATCCTGTGTGTCGGCGCCCGTGTCCGCCATCGTCGAAAGCTCGCTGGCCTCGCCCGTGTGGAAGGCGCGTAGCGCCGAAATCAACTGGTCGCGGTCCGCGGTGAAGTCGAGCAACGTTTTCAATTCGCTGCCGAAGACCATGATCGAGACCAGGTCGCTGGCGGTCATCTGGGTGCTGAGGAACTTGATGGCGGCATCCTCCGCGCGGATCTGCTCCTGCGGCTGCATGGACGAAGCATCGAAGAGCATGACGATCAGGCGGTGATCGCGCGGGTCCGGCTTGGCTGGCGGCGTTTCCGGAGCGGGCCTGGCGGGCGCGGCTGGTTTGGGAGCCTCGCGCGTTTCGAGAGCCTTCGCCGGCGGCGCGATTGGCTTGAGCGGCTGGCTGTCGAGCTTCTGCAACTCGCAGCTCTGCAGGGTCTGCAGTTTGCCGTCCTCGTACACCAGGAAGTCGTCCTTGCTGAGGTTGCCGATGGCCTTGCCGTCGCGGCTGGTCACCGTTATGTTCACTACGACTACGTTAGCCGTGGTGGAAAACGTGGGCATCTGCTGCGAGCTCAATTGGCCGGCCAGCAGGGCCGCCGTCAAAACAATTGCCAGGTATCTCAAAACCGGAACCTCATCACAATGTCTAGCGTGCGCATGCCGGAGGCGGCGGTGGGAACGCCGTAGTTGGTGGCATTCACGACCGTGCCGAAATTCGTATAGTTGACCTGATTCAAAACGTTATTGGCTTCCGCGCGGAACTCCAGGCGCCGGCGCGTATCGCCGAACTGGAACGACCGGCCGAATGCCAGGTTGACGGACACCAGGTTCGGGCCCGGAATCGTATTGCGTCCGGCATTTCCGAATTCGCCCGAAGGCGGCACCGCAAACGCCGCCAGGTTGAAGAATCCCGGTCCGGAGGTGACCGGCTCGCCGGTGGCATCGGCGCGCTCGCTGCCCACGCCGCCGGTCTGCGCCAATTCCACGGTATTGCCGAGGACGCGCGCCGTCAGCGGCGTCCCGGTTTCCGCCGTGATGCCGCCGCTGAGCGACCAATTGCGCAGTGCGCGTCCGGCCCAGCCGCTTGAGGCGTAGCGCGAATTCGGATTGCCGAACGGCGACTCGTATACCCAGTTCATAGTGAAGACGTGCGTGCGATTGAAGCTGGATAAGCCGCGCTCGGCGGCCAGATCCAGCCAGTTCTGCGCCACGGTCCCGCCTACGCCGCCGAAGCTGGAGGCGTCATCGATCGACTTCGAAAAGTTGTAACGCGCATTCATCGAGAGGCCGCCGCGAAAGCGCCGCATCAAATGCGTCTGCAGAGCGTTGAAACTCGAATCGCCCACGGGTGCGTCGTAAACGAACCCCGTGGCATTGCCAAGCTGGCTCCCGGTCGCGGATGCCCCCTCATTCGGCAGCATCAGCACATCCAGCCGTGTGCCCTTCGTCCCCAGGTAGCCCACTTCCATGAAGAAACCTTTTCCGAGGTCATGCTGAATCGTGAGGTTCCAGGTTTGCGCGTAGGGAGTGCGGTAGAAGCGGTCGACGGCGAAGGTATTGGTGATCGCCTCGGGAGACACGGAGACCAAGCCATCGGCGATCGTCAGCGGATTGGCGGCGCTGGTGTTCACACTTTCCGATACCGCGAATGCGGGCTGCCCCGCCGGCTGCGGCTGCTGCGCCAGCTTCAGAGCGAACGGGATGTAAGCCTGCCCGTTGTAATAAAGCCCGTAGCCCGCGCGCACGATGGTGGACCGCTTGATGAAAGGCACCTTCCAGGCCAGGCCGATGCGCGGCGAAAAATTCCGGTAGTCGGGATTAATCAGGCCGGCCGGAAACTGGCCCGAGTATGGGCCCGCTACAACCGGCGAGACCACCGCCACGTCAGCGAATCCGGGCGCGACATCCAGGTTGGCCATCTCGTTATATTTTTCCTGGAGGGGGGCGAAGAACTCCCAACGCAAGCCGAGGTTCAGCGTGAGATTCGCGCTGAGCTTCCAGTCGTCCACGGCGAACGCGTTCCAGGTATTCTGCGTGAAGTACATCGCCGGGCTGTATTGAATGGAGGCGGATTGCGGCAGACCGAGCAGATAATCGGCGAAATCGAAGCCCGTACCCTGGACAGGCAAACCGTTGGATCCCAATTCGCTGGTGGCCTGGCCGGTGAAGTTGAACGTGCCGCGGCCGTTCTGCTGGGTCTCGGTGCTCATGTCGTTGCGGCCATACTGCAAACCCAGCGTGACTGTATGCTTACCGCGCGCGAGCACCACACTCTCCGTCAGGTTTTGATTCTGGTTGCGGGTCAGTGACGGATTGGCGTCGCTGAGCGCGCCGAAGTTGGTGAAGTTCAAGTTAGGCGGGCCGTAATCCACCGGATTCGACGATGTGCCCGCGATGCCCAGCTCTGTGGCGATGTCCGTGCCGTAAGCGAAATACGGGGTGGTCTCGTTGCGATTGCGGTTGAAGGACACGCGCGAATTAAGAATGGTGGCGGGCGTGAAGTTGTGAGTCCAGGTGAGGTCGGTCTGAATGCCGTAACCGCTGGTAGTGTCAAAGAAGGCGAATGGGTCGGCGTTGTCTCCATCGCGGCGCTGGTAAGAGAGGTGATACGCAAGACGATCGTTTTTGCCGACGTTGCGCATCACGCGGCCGTTCACATTATCGGTGTTATTGGGCGTCGAAGCCAGATACTGATAGTTATTCACCGAGCCCGGCTGGTTCGGCAAAGGAAAATAACTGAGTAGCCTGGTGGCGATGGGATTCAGCATGGACGCCGGAATCACGTTGCCGGGGAAAGGCGAATGCGTGCCCGGGGCGAAAATCTGCACGGCTCCCGAGGATTGCAGAGCCTGCGAGAAATCGCCGGTGCGCTCCGCGGCTGTGGGTATCGTTTCGACGGCCGAATAGGGCTGCCGGGAACGCGTACCGGTATAGTTCAGAAAGAAGAATGTAGAGGTATCTTTGACGATCTTCGGGATAACCAGCGGTCCGCCGAGCAGCAGGCCAAACCGCGCACTGGCGTAAGCGGGTTGCGGCACGACCTGCCCTGTCAGAGAAAACGGCTTGGCGTTAACGGCCGAATTTGCCAAGGTCATGAACGCCATGCCGTGAATCTGGCTGGGCGCCCGCCGGTTGCCAAACTGCGCGCCCGGCCGGAATGCACCTTGTCCCCGGCGCCCGCCCGGACCGCCGAGTCCGCCGCGTCCGCCGAATCCTCCCGGTCCGCCGCCGGGCCCACCGAAACCTCCACCAGGTCCACCGAAGCCCGGCCCACCGCCCGGTCCACCCGGCCCGCCAAACTCTCCCCCGGGGCCACCCGGCATTCCCGGCCCCATCATCATGCCGAAGTCCGGCTGCGCGTTTTGCGCCAGCCCCTGGCTCAGAGTGCCCGAAACCTGGAAAGCCTCATTGCTGTTTTGCCCGTCGGATTGCGGCGTTGTGCTACCGGCAGTTTCGGTCGAATTGAGTTCCGTCTGCAACTGCGTTTCAAGCTGATTGCCGCCCGCCTGCCCGGCAGCGGTCATGCGGGCGAGCCGCTGCATCATCGGCGACTCCTGCAATTGCAGGGTGAAATCCAGCTTCTCGTTCGCGCTGCAACTGGCCTTCTTGCCGGCCGGCGCAAAGCCGAACATCTCTACTGCAATCGTGCACTCACCGGAGGGCGCCGCGGCAAAGGCATAATGGCCGGCCGGATCCGTCACCGTGGTGAACTTCTGGCCGCCTATGGTAGCCGTGACCGTCGCACCCGGGATCGGCTGATTCGCCGACTTAACGAATCCGCTCTGGGCATACAGCCCTGCACCGGCGATCGGCAGCGTGAGAAAAAGAAGAGGATACTTCTGCAAGGTTTTCGGATGCCTCAAGTAACAACGACGACCGCGGAACCCCCGCCGTTACCTGTTAAGACATTGTAAACCATGGGCTTTGCGTAACGTTACGGGATTCGCATACGCCCTATTTGCATGCGCAGATTATTGACTACCGGGTTCCTTTTTGGTTTGCTCGCGTTGACTGCCTTGGCCGCGGATGTTACCGGCAAGTGGACCGCTGCAATGCCGGGCCGCGGAGGGCAGACCCGCACCACCACATTTACCTTCAAAGTCGACGGCAACACGCTGACCGGCACCGTCAGCGGGTTCCGCGGTGAAATGCCCATCGCTGAAGGCAAGATCGACGGCGACCAAATTTCCTTTACTCAGACCATGGAGTTCAACGGGAACAGCATGAAGATTCTGTACAAAGGCACGGTCTCCGGTGACGAAATCAAGTTCACACGGCAACGCGAGGGCGGAGAGGGACGCACGCAGGAGTTTACCGCGAAGCGGGCATCATAGCGTCGTCGTTGAGAAAAATCACAACGGCGTCACCGTGACATAGCAGCCGCGCGGGGGAAGAAGCTCCATAACCGAATCCATTGCGGCGAGTCCCGCTGGCGGTGACGGTGAGCAGGTCTTTGCGCGTTTCGATGCGGCCATACACCACTGCCCAGTTGTCGTAGTCCGTGCTGCCGAAGGGAAGCTTGGTGAGTGACGTACCCTGCTTGACCTCGCGTATTTTTTGGGCCAGCAGTACCGCATTCACCGCCAGGCGCTCGGGAGGTTTGGGCGCCGTCTGCGGATCGTATGTCACCCACAGGGCATTGGGCCACTCCTGATCGCCGGTGACGAACCTGTGGGCGCACTTCTGCTCGCCTAGCCAGCGGCCTGCCTGGCGGAGCGAATAGCGTCCCACGACGGCAACGACTTTGCCGTCATACGCGGCGAGGTCCTGCAAGACCTCGCAGACGGTCACGGGCTCCAGGGGAGGCTCCGCGGCGTATAGCAGCGGACCAAGCAGTATGAGTATGAACAGTCTCACGAGACCTGAAGCGATGATTTATTATAGGCGCGTGAGCGGCGAATTGCGTTACAAATTCAGTGTGTTAAGTGCTTGTTAAGAGTGGTGCAATTGTTGTGCCGCATCCACCCGCGTGGCGTGCCAGGCGGGAATCGCGGTGGCCAGCACAGCGGTAAACACGACCACTAGGGCCGCTGCGGCGAGTGTGGCGAAGTCACGCGCCGCGACGCCAAATAGCAGACTACCTAGCCAGCGCGCGGCCGCCCAGCTTCCCATCACGCCGGCGGCCGCGCCGGCCAGCGAGAGGCGCAACGCTTGCCATGCGGTCCACCCGAGGATGGATCGCGGGGGCGCGCCCAAGGCCATGCGGATGGCGATCTCATCCTCGCGCACACGCACCCAATAGTTCAGCAAGCCGTAGATGCCGATGGCCGCCAGCAGCATAGCGAGTCCGGCAAATAATGCCAACAGCAGAGTGCTGAAGCGGCGCTGGCTGAGCGAAGCGGCGAGCACGCGCGTGAATGGCTCCAGGCTGACGACCGGCAGATTGCGATCGAGAGCCGCGACGCGGCCGCGCACGGCGGGGGCCAGGACCGCGGTATCGCCCGCGGACCGAATCATCACTACCATGCTGCGATCGGGCGATTGCGAAAAAGGCAAATAAACCTCGGGATAGGCTTCCGTTCCCAGACCCATCTGGCTCACATCGCCCGCCACGCCGGCGATTTCGTAAACAGGGCCTCCGCGGTAGGGACCGCCGAACTTGATGCGCTGGCCGATCGCGGATTGCCGCGGCCACCACTTACGCGCGAACGTCTCGTTGACGATGGCGGCCAGGGGCGCCGGCGGGCGGCCGGTATCGCGGAAGGCGCGGCCTTCCCGCAGGGGAATGTGCATGGTGCTGAAGTAATCGCGATCCGCGTTATTGAAGAGCGCGATCGGTACTTCCGATGGCGAAGGCGCGGGCCGGTCGAGCACGGAGTAGAACCAGTCTCCACAGTCTCCCCCGGACGGCGGACAGTTGACCGCACCCACGGCGGTGACTCCGGGCAGGGTGCGCAGATTCTGTTCGAGCGTGTCATAGAAGCCCGCGATGGCCTGCGGGCTTCGGTACGAGGCGGGCGGCAGCATCAGTTCGAGCGCCAGAAGATGCTCGGGGAGGAAGCCCGGATCGCCTGTCTGCGCCGCGATCAGGTTGCGCAGCAACATTCCGGCGGCAAAGGCCAGCACCAGGGTGAGGGCCACTTCGGCGGCGACCAGCATGCCGCGCGATCGGTGGCCGGCGCGGCCGGCCGCCGCACGGGAACTGTTCTTCAAAGCGGACACCAGGTCGAGCCTGCCGGCCGCGAGCGCGGGCGCGATGCCGGTGAACAATCCGGTCAGCACGGTGACAGCGAGGGCGAACAAAAGCACGCGCGCGTCGAAAGAGGTTTCGGCCAGGCGCGGGATCGCGCGCGGTCCCATGGCGGCCAGTGTCCGCGATCCCCACTGCGCCAGCAGGCTGCCGGCGGCTCCGCCGATGGCCGCCAGCAGCAGGCTTTCGGTGAGCAACTGCCGCACCAGGCGCCGGCGTCCCGCACCGATCGCGGCGCGGATCGCGATCTCGCGTCCCCGGGCAGTAGCGCGCGCCAACACCACGCTCGCGACATTGGCACAGGCGATCATCAGCACCAGCGCGGCGGCGGCCAGCAGGACGAGCAACGCGGGCCGTGTGTCGCCGGTCATGGCCTCGGTGAGGAAAACGCCGTGTGCGCGGTGTTGCGACTCGGGTCCGGGATCCGATTCGGCCAACCGGCGCATGATTCCATCCAGGTCAGTGATAGCGGCGCTGAGCGTCACCTGCGGTTTCAAACGCGCCAGGAGCCGCATGGATCCGTGCCGCGAGCGATCGGTGACCGCGCCCTCAAAACGGTGCAGCGGCAGATAGTAATCGATACCGCGCCCAAAAAATCGCAGCTCGGGCGGCATGACTCCGATGACCGTGTAGGGCGTGCCGTCCAGCGCCAGCGCGGCTCCCAGAATGCCGGGATCGGCGCCAAGCTTGCTGGCCCAGAAGCGGGAGTCGAGCACCACCGTGGGCGCGGCGCCCGGCTGATCCTCGGGCTCACTGAAGGTGCGGCCCAGCAACGGATGCGCGCCCAGCAGCCCAAAGAAGCCGCAGGTGACCAGGCCCGCGCGCGTCAGGGCCGGGTCGCCGCGGCCAGTCAGCGTAAGCTGCACCGTGCGAAAGCCCGCCATATCTTCGAAGCTGTGATTCTCGTTGCGCCAATGCTGGTAGTTCAGCCAGGTGACGCTGATGCCTTCGGCCCTGGGATCGGATTCGCTGAGACCGACCAGCCGTTCGGCAGCCGGGTAGGGCAGCGGACGTAGCAGCACGGTGTTCACCACGCTGAAGATCGCCGTGGTCGCGCCGATTCCGAGGGCCAGCGTCGCCACGACCACCAGCGCGAAGCCGGGAGAGCGGCGGATGCCGCGCAGACCGTAACGCACGTCCAGGGCGAAGGATTCCAGCGGAGGAAAGGTCCAGGTGTCGCGGGCACGCTCCGCGATGCCGGTGAGGTTGCCGACGTGACAGCGGGCGGAGGCGCGGGCCTCATCGGGCGGCATGCCGCGGGCGACCCGCTCGTCGATTTCGAATTCCAGGTGGGCGGAGATTTCGGCTTCGAGATCGTCCGCGAGGCTGCGGCGGCCGGCCGCGAAGCGGCGCAGTTTCGACCAGAGGGCGCGCATGGCTCTAGCCCTCCGCCGCAAGGACGCGGCCCATGGCCGCTACGAAGCGCCGCCAGCGGGAGGCCGCGGCTTCCAGTTGTTTCCGTCCAGCGGCGGTGAGCCGGTAATACTTCGCGCGGCGCCCGTTGGGCGAGGTTTTCCATTGCGCGGCGATCCACTCGCGCTGCAGCAGGCGCTGCAGGGCGGGATAGAGCGAGCCGTTATCCACCATGAACTCGTCGCCGGACTGCTGCTCGAGAAACCGCGTGATGCCGTAAGCGTGATTGGGCCCGAGCTGCAGGCTGCGCAGGATCAGGACTTCCAGCGTGCCCTGCAGGAATTCGAGCCGTTCCCGTGGATCGTCTACCGTAGACACACTACCTATATACGCGTCCGGTGGGCCCTTGTCAAGGGCGGAGTTCTACTGCACCGTCAGGTTCAGCGTGCCGGTCGCGATCACTCCGTCGCTCGCAACGCTGACCGTGATCGTTTGTGTGCCGAGGACCGCCGCCGACGCGGCCGTCAGTCGCAGGCTGGTGCTGCCCGCGGCGGGATTGGTGACGCTCGCCGGGGAGAACGCCGCGGTGATGCCTTTGGGCAATCCGGCCGCCGCGAAAGTGGTTACACCGCTGTATGCGCCGGTAACGCTGGTTTTCACCACCACGCTCCCGCTGGCGCCGTGTTTGACGGTAACCGCGCTCGTCTGGGGGGCCACCACGATCTGCCCGATGTTGAGCGTGAGCGGCAGCGTGGCGGTCACGCCTCCGCCGGTAGCGATGATCGCCAGCGTGTAGCTGCCGGGATTGGCGGAGCTGGTGGTCTGCACGTTGACAGTGGTCTTTCCGTTGCTGCCGGACATGCCGGACGGCGTGAATGTGACCTCCACGCCGGCGGGTAGCTGGCCGGTCGAAAGCGCCACCAGCGAGGAGAATCCGTAGACCGCCGAGGATGTGATCTGGGTGCTGCCCGCGCCCCCGGCTACCACGTTGATGCTGGATGCAGCGCCGTGCAGGCTGAAACTGGGAGGCGGCGTGACGGTCAGCGAGAAGGCCGCCGTGCGGGTGACTCCGCCACCCGCGGCCGTGACGGTCAGCGCATAAGTGCCGGCCCGGGACGTGGAGTCGGGCGCAAACGAAAGAATGCTGGCGCCGGAGCCCGGCGCCGCGACGCTGGCCGGGGTGAAACTGGCGTTGAGACCCGGCGGCAGGCTCGCGCTGTTCGCCGAAGCCACAGACAGGGACACCGCCGAGCTGAAGCCGCCCGTGACTCCGGAGATGGTCAATCGCGTGGCGCCGACCGTATTCTGCCCCACCGTCAGGCTCTTCTGTGCCGCCGTAAACGTGAACGCGGGTATGGAGAGCAGCAGGCTTTGTGTCTTGGTCTGGCCGCCGCCGGCGCCTTTGATGGTCAACGTGTAACTGCCGCCGGAAGCTGTCGAGCTAGCTTGAATGGTCAGCGTGCTCGACCCGTTGCCCGCGGAGATGGAGGCGGGCGAAAACGACGCCGTGACCCCGGCAGGCGCACCGCTAGCCGACAAGCCGACGGCGGCATTGAACGTCCCCACGGCCGCTGCCGTTAAAGTGAGCTGGCTGCGTGTGCCTTGCGGGACGGCCAGAGCGGTTGACGCCATGCTCAGGGTGAATGTCGGCGCTGGATTGACGGCCACGGAGATGGGCAGCGAGAGCGACAGCCCGCCTCCGGTAGCCGCTACGGTAAGCGAGAAAGTCTGAGCGGCAACCGTGCTGGACGTGGTCACCGTCAATCGCGACTGCGCGGAACCCGGCGCCAGGCTGGTGGCCGAGAAAGCCGCGTTAACTCCCGCGGGCGCCCCGCTCACCGCCAGCTTCAGCGCGCTGTTGAAGCCGCTTTGCACCGATCCGCAACTGACCTGGGTGAACGCCGAACTGCCCGGATTCAACGCCAGGCTGGATGGGGAAGCCGATAACGTGCAGCCCGGCGGCTTCGTAATGGTCAGGGTCAACGTCGAGTTCTGGGTCAGATTGCCGCCGGCTGCGGCGATCTGGATTGGATACGTGCCCGCGGCGGCAGACGCGCTGGCGATGATCGTCAGGCTGGTGCTGCCCGATCCGGGAGCCGCCAGCGTGGCCGTAGGAAACGCCGCCGTCACGCCTGCGGGAAGCCCCGTAGCCGAGAGCACCACCGCGGAATTGAATCCGCCCGTGACACTTACCTGGACCGTCACCGCACCGGCGGCCCCGGCGGCGACAGTCAGCGATGCGGGCGAGACACCGAGCGTGAAGTTCGGCGCGATACTGCCGGGATCGTTCCAGTGATTCACCAGGGTGGCGGCGTCCACCGACCCCAGTCCGCTGGCGAGATCATATCCGACACCCGCCGTGAATCCCGTAAGGCCGGGCACCGTGTTATTGCCCGCCGTGGTGTCATGAAAATACGACAAGCCGCCGGAGCCTTGCAGCGTTGCCAGGGTGTAGAAAGTCGTATTGGCGTTTCCCTGCCGCGAGCCGGTCTGCTGATTGACCAGCGCCATCAGGCCGGCAAAGGAAGGCGATGCCGCCGAAGTCCCGGCGATAGCCACCAGGTTGCCTTGGAGAAACATCAGGTAACCGTCGTGGCTGGCCGCCGTCAAGGATACGTCGGGTACGTCGCGCTTGCCGTCGGCCGGCACACCCGGAGAGGTTTGCCAGGAGGGTTTGGGGTAGTACGCGCTGGCTCCCCCGCCGGTGGCCCAGAGTCCCGATCCGCCCGCGCTGCCGCTTTCGTTCCAGACCTTTTCCGGGATGTAGCCGAGCGCGGACGACCAGTTCGAGGCGTTGCTGGACGACCAGTATTGGCTGCCATTCGCGCCCTCATTGAATTCCGTCCCGCCCACACAAACGCTGTACGGCGTGGAACAGAGGCCGTTGACGGCCTGGGCGGCGATAGCGGTCGATTCCGAACCGCTGTCGCATCCGGCCGCGCCGCTGTCGCCCGCCGCGATCAGCGCGGTGATGCCCTGGGCCGCGGCCTGCTGCCACAGGTTGTTGTAGAAACTGCGCTCCGCCGAACCCATGTAGGCTTCGCACGATCCGAAGCTGGTGCTCATCACGGGCGCCAGATTGTGGCTGACGATGTATTGCGCCGAGAGATCCACGCCGTCGCTCATGTAAGTCGACGCCGAGACTACGAAGTCGATGGTGGCCTGCGGCGCTACAGCACCCGACCATTGCACGTCCAGATCCGCTTCGTCCAGTTCACCGGAAGAGGTGATGCCGGGGTTGGCGCCGTTCACGATGACCGTGGGGTTGTTGGCCGGCAGGCCGAAGGTTTGCCGGAAGGTCTGCACGTCCGACATCGGGATATTGCAGCGCGCCACGATGGCGATGGCCTGTCCAGCGCCGTTGATGCCGCCGGTATAGAGCGAATTCACGTCGTAGATGGCCGCGAAGTCCGCCGGCGTCAAATAGTATGATGAGCCGCCGGCGCTGTAAGCGGGCACCGCGTGCGCCGCCGAATGCATCGGCTGGCGGCGGAAATCGTGGAGCGTGGCGACGCCCGCCACCACGCCCGCCAGGGCTTGCGGAATCTCCGGACTGGCCGCGTTGGCCACATGCATCTGCCCGCCCACCCGGTAGCGATGGATCGCCGTATGAAACGCCGTCTCGACCTGTCCGGCCGAGCCGCTGAAGATGATCGACCGGCCGCCCGCCGGAAGTTCGTCAATCGAGAAGCCCTGCGTCCCCAGCCAGGAGACGATCCGCCCCAGGTCTTCGCTCGATACGCCGAAACGGTCGGCGAAAGCCTCGGGCGTCAACCACTGGTGATAGAGCGGGGAATGCGGGTCCTGCTGCGCGGCCAGCAACTCATCGAGCGCTTTCTCCTGCGCGGCGCCGGATCTGAGCACCAGGATCATGTGATCCAGGCGCATCGAGTCAGCCACCGCGCCCGCGTCGAACTCGGGACGAGCCAGCGGATAGCGGTTGCCCACCAGCGGAACCACGCGGGCATTATCGATCAGGGCTGGAATGCGGTCCACCGGCTGAGCGTTCAAGCCGGAAGCGGGGATGAAGAAAGCGGAAAAGCAGAATGTCGCAACCAGTGCGGCGGGGCGGCGCTGCATCGAAGGTCTCCTTGTCTGTCGCCGGCCGCGCGGGCGCCGTAGGACGAAGGCGAAGCCGCCGATAACAGACTTATCGACCTGATTTGCAGAATATGCGTGTTTGTTGGTGGATGCAGAGGTGGTAAATGGAAGGCCTTAGAACGTCGCGGCGGGCGTGTCCCGGCGCAGGCGCAGGCCTTCCAGCAAGCCGCGCCACTTGCGCAGAATGAGCTCCGCGACATTCAGCGCCAGGGCCAGCGCCAATAGCAGCGGCCACAGCTCCAGCGTCGCGGGAATCGCGCGGCCGCCGGCGTCGAAGATCGTGTTCAGCGGCGGATTGAAGCGGCCTCCCGTCGAATCCGCCACCTGGTGCAGCAACTGATCGTCCGCTCCGTAGTCGAGCATCTCGTCTTCCTGGCGGTAGAAGCCCACCTCGGGAAAGGCGCGCGATTCGGCCAGCGGACGCACGCGGAATAGTCCCTGGCGCTCGCCGATGGCGATGCGCGCGCGATAGTGCCCGGCGGCGATCTTGGCCACCTTGAGCGGCGCCTCGAAACCGCCCGGCCCGAGCACGAACAGATCGGGGATGGCGGAGGGTTCGGACACGTTGCGGCCCAGGTGATAATCGACCACCAGTTCGTTGGCCGCGCGGTCGAACTCCGCTGCCGCCTCGCTCGATTCGGCATGCGGCAGCAGGTCGCGGAAGATGTTGGCCCACAGCTTGTCGAATCCGGGCCAGGTGACCCAAGTGGCGGCCCAGCGATTCTTGGCGTCGGAAGTGAAAACCGCCGCGCGGCCGAGTCCGTATTGCCAGCGCACCAGCAGGGGATCTTCCGCGCCCGCGCGCAGGATCAGTTCGGCGGTCGGCTTGGTCTCGAAGCGCACGTAGCCGCGCAACGGCGGCGCCGACTCGATGCCCACGCCCTCCAGAATCTCGGCGCCGTTTACCACTTCCGCGCGGATATCCTTTTCCACCGCCGTCGAGCCAGTATGCTCCTGCACGTCGCGCAGCACGATCTGCTCCAAGCCCGAGGGATCGTTCAGAAAATACGCCTTGCCCTGCGCGAGCTGTGCGACTTTTTCGAGGAACGCGCGGTTCACATCCTGGCCCAGCCCGACCGTCGAGATGGTCACGTGCGAGGCCACCGCATCGCGCGCCAGCGTCATGCTGTCGCCTTCTTCGGAGATGCCGTCGGTCAGCAGCACGATGTGCTTGTACACGGCCTTCGAGGGCAGAATCTTGCGATAGGCTTCGGTAAGCGCCGGCGCGATCTGCGTGCCGCCATCCGGCGTGATACCGGAGATCAGGCGCTTGATCGAGACGCGGTCGTCGGCGCGGCGCAGCGGCACGGACCATTGGAAGGAATTGTCGAAGATGAGCACGCCCACCAAGTCGATCGGCCGCAGGTTCTCCACCACCCCGATGGCCGCCTGGCGCGCCAGTTCCATCTTCTTGCCTTCCATGGAAGACGACTTGTCGATGATCAGCACCACGGCCGTGCCTTCCGGCGTGCGCGGCGGCGCGAGTTTGGCCGGCAGCGTGCGGTCCAGCGCGTCCTCGGTCTTCTTTTCGACATAGACGTTGCGGTCGCCGCCGATCCACAACAGGCCGCCGCCCTGTTTGACGAAAGCCTCCAGCGTGGCCTTGCGCGCCTCGGGAATGCTCTGCATGTCCCAGTTATTGAAGATCACCAGTTGGTAGGCATCCAGATCGTCGGGCAGGCCGCCGGGTGCGTGTTCCACTTCGAACTGGTCGGCCGCCAGCGTGCGCAGCAGGTGTGCTTCCGCCGCCGCGGGATCGTTGCTCACGAACAGCGCACGCGGGCGGCGCAGTGTCAGCGCGCTCTCAAAGTGCGCTTCGCCCAGGCCCGGCGCGCTCACGCGCCCAGCCAAATCGATGGCGCCGATGGCGCTCACGCTGGCATGCGCGCGGAACTGGTTGGCGCCCGCGCTCAAACTCACGTGGCTGGTGCCGAGCGGCTTGCCTTCGGCGGTCATCTCGACGGTAGCCTCGGCGGCGCGCGGCGAGGTCAGCGTGATATCCACCGGAAACGATTCCCCGCTGAAGACCTGGGCGGGCCGCACCACGGACTCGAGCACCAGGCTGGGACGCGGACGCCCGGCCAGCGGGATCACATCGATGGGTACACCGCGCTGTTGCGCCTGCCAGATGGCGCGCGTGACGCTGCCGAGGTTTTCGTTGCCGTCGGAAATCAGCAGCACGCGTGGCACGAGTCCCGCCGGCAACGTGGCGAGGCCTTCCCGCACGGCCGCTTCGATGTTGGTTCCGTGGGACTCCTGGCCTGGACTGTGTTGGAGTTTCCAGGCTTTCGCAGTACGCTCATCGGGCGCGGGATCCCGTGGTGTGCGCGCGAAGGGGAGCACCTGCGTCCAATTGCGCCCGCGCCCCGTCTCGACCGTGGTCGCCGCGGCGGAGGCGGCATCCAGGTCCGGCTGCGAAACGCTGGCCGAGGTATCCACCAGAATGCCGAGCGCCACTTTCGATTCATGAAAGGTCAGGTGCGGCTCGGAAAGGGCCAGCAGGATGGCAGCCAGCGCCGCGGCTTTCAGCAGCACGCCGGCCCGCCGCGCCGAACTCCGCCATTCCCACGCGGCCCACACCGCCGGAGCCAGGACCAACCCTATCAGCCATGGATGCGTGAAGCTCATACGATCAGGAGGCCTTCCGCATGGCGACGGGCCGCCGGATGGCACGCGCCATCGCGCGCCGGAAGCGGCCGAAAAGAATCCACTCGGCGAGCAGCCCGGCGCCACCCAATAGCGCCAGCCATTGCCACAGATCGGTCGCGCCGCCGACCGGCGCGGCAAATCGCGGGATGCCGCGGCGGGTTTCGGGCGGCACGTCCCACTTCGATTCCCAAAGTTGCGGCAGCGTGAGCGAGTAGACGTACTCGCGGTCGCCGGCCAAAACCCGCACGGTGCCTGGAGTGCCGCTAAAGAACTCGAGGGATGCGCCGCGCAGAGTGTATGGCGCCGGACTGCCATCGGCGCGCAGGACGCGCACGTCCGCCGCCCGGACATCCGGGTCGAGCGGCGTCTTGACGGTGCCCACGCTGCCGGCCGTCAACTCCCAGCGCCGGAAAATTCCGGGCGCCATCCAGCGCAGCAGGTTGGCGAACAGCAAGGGCGTGGCCAGTTCGTAGCGCATCGCGGAAAGCGCCGGATTGAATCCTAGCACCACGATCTTGGGCTTGCCGGGACGCGCCACCATCACCGGCCCTTCGGCCACATCCGAGATCTTCAGATCGTCGGGCGCGGCCTCGAAAACCGTGGCGGATGCCAGGCGAAAATCCTTGGCGCGCAATCCCGCGCCCAGCGGATGATCGGTGAGCCAATGCGTCAGCGGCGCATCCGTTACGCGCGCACGCACTGGGATCGGCGAGCCGCCCTCGGGCGGATCGATCCAGATGGCATCGCCTTGCGGAGGCGCCGGCGGGTGAAAATGCTCCAGCATCACGAGTGCGCCGTTCGAATCCGCTCGGTAGTCCGCGGGCGAGTGGAAGGTAGCCGCCACTTGCGGACTCGCCGCCAGCACGGGACGCAGCCAATCCGGCGCGGCGGAATAGACGTTCACGTGCAGCACGGCATCGCCCGGCAGCGGAAGCGTCACACGATCGTCGGCGGGGAAGGCATCATGCGGCAGAATCTGCACGCGCAGGATCCCGGCAGTGCGCCCCTGAAATTGGAACGTGGCTTCGCGGTCCGCTCCCGGCGCAAGCGTGAGATGCTGCGAACCCACCGGCAGGCTGCCGGGTCCATCCGCCGAGGGACCGAAGCTCAACGCCAGCGTCACCGGGTGCGGCGCTGTGCCGTAATTGCGGAGCGAAACGTAGATCTCCCATGCGTCCGAGTCGGCCGCCGCGCGGCGCACCCCGACGCGGCGCAGCCCGCAGTTCTCGATCGCATCCGCGACGTTCAAGAAGCGCAGATTGGGCAAGCCCAGCTTGCCGGGATCGCGCGCGGACAGCTTGCCCGTGCCGACGAATACGACCTCGCCGGCGCGCCGCCCGCTTTGCGCCTGAATCTGCCGGGCAAAAGCCAGAGCCTGGTCGAGATTCAGGGCCGTCGATCCCGGTTGAGAGGCGGCGATGGCGTCTTCGAGCTTCCGCCGGTCCGGTTCGAAAGCGGTGGCGGGAGTCGTCAGCGCATCGGCGCGCACCAGCATGATCCGGTCGCGCAGCGGTACCGCATGGATATAAGCGCGGGCCCGCTCGCGCGCGCGATCCATCAGCGTATGCCCGCCCACGCGCGCCGCCATCCAGGCCGAAGTATCGAGTATCAACACGTGATCGCGCGGCGCCGCGGCCGGCGCGCCGAGGCGCAACTGCGCAATCGCCAGCACCAACAGGGCCATGCTGACGAGTTGCAAAATGAGCGAGAACGGCTGCTGGATGCGGCGGCGGCGCGCGGCCTGCGCAGGCTGCTCGGCCGATACCCAGAAGCGCAAAGTGGAAACCATCTGCCGGCGGCGCGAGCGGTCGAGCAGATACAGCGCCAGGGTCAAAGCCGAGACCGATCCGAATACGGCCAGGAACTGCCCGAGCGTGAGATTCAGCAGGTGCATGGCGTGCGCGTCAGGCGACCCCGCGCGAGCGCACCAGCGGCCCGAACACCACTTCCTCTACCGGCTGCGCCGTGTTGATGCCCGCATAGCGGCCGCTGTTGCGCAGCGCCAGCTTCTGTACCGCCTCCGCGTAATCATCGAACGCCTGGGTATAACGGGCGCGCGCGGAGGCATCGAACTGCACCTTCAGGCGGTGCCCCGTCTCGGCGTCTTCGAGTTCCAGTTCGCCATCCCACGGCGGCGTGCGATCCTGTTCCGACCAGATCTGCAGCAGCATCAGCTCGTGGCCGAAATCCGCCAGAAACTGCAGAGCGCGCTCGCAGCCTTGATCGTCCAGAAAGTCCGAAATCACGATCACCAGGCCGCGCTGCGAGTAGCGCGCGATGAACTCCCGCACCATGGCGAAGAAATCCGTCTGCCCGCCGGTTTCGAGATTAGCCAGAGAATCGAGCACCGGACCGAAGCGGTGCCGCCCACCGGTGCACAGAAACTGGCGGCCTAATTTGCTCGAGAACGGATGTAGCTCGATGCCGTCCAGGCGCACCATGCCGACGTAGCACAGCGCGCCCGCCAGGCGGCGCGCGTAATCGAATTTGCCATCCCGCGCCATCGAATCGCTGGTATCGAGCAGCATCCTCACCGGCACGCGCGGCTCCACCTGAAACATCTTCAGAAACAGTTTTTCGAGGCGCAGGTACGCGCGCCAGTTCACCGCGCGCAGATCGTCGCCATGATGAAAGCTGCGATGGTCCAGAAACTCCTGCCCGGCGCCGGCGAAGTGCGATGGATTATGTCCGCCCACCAGCCCCGGAAACGATTTCTGCCAGCGCAAGGCGAGCCGCTCGAGTTTCTCCAAGAACTCGCGGTCGAGGATAGGCGCGGACTCCATTGCCTTATTCGAACTCTACGCGGCGGCCTGAGCGGTGGTTTCCTGGATGATGGTGTTCAGGATGGTCTCCGGTGTCTGGCCATCCGCATGCGCGTCGAAATTCAGAATGATGCGATGGCGCAGCACCGCGCGCGCCACGTGCTCCACGTCTTCCACGCTCAGGTGGAAGCGGCCGCGCATGAGCGCCAGCACGCGCCCGCACTCAACCAGCGCCTGCGCGCCGCGCGGCGAGCTGCCGTAGCGGACGTATCTGCGCGCCAGCTCGTGAGCTTCCTTCTGTTCCGGCTGCGTCGACATCACCAGTTGAATCGCGTATTCCTGCACGTGCGGCGCCACCAGCACTTCGCGGCATACGCTGCGCACCTCCTGGATCGCGTCGCGGTCGAGCACCGGGGTGACGGTGGCTTCTTCCGGCTGGATCGTCCGCTCCACAATGCGGTTCAGCTCCGCGCGCGTGGGATACGTCACCAGGATCTTCATCAGGAAGCGATCGAGCTGCGCCTCGGGCAGCGGATAAGTGCCCTCCATCTCGATGGGATTCTGCGTCGCCATCACCAGGAACGGCGCTTCTAATTGATGCGTCGTCGTGCCGCTGGTGACCGTACGTTCCTGCATGGCCTCGAGCAGCGCCGATTGCGTCTTGGGCGTCGCACGGTTGATTTCATCGGCCAGCACCAGGTTGGCGAAGATCGGGCCGGGCTGGAAGCGCAGAAACTTCGCGCCGCGGTCACCCGCTTCGATGATCATGCTGCCCACGATATCGGCAGGCATCAGGTCGGGAGTGAACTGTATGCGCGAGTATTTCAACTGCAGGGCGCGCGCCAGCGTCCGCAGCAGGGTGGTTTTTCCGAGGCCGGGCACGCCTTCGAGCAGTACGTGTCCGGAAGCCAGCAGGCAGATGAGCACGCCTTCCACCACATCGTCCTGGCCGACAATGATTTTGGCGATTTCGCGGCGAACGCCAGCCAGGCGTTCGACGGCCGTGCGCAGGGCCGCTTCCATTTCCACCTTATTATTGTAGAGCAACGTTCAGAGGGACTGACTCATTCGCGGCCACTACGTCCGCCAGCGCGGCCAGTGCCAGTTCGCAACCTTCGCGATCGACATCGTAATGCGTTACCGCCCGCATCACGTTACCGCCCACTGGATTCATTAGTACGCCACGTTCCTTCAGCCGTGTGCTGATCTCGGCCGCTGGGATGCACGTCCCGCTGACGTCGAAGATCACGATGTTGGTCTGCACCCCGGCCGGATCGATCCGGACGCCGGGAATCTCCGCCAGGCCGCGAGCCAGCAGCCGGGCGTTGCGATGGTCTTCGGCCAGATGCCGTGGGCTCTGCTCCAGCGCCACGAGCCCCGCGGCAGCCAGCACGCCGGCCTGCCGCATGCCGCCCCCCAGCCGTTTCCGGTAAAGCCGCGCCTGCGCGATGTCTTCCGCCGTGCCGGCGAGCATCGAGCCGACCGGCGCACCCAGTGCCTTCGACAGGCAAAACATTACCGTATCTACCTTGGCCACGATCTCACGTACCGGTCTGCCCAGGGCTTCGGCGGCATTGAAAACGCGCGCGCCATCCATGTGAACCTTCAACCCGCGCTCGTGCGTCCGATCGCAAATCTCGTGAATCAGCGCCAGCGGATAGACCGTCCCGCCCGCGATGTTGTTCGTGTTCTCGATCTCGACCATCGCCGTGCGCGCACGGTGCGAATCGAGCGGGCGGATCTCGCGCGCGATCTGCTCCCATTGCATGATGCCGTCCGGGGTCTGGATGGGCCGGCCGACGCAGCCGGAGAACCAGGCCAGCATCGCCAGTTCGTATTCGAGCAAGTGCGCGCGCACATCGCAGATGACCTCCTCGCCGTGGCGCGTGTGCAGTTTCACGGCGATCGTGTTGCCCATGGTACCGGTCGGCACAAAGATAGCCGCCTCTTTGCCCGCCACGGCTGCGGCGCGGCTTTCGAGCAGATTTACGGTAGGATCTTCGCCATAAACATCGTCGCCCACTTCGGCTTCCAGCATCGCCCGGCGCATCTCCGGCGTAGGCTTGGTGACGGTGTCGCTGCGCAAGTCGATCATATCAGGAACTCCTCGAAAACTTCGTTCGACAGCATAATGCCGCGCGCGGTAAGCCGCAGCACGCCGTCCTCGGTTTCGAGCAAGCCCTGCTCGAGGAAGCGGCGGATCGGGTCGCCGAAACGTTCCCACTCGCGCGGCTCGGGACGGATGCCGCGGGTCAGACGCAGACCCACGAAAAAGCGTTCTTCCAGCGGATTCGCCTCGGCACGCACTGCTTGCCAGGCGCCGAGGTAGTCGTTGATCGATTCAGGATTCTGCCAGCGGAGCCGGCCGTCGAAGGAATGGGCGTCGCTGCCAAAGCCGGCGTAAGGCTCAAACAACCAATATTTCATATTATGGCGGGATTCTCTCGCTGGCAAGGCGAAGTTCGAGATTTCGTAGCGCGCCAAGCCCAGGCCGGCCAGCCGGAGGACGGCGGTTTCGTACAGGTCCGCGGTGAGGTCGGCGGATGGAACCGCGCCCGCCCCGTAGCGAGCGCCACCTGCCAGGATCTCGCGGCCCAGGCGGCTATCGTCGTCCACTTCGAGCATGTAGACGGAGACGTGATCGGGCGCAAGGCGGGCGATCCAGTCGAGCGACTCGCGCCAGCTTGCTTCGGTTTGGCCGGGCAGGCCCGCGATCAGGTCGATGTTGATTTTGTGGATGCTCGCGGCGCGGAGCATCGCCACGTCGGCGGCGACGGTTTGCGCGGCGTGCTTGCGGCCGGTGCGGCTAAGTTCGGTGGAGACAAAGGATTGCACCCCCAGGCTGACGCGGTCGATGCCGAGTTCCCGCCAGGCGCGGGCCTTGTCAGGCGTAATGCTGCCAGGCGCCGCTTCGATGGTGGCTTCCTGCCAGGGACTCCCAGGGATCCTTGCCAGAACCGAAGCGAGCGCTTCCGGGTCCATGGCGCTCGGCGTGCCGCCCCCCAAGTACACGGTTTCCGGCCGCCAGTCCCACTGGTGTTGCTGGATTTCCGCGCGCAGCGCCTCCAGGTATCGAGTCTCCAGAACCTGTGGGAAGACACCCGAGGCGAAATTGCAATACGTGCACTTCTGCGCGCAGAACGGATAGGAAACGTAAACGCCCGGCACCAGCTTCCATGATAACGTGGCGCATCGGCGATCTCGCGGCCTGAAAGAGTAAAGGCCCCGGCAGGGTTTCCGGGGCCTATGCACTCAGAGGATTGGCGGCGGGAGGGGACTCGCCGCCACGGATGCTGTCTGTATTGACTTCAGTATAGCATTTTCAGATGGGTTTGTCTACTATTCTGTAAAACTCTCTCGCGGGATGCCACCAAAAAATTAAGGCCCCGGCTGGGTATCCGGGGCCATGCACTCAGAGGGTTGGCGGCGGGAGGGGACTCGCCGCCAGGGATGCTGTCTGTATTGACTTCAATATAACCATTTCAGATCTGCTTGTCTAGTATTTTGAAGAAGTTTTTTCGAGAAATTTTTAACCTGTCCGTAACGTTGAAAAGCTCAACAATTGAAGTGTCCTGGAGGGTCCCGCGCGGTGGTAGAATCCACCGCATGGAAGATCTGAATGCCGATCGCAGGCAATTTCTTAAAACCGCGGGAGCGGCGCTGACCGCTTCCTTTTTCACCGGCAACATCGTGGGCGCAAACGACCGCGTGACCGCCGCCTTCATCGGCATGGGCCGCATGGGGAATAGCAACATGGATTATGCCATGCAGCAACCCAACCTGCAGGTGATTGCCGTTTGCGACGTTTACCAGCCGCACCTCGAAGATGCGGTCGCCCGCGCGGCGAAGAAGGGCCACACGGCGCGTGCGGTCCACGATTTCCGGGAAATCCTGGCGGACAAATCCATCGACGTCGTCAACATCTCGACGCCCGACAACTGGCACGCCTACATGAGCGTCGAAGCTTGCAAAGCGGGCAAGGACGTGTACGTTGAGAAGCCCATCTCGGTCACCGTGGAGGAAGGCCACAAGATGGTGGAGGCCGCCCGCAAATACAATCGCGTGGTGCAGGCGGGCACCATGCAGCGCTCGGCTGTGCACTTTCAGGAGGCCTGCGAGATTGTGCGCAAAGGCGAACTGGGCAAGGTGACTTTCGTGCGCACATGGAACTACGGGAATTCGCCCGCCGAGGGCATCGGCAACCCGCCGGATAGCGATCCGCCTCCGGGCCTCGATTGGGATATGTGGCTGGGACCCGCGCCCATGCGGCCGTTCAACCGCAATCGCTTCGGCGTCGATCCCAAGCAGTTCTCGTTCTTCCGCTGGTTCTGGGATTATGCGGGCGGCATGATGACCGACTGGGGCGTGCATTGGCTCGACATCGTACAGATGGCTTTCGACGAGGCCATGCCGAACAACATCACCAGCATCGGCGATAAGCTGTGGTTCACCGATGACCGCGAGACGCCGGATACGCTGCAAGTCACCTACGAATATCCGGGCTTCATCGCCACCTACGAGAACCGCAACGCCAACGGGCAATCGATGTTCAACAAAGGCGGCGGCATTCTCTTCTGCGGCAACGAGGCGACCTTATATGTCGATCGCGAAGGATACCGCGTGGTCCCGGAAGGCAAACGCGGCCACGCGCGCGAGGTGAAGGCGACCGATAGCGGCAACGCGAACCATTGGGCCAATTTCCTGGAATGCGTGCGGACGCGCCAGCGCCCGGCCAGCGATATCGAGAAATGTTTCCGGTCTACCAGCACGTGCCTGCTCGGCAACGTGGCGCTGCGCAGCAAAGAGCGTTTGGATTGGGATGAGAAGGATTTGACGGTGAAGCAGGAAAGTGCCCGATCGTTCCTCACGCGCGAATACCGCGCGCCGTGGAAGCTCGAGGTCTGATGAAGAGAGGGAATCCGGCGGTGACGTGGTAACGCTCCACCTGGGAGCGGGTGGGATTCAGGGGCAGGATGTTCAGGTCGACCTGGCAGGTAAGAACCGGGGACCGAACTCCCTCTTTCGCCTTCACGATAAGCGGGCAGCACCCTCGGGCCGCTGCGGTCCGCTTGCAATTGTCTGAAAACGCACACAATAAAGTTTGTTCCGGTGCGTTATCGGCGGCCTGCTACATTGGCGACTGATGCAGATCACGCGTGTCAGCACTGCGGTCATCGAAGCGAACTTTGATTGGACCATCGTGAAGGTGGAGACCGCCGAGGGCGTCACCGGCTATGGCGAAGCCTTCATGGGGCCGGGATTGCCGGCAGTCATCGCGGAGTACGCCGGGGTTCTGATCGGCGAAGATCCCACCTCGATCGATCGCGTGCTGCGCCGCCTGTATGCGTGTTCCGCGCCGAGCGCACCCGGGCTGGTGCTGCACGCCGTACACGGCATTGAGGGCGCGTTGCTCGATGCGATCGGCAAGCATTACAAGCTGCCGGTTTGGCAGATTCTGGGCGGCAAGTATCGCGCCCATGTGCGGGTCTACGCCGATTGCCACGCCGGTGAGGCGCTGGAGAGCCTGACGCCGTTGCTTGTGCCGCGGCGTCCGCAGTGGGCGGCGGCATCCGGCCAGGAAGAACCGTCCGCGGTTACCCCAGGCGCTTATGCCATCCGTGCCCGGGAAATGGCCGCGCGCGGCTTCGGTATTTTGAAGTTCGATGTGGACGTGCCGACTCCCTATCGTGCCGATATGCACAATCGCGACTTGAGCGGCCGCGAAGTGGAGCACATGGCTGCGCTGGTGGCGGCCGCGCGCGAGGCTGTGGGTCCGGATGTAGGCTTGGCCGTCGATTGCCATTGGAGCTACAGCACACAGGCGGCAATCAACCTGGCGCGCGCGCTCGAACGATACAACCTGATGTGGCTCGAAGATCCGACACCGCCAGAGAACATCGCGGCGCTCGGCACGGTGCAACGCAACACCGTGCTACCGCTTGCCACCGGAGAGAATCACTATTTGCGCTCGGATTTCGAACGCTTGATCGTGGAAGCGGGATTGCGCGTGCTCGCACCCGATGTCCAGAAAATCGGCCTGTGGCAGGGACGCAAGATCGCCGACCTGGCCGACGTGCATTACGTGAACCTGACGCTGCACAACATTAGCGGGCCGATCGGGACGATGGCGGGCGTGCACCTCTGCGCCGCCATTCCCAATTTTCTGGCACTCGAATGGCACGCCGCCAGCGTGCCGTTCTTCGACGATCTGGTGAAAGGCGCGAATGCTCCGCTGATCGGCAACGGCCGG
This sequence comes from Bryobacteraceae bacterium, assembly GCA_035541265.1. Lineage (GTDB taxonomy): Bacteria > Acidobacteriota > Terriglobia > Bryobacterales > Bryobacteraceae > Bog-159. The sequence continues at coordinate 36,781 of DATKNQ010000222.1, forward strand.
ATCGCGGTACCGGACGCGCCCGGCCTGGGTATCGAGCTCGACGAAGACGTGGCCAACAAATACCGCAAGCCAGGCGAGAAGTTTTTTTAAGCAGTAGCTTTCTCGCGCGCGTGGATTTCCTGCAGGCTCCAGACGCGGATGGGATCGCGCTTGCGTGCCGCCATCGCCTCGGCTGCCGCGCGTGCGCCGCTTAGAGTCGTAATGCAGGGCACGCGATGCATCACCGCGCTGCGGCGGATGGCTTTCTCGTCGAAGAACGCCGGAGCGCCCGCCGTGGTGTAGACGGCCAGTTGGATGGCGCCGGCCTTCAGCAGATCGACGGCGTTGGGGCGCCCTTCGTTCACCTTGAAAACGGTCTTGCAAGTCAGGCCCGCGGCGCGCAATGATGCCGCCGTGCCGCGCGTGGCGACAAGCTTAAAGCCGAGCGCCGCGAACCGGCGCGCCACATCTGCCGCCTCGGGCTTGTGGTGATCGTTGACGCTGATGAAGACAGTGCCGGTGTCCGGCAGCGGCGTGCCCGCACTGATCTGAGCCTTGGCGAACGCCTCGCCGAAGTTTGCGCCGACGCCCATGACTTCGCCGGTCGACCGCATCTCGGGACCCAGCGCCGGATCCACGCCCGGAAACTTGTTGAACGGGAACACGGGCGACTTCACGAAATCCTGCAGCACCGGCAGCACGCCAGTGGCGTCGGTGAAATCGCGGATGTGTTTTCCCAGCATCAGCCCCACCGCGATCTTCGGCAGCGGCACGCCGGTCGCCTTGCTCACGTACGGTACGGTGCGCGAGGCACGCGGATTCACCTCGAGCACATACACCGTACCGTTCTGAATGGCATATTGCACGTTCATCAGACCGATCACGTGCAGGGCTTTCGCCAGGCGTACGGTGTAATCTTCGATGGTGTCGAGCTGCCGCCGCGGGATCGATTGCGCCGGCAGCACGCACGAACTATCGCCCGAATGCACGCCGGCTTCTTCGATGTGCTCCATGATACCGGCGATCAGGACGTCGTCGCCGTCGGAAAGCGCGTCGACATCCACTTCAGTCGCGTCTTCGAGGAAGCGATCGATCAGTACCGGCCTTTCCTGCGAGAAGCTGACGGCTTCGCGCATGTACTCGCGCACGGTCTCCTCGTCGTAGGCGATCACCATGGCGCGGCCGCCCAGCACATAACTGGGCCGCACCAGCACGGGATAGCCGATGCGCCGCGCGATGGCGCAAGCTTCTTCCGCGCTGGTAGCCGAGCCATTCTCAGGCGCGGGAATGCCGAGGTCATCGAGCAGCTTGCCGAAGAGCTTGCGATCTTCGGCGAGGTCGATATTCTCAGGATCGGTGCCGATGATCGGCACGCCCTGGCGCTTCAGCGGCAGCGCCAGTGTAAGCGGCGTCTGCCCTCCGAACTGCACGATCAAGCCGTCCGGTTTTTCGGTATCGCAGATGTTCAAAACGTGTTCGAGCGTCAGCGGCTCGAAATACAGCCGGTCGCTGGTGTCGTAATCCGTCGAGACCGTTTCCGGATTACAGTTGACCATGATCGACTCGCAGTCCAACTCCTGAAGCGCGAACGAAGCATGGCAGCAGCAGTAGTCGAACTCGATGCCCTGCCCGATGCGGTTCGGGCCGCTGCCCAGGATCATGACCTTCTTGCGATCGGTGGGATCGGCTTCCGAAACGCTCTCGTAGCTTGAATAGAGATACGGCGTGAAGCTTTCGAATTCCGCCGAGCAGGTATCCACGCGATTGAAGACCGCCACCACGCCGAGCGCCTTGCGCTTCTCGCGCACAGTGAGTTCCGCCGTGCCCCACGTGCGCGCGAGCTGCGCATCGGAGATGCCGAAGCGCTTGGCGCTCACCAGAGTATCCTTCGAAACCGTGTCCAGGCTCTCCTTCTGCAGCTCGCCTTGCAGCCGGATCACCTCCTCGATCTGCCGCAAGAACCACGGATCGATGGCGGTCATCTCGTGGATTTCGTCCGCCGTGTAGCCGCTCTCGAAAGCGAAGCGGATGTAGTTCAGCCGGTCCGGCGTGGGCGTGATCAGCTTCTGCGGGATCAGGCTCTTGTCGAGTTTTTCCGAGCCGAAGGCTTTGCCCGTTTCGAGGCTGCGCAGGCCCTTCCACAAGGCCTGCTTGAAGGTGCGGCCGATGGCCATGACTTCGCCCACGGACTTCATTTGCGTGCCGAGGGTCGGGTCCGCGCCGGGAAATTTCTCGAACTGCCACTTCGGAATTTTCACCACCACGTAATCGATGGTCGGCTCGAAGCACGCTGGGGTCTTGCGTGTGATGTCGTTGCGGATCTCATCCAGACGGTAGCCTACTGCCAGCTTGGCCGCGATCTTGGCGATGGGGAAACCGGTGGCCTTCGACGCCAGAGCCGAGCTGCGCGAAACGCGCGGGTTCATCTCGATGATGACCATGCGCCCGGTTTTCGGGTCGATGGCGAACTGCACGTTCGATCCGCCCGTATCGACGCCGATCTCGCGCAGGCAACGGATCGCGCCATCGCGCATCATCTGGTATTCGCGATCGGTCAGCGTTTGCGCCGGCGCCACGGTGATGGAATCGCCGGTGTGCACGCCCATCGGGTCGAAATTCTCGATCGAGCAGATGATGATGACATTGTCCGCCAGGTCGCGCATCACCTCCAGCTCGAATTCCTTCCAGCCGAGCACGCTCTCTTCGATCAGCACCTCGTGCACCGGCGAAAGCGCCAGGCCGCGTTCGATGATTTCGACCAGATCTTCGCGATTGTACGCGATGCCGCCGCCGGTGCCGCCCAGCGTGAAGCTCGGCCGCAGGATGCAGGGATAGCCGATGCGCTCCGCGAACTCCAGCGCCTCCGCTTCGGTCTTCACCAGCTTCGAGCGCGGCGTCTCCAGGCCGATCTTGCGCATGGCGTCTTTAAACAGCAAGCGGTCCTCGGCCTTCTTGATGGCATCAATCTTGGCGCCGATCAGCTCGACGCCGTATTGATCGAGCACGCCGGCCTCGGCCAGGTCGACCGAGAGATTTAAGCCGGTCTGCCCGCCGACGGTGGAAAGCAGCGCATCGGGCCGTTCGCGGCGGATGATTTCTTCGAGGTAAGGCCGCGTGAGAGGCTCGATATAAGTCCGGTCGGCGAGGTTCGGATCAGTCATGATGGTGGCGGGGTTGGAATTCACCAGCACCACTTCGTAGCCATCGCCGCGCAGAGCTTTGGCTGCCTGCGTTCCGGAATAATCGAATTCGCAGGCTTGCCCGATGACGATCGGGCCGGAGCCGATAATCAGAATGCGATGCAGATCGTTGCGCCGGGGCATGGGTTAGTGCTCGCTCGCCATCAGCTTCACGAAGTCGTCGAACAGGTAATGCGAATCGTGCGGCCCGGGCGCGGCTTCCGGATGATACTGCACGCAGAACGCCGGATAGTGGCGATGGCGGAAACCTTCCAGCGTTTGATCGTTGAGGTTCATGTGAGTGATTTCGACGTCGTTCGAGTTGAGCGAATCCGGATCCACGGCGAAGCCGTGATTGTGCGAGGTGATCTCGACCCTGTTGGTTACCTTGTTGATGACCGGATGATTCGCGCCGCGATGTCCGAATTTCAGCTTGTAAGTACGCCCGCCGACCGCCAGGCCCAGGATTTGGTGGCCGAGGCAGATGCCGAACACGGGCGTCTTGCCCAACAGCCTGCGCACGTTTGAGACTTGCGTTTCGAGAGGCTCGGGATCGCCCGGACCGTTCGAAAGAAACACACCGTCGGGCTTCAGCGCGAGCACGTCTTCGGCGGATGTGAGCGCCGGCACGACAGTCACGCGGCAGCCCACTTGCACCAGACGGCGCAGAATGTTCTGCTTGATACCGAAATCGTAGGCGACCACGTGATAGCGCGGCTCGAGCGGCGGCGCCACTAACTCAGAGGGTGAGCACGGCTCGACCGGCTTCGACCATTCGTACGGCTCCGCGGTGGACACGCGGCTTGCCAGGTCCAGCCCGGCCATGGTGGGAATCTGGCGCGCACGTTCCACCAGCTTCGCGCCATCCGATTCCACCGCCGAAAGCACGCCGCGCATCACGCCGCGCGTGCGCAGATGGCGCACAAGAGCGCGCGTATCCAGATCCGAAACGACTGGAATGCCGTGCTCACCAAGAAATGCGCGGGCCTCTTCGTCCGAACGCCAGTTGCTGGTGATGCTCGAAAACTCGCGCACGGCCAAGCCCTCGATATACGGCCTGGACGACTCATTATCCGCGGCGTTGGTGCCGTAGTTCCCAATTTGCGGGTTGGTCAGAATGACGATTTGCCCGGCGTACGACGGATCGGTGAATATTTCCTGGTAACCGGTGATGGCGGTATTGAAGACGACTTCGCCGGATCGCTCGGCGGACGCACCAAAACTGCTACCCTTGAAGACGCTGCCGTCTTCCAGGGCGAGGATGGCGGATGGCAACTCGATTGTCCTCCCGGGGATTGGGTCCTCACCATTTTAGCAGGGGCTTGGCGTGCGCGCTAGAATCGAAACATGGCGACTGCCACGACGATGACATCCGCGGAGTTTCTGGCCCGGCCCGACGAATTTGATCAGAGCGGGAACCGGATCAAAGAGGAGTTGATCGGGGGAGAGATTGTCCAGATGGCCTACACATCCAAGTGGCATGACCTCATCAAGAGCGAGGTTGCCCGCGCGCTGTTCCGGTATCTGGATGCGCGCGGAGAGCGCTGCTTCAAAGTTCTCATCGAAGCGGGCTTCGTGGTGGCGGACCAGGATACGTTCGCGCCGGACGTGGCTGTTGTGCGGGCTCAGCGTCTTTCCGAAGCCGGCCGGCTGATCTCAGGCGCCCCGGAAATCGCCATCGAGGTCGTCTCGCCGACGGACACCGCCAAAGACATCCGGCGCAAGATCACGGCCTATCTGCAGAATGGCGCGAGTTCCGTCTGGATCTTCTATGACGATGGCTCCATCGCCGTGCACACAGCTTCGGGCGTGCATGAACTCAAAGGCGAGCAGACGCTCGAAGATCCGCTGCTGCCCGGCTTCTCCGTGGCCGTATCGACGTTCTACCTTCTGCCGTAAATCGTCGTGTCCGGATGGTAATTCCGCCAATCGAACCAATAGTCCTTCAGCATCTCGACCGGTTCCAGACACACTCCCGCGGCCTTGCCTGAAACCGCGCAGCCTGCGAAATTCCACTGGCTGCCCGTCGACGCATCCATGAACAGCGCGCCCTGCGTGCTCTCCAGACGATAAAAATCCGGCGCGCCCGCGACGCCGCGGATGCGGCCGCGAAATGCGCGCACCGATTGCCCATCCTGGCCGACAACAAGCAGCACGGGCTCCCGGTCCACGTGATCCTTCACCAGCTTCGCCTTGACCACATCGTCGTACAGATAAGCCCGGCTGGCGCCGAAGGCCGCGATCCCGAGCATCAGGTCGCGTCCTTTCAAGTCATGCTCGCGGAAAGCGATCACCGTGGGTGCGCGGCGCATCTTCACGTCCCAATCCTCCGGCGCGTATTCGGCGGTGTAACTTCGAACGTCCTTGAGGACCGTGCCGTGCGGCTCTTCGGATCTCCAGGTGGCGAAGGTCAATTCGTCGGAATCGACCAGCGTCAACTGCCGCCCGGCCAGCGGACCGGAAATCGCTTTGCCGCTGATCTGCTGCCAATAGGTGCCGGTCTGGTCGTCGCGCATCAGAAAATTCTGGTTGTTGATGCCGGCCAGATGAAACGTCAGCCGCAGCCCCGCGATATCTCTGCTCCACACCAGACCGGTGTGACAAAGCGTTCAATAAGTCGCGGCGATCGCCACCTTATCGACGACATCGTTGATGACGTGATGATACGAGATGTCGCGTATCGGATAAGCCCGCGCGGCCCCGCCGATCCTGACGGCAATCACCATCTCGCCCTTGTCGAGTTTCACCTGGTCCGCCGCCGCGAAGGATGGATGTTCGTTCGGGTGAAACATCAACTCGTAGATATTCACGCGCGCCAGAGCTGCAAGAACGGAGACAAAAGCGACGCCCAGCACGGCAAGCGCGCGAGGCCACCAGTTCGGCCGCGCCCGCCAGTATGCGATCGCGGCGATCAACGCGGCAATGGCGGAAACGACCGTCGCCCCTGGCCGAAAGCGTGTGACGAACAGCGCGATCATCAATTCCCGCGCGCCCTGCGCCCGGAACGGCCGGATCACGTACACCGGATAGATCACGCAGAATAACGAAACGGCAAGACAAGCCAGCAGCACTGCCAGCGCGCGCCCGGCGCGCTTCGGGGACCCAGTCATGTGCTGAGGCTAACGAGTCAACCGCGAAGCTGTCAATAACCAAGAACGATTAGCGGCACGTCAAAGGGCCAGGCGGAGATAGATCGCGCCGGGCGTGGCTTCCGCGGCGTATGGACCGGTCTGCTCGAATCCCAAGCGCGCATACATGGCGAGCGCGCGACTCATCGCCGGCATGGTATCGCCCAAAATCTCTCGATATCCGGCTGCGCGCGCTTCGCCGATCACCCATTCGAGCAGCGCCAATCCGATGCCTTGCCCACGGAATTCGGGCCGGACGTACAGGCGTTTGGCTTCCGCACGCGCGGCGTCGAACCGGCGCAAGGCGGCACATCCCGCGGGTTGGGCGCCGGCGAAGGCCAAAGCCAGGCGCCCTCCGGGTGGCGCATAGTGGCCGGGCAGGCCCGCCACTTCTTCCGCGAAATTCTGAAAGCAGGGCGTAAATCCGAAAGACCGCCAATACTCGTCGAGGAGCTGGCGCACATGGGCGATGTGGTCCGGAGTGGCTGTTGCGACGATCTCCATAACGATACTCTAGCGCCGCGCTCGCCCGCGCTCGCCCTTGACACGAATGTAATAATCAGGTCATACTAATGACCTCCCCCGCGGTAGTGCTTTGATTGCAAGGTACAGGACTATCCAGGGTCCTGGGGGGCGCTAAAAGGGGCCACATGCGAATCCGAAACCTGTTCATAACGAGTGTTTGGCTGTTGATCCTTTCCGCAGGTCAGTTGCTTTACAGCCAAGCTAACGGAATCATTTCAGGCACAGTCAGCGATGCGACGGGATCGGCAATCGCCGGTGCAAAAGTGATGGTCAGCGCGCCAGCGATGGGCTTGACGCGCGAGTCGACGACCGACGAAGCGGGCCATTACCTGGTGCCTTTGCTGCCAGTATCCAATTACACGGTGCGCGTTGAATTCGCCGGCTTTCAACCCGCCGAACAGAAAGACGTCCGGTTGCAGGTCGATGAACACCGCGAGGTGGATTTCAAACTGATTCCAGCTTCCGTAAAGGAGAGTGTGGAAGTGACCGCCACGGCCGTGGCGGTGGAGACCACCAACCCGACGCTCGGCCAGGTGATTACGTCCCAACAAGTCGCGGAACTGCCATTAAATGGGCGCGACTTTGTACAATTAGCCACACTGACGCCGGGCACGACCCAAGAGACCAATCCCCAGAGCTTTTTCAACGGCGGCCCCAGCAGCGAAGTCTCGGCGCGGGGCTCATTCTCACTCTCGGTAGGCGGATCCCGCGCCAATTCCACGGATTGGCTGTATGACGGCAATGACAATAACGAACTGACTGCCGGCGGTATCTCGATTCTGCCTTCTATCGACGCGATTCAGGAGTTTAAGGTTCTCACTTACAACTATTCGGCGCAGTACGGCACGCGCGCGGGTCCTACCGTCCTGGTGACGACTAAGTCAGGCAGTAACAGCTTCCACGGCTCTTTGTTCGAATTCTTTCGTAATACCGAGTTGGACGCGCGCAGTTTCTTCGCCGCTTACACGGAGCAATTCAACCTGAACCAGTTCGGCGGCTCGCTGGGCGGACCGATCCAGAAAGACAAGACCTTCTTCTTCGCCGACTATCAGGGGAAAAGGCAGCGGCACGGGATTCCGTTCGTGGGACTGGTCCCCACCGCCGCGATGCGTAATGGCGATTTCACTAACGACGCCTTTGGCAATCCCAGCTCAACGTTACTGACTAACCCTTATATGACGGGTGCGCCCAATCCGTACTTCCAGTGCGACGGCTCCGGCAACCCGATGCCCGTAGCGGCAAACGGGAGCCAGGCGCCGGGGGTCAACTGTAACAAGATCCCGTCCGGGCTGTTCAACTCGATCGGCCAGTCGATGATCAACCTGTATCCGCTGCCAAACGCCAATAATCCAGCACTGGGATATAACTACGTGAATGAGCCGGTCAGGTCGCTCAACGAAGGCGAGTTCGACGTCCGGCTGGACCATAACTTCTCCGCCAAGGATTCCGCATTCGCGCGATTCAGTTACGACCAGGCGAAGTCGTTTGTGCCGGGCGGGTCACCCGGATTTGCCGAAGCCGGCGCTTTTGCCAGCACCCAAAACATCACCAATCACGGGCGCAACGCCGCGATTTCGGAAACACATATCTTCTCCAATCGCACCGTCAATCAAATCAATGTGGGCTATAACCGCATCTTCAACTTCATCGACTCGTATGGCACGGGAACTTGCGAGTCGGACAAGCTCGGAATTCCGGGCGCCAATCTAGGCGGCATCAGTTGTGGACTGACTTCCACGGAAGTCACTGGCTACTGGTCGCTGGGCGATCGCGGCTACGCGCCATTCCAGGGCGGCACCAACGTATTCTCGATCTCCGACTCGTTCGACATGGTGCGCGGCAATCACGACATCAACATCGGCATGAATATTCGCGCCAACCAGATGAACGTGCTGGCCAGCGGTTTCCAGGACGGATTCTGGGTGATCGGCGGCGAGTGGACCGGCGCGCCGCCGGCTGACTTACTACTCGGCCTCACTGACGTGGCGATCCACGATCAGACATTCAACGGCGACATTACCGGGCGGCGCTGGAAACTATATCGCCCTTATGTGCAGGATGATTGGCGTGTCACCAAGGATTTAACTTTGAACCTGGGCCTGGCTTGGGCCATGGTGACACCCATCAGCGAAGTCGCCAATCGCCAGGCGAACTTTATCCTCAGCAGCCAGACGTTTCTCGTCGCTGGGCAAGGTGCGAATTCCTATGCGGGCGTCAAGATGGACTGGACGGCACTCGAGCCGCGCATAGGATTGGCCTGGAAGCCGTGGGGCAGTCAGAAGACGGTGATTCGCGGCGGTTATGCCATTTACCATGACTCATCCTGGAATCAGGGCGCACAGGGATTGTGGCAGAATCCGCCTTATTATGCGGAGTCGGATGCCTTCACGGGCGGCCCGGGATGTACGTTCGCTACCGCCGCCTGCGCTACGATGTACGGACAGACGCCGGCCGCGATCAGCCTGTCGCAAGGCTTCCCGCTCTTCACCGCGCCGCCTGTTCCCGCGTCGTTTACCGGAACGATCTTCTCGCAGGACCTTGACTTCAAACAGGGACGTGTACAGCAGTTCAACGCGAATGTGGAGCATCAACTGCCCGGCGACGTTGTGCTGACGGTCGGATATGCTGGATCTCGCGCCTCCCACATACTGGTAGACGGCAATAACTTGAACGTAGCGGCGCCCGCTGCCTGCGGCGCAGTCGCCGGGTATACATTGGGCTGCGGGCCGGGCGGCTCTTATTTCGGCGCACCGGCGACCAACTTTCCTTACTCCGATATCTCGAACATCAACGATGTCGGCATGGCGCACTACAATTCGCTGCAGATCAAAGCAGAAACGAAGAGCGCGCGCCATGGCTTGTATGCATTGATCGGCTACACTTACGCGCGCAACAAAGATACCGGGTATACCGATGGGTTAGGCAGTAACTTAGGAGCGACCTATTTCCCGCTGCCGGGCTGGCAACAGTTGGATTGGGGGCTGTCACAAATCAACCTGAATCATGACTTCACGGCCAGCGTGATTTACGAGCTGCCGTTCGGTCATGGCAAAGCATTTGGCAACTCCTGGAATGGCGCGGTAAATACAATTCTGGGCAATTGGGAACTCACCGCGATCGAGAAAGCCACGTCCGGATTTCCCGTCTTTGTGGTAGCCAGCGGCACCGCGTCCGGTGTCGGTTTCTATAATAACGGCTACAACTTAATCCGCCCGAATCAGGTGTGTAATCCGATACCCAGCAACCAGTCCATTAGTGAGTGGTTCAACCCGGACTGCTTCGTCGCGCCGCCCTCTGGAGAGCTGGGAACCGCCTCGCGAACGCCGCTGTCAGGACCGAACTTTGTCAATACGGATTTCTCGGCGATTAAGCATTTCCTCCTGCCGTGGCGTGAGGGGATGCGGCTCGATTTCCGGGCCGAGGTGTTCAATTTGTTGAATCATCCCCAGTTCGGCACTCCCGGCAGCGGCATCTGCGCCGCTTGTCCGGAGGTCGGCAACCCAGGATTCGGCTCGATTAACACGACCGTGAACAACCCGCGCTTAGTTCAGCTAGCGCTGAAGTTTCTTTTCTAATCCGGCTTGCTCGGCCGCCAGTTGAGCGCGAAAGACCTTTTCGGCGGAGTCGATGAAGTTGCGATAGCCTTGCGGGTCGATAAACGGGTTAGCCGCGGCGCCCGCCTGCATGCGATGGTACTTCTCGATCATGCCGTAATAGCCGCCGTGCGCTCCTAGGAATACGTCGCACTTGAATGAACGGAGGGTCTGAAAAGTCTTAGCGTAGTCATCGGCGATTCCGGGATAGGTCGGATGACCTACAAAGTGCACGCCCGGATTGATGCTCGTTCCGCCGACAAAAACGACGTTGTAAGTCTTGCCAGCGTCGGTGACCTGCATCGTCCAGGTGGTGCAGCCGATGCTATGTCCCGGTGTGAGATGCGCTGTTAGGACGACTCCGCCAAGCTCGACGGGCTCGCCGTCATGAACAATGTGATCCACGTGCACCGGCGGATAGGTGAACTCTTTCCGCCATCGCGGATCGGTCTTTCCGCCGCTCTCCAGTACGCTGACCTCGCGTTCGCTCGAATAGATCTTCGCGCCGGTCATCTTTTGAAGCGCCGCCTGCCCCGCGACGTGATCGTAATGCGCCTGGTTGTTCAGCAGAATCTTGACATCGGTGATCTTAAAGCCAAGCTTTTCGACGCTAACGCGTATCAGTGAGGGAGTATCTTCATACCCGCTGTTCAGGATGATGTCGCCCTTTGGAGTAACGATCAGGTAGGAGGTGATGTCATCGGCGCCAACGTAGTAAATGTTGCCGATCACGCGATAAGCCGGGAAAGGGCGGTCGCCTTTGAGCGCCGCCCCTCCAATACAGGCAGAAGCTAATGCGATGCCGAGAAGCAGAGCGAAGCGGGACACAGGTTCATTATAGGGCTTCGCCTCGCGTTAGTCCGCACGCAGCGCCTGGACGATATCGACACGCGACGCACGCAGCGCCGGCAGCACGGAAGCAACAACGGCCGCAGCCAGCAACACCAATACTGAACCGACCACGGGCAGAGCGCTTGGCCCGCGCAGTTCCGGAAGATAGCCTGACGCCCATCGGGCGAGCGCGTAACCGCAGACCGCACCCGCGGCGACGCCGGCCGTCCCAATGATGACTCCTTCGCGAATCACGCCCGCGACAATCTGCCGCGGCTGCAACCCGATCGCCAGACGGATGCCGAATTCGCGCATGCGTCCGCTGACGGAGAACGCCAGCACGCCGGACACACCCACCACCGCAATCGCCAGCGCTACCGCGGCAAAGCCGCCAAATACGATCGTATTGAGCCGGTCAGGCGCGAGCACCTCGGCGCGGATGTCTTCAAGCGTAGCCGCGTGTTCCACAGGCTGATCGACCGACAGTTGCCGGATGATGTGCGTGACCGGGGTCACCAGCGCGTAAGGATTGCCGTGCTCGTGCACGAACAGCCGGCCACCCCACAGCTGTTCCTGCTCGAAGGGATGATAGACCGTGACGGCCGGACCGGGCACTATGTTTTCATCATCGATGTCCGCGGCAACGCCGATAATGCGGCGCGGCTCTGGGCTGAGATCGATGAACTTGATCACGGGATCGGTCCACATGATGTGCCGGCCCACCGCCTCTTGATTCGGGAACATGCGCTGCGCCAGGCTGTGGCTCACGATGACCACGCGCTCACCGCCGCGCCGGTCGGAATCGTCGAAGTCGCGGCCGGCGATGATCGGCACACCCAGCGCGGCGAAGAAGCCCGGAGAGATGATGCGCAGACGCGCGCGGGGGTCGTCCTCACCGGGGCCGCGCACGTGTCCGTCGGCGGAAAACGCCAGGCCGAAACCGAAAAAGGCCGCATCTCGCCAGGGTACGGCTGTGCCCACCGCCACGCCATCCACACCGGGCAGTTCCCGAATCCGGCGGATCGCCTCTTTGTAGAAACCGACGGTTTGCTCTTGTGTCCGGCCATAGGAGATTACGGGGACATTGATCGCCAGCACGTGGCGGGTATCGAGTCCGGTCTCGGTCGCCTGGAGCGAGAGCAGCGTTTTCAATAGCATGCTGGCGCCTGCCAGCAGGATGAACGACGCTGCGACCTGCGTCACGGCTAAGACGCGCTGGCGGCGACTGGTGCTGCCAGTGAGCCGCGTGCTCGCGTTCGCCAGGCCGAATCCATGCGAGGAACTCGCCGACGGCAGGCGCGGCACAAACGCCAGAAAGACTGCGGCGGCGATGGCCAGTGCGGCTCCGACCCAGAGCAGGCTCGAATCGACGGTCAGATCCAAGGCGCGCACCGAGAACCGGGCTGCGTATCGCGCCAGGATGGCCACCATCGGCCGCGCGCTCGATACGCCCAGGGCCGCACCGGCGCCGCACAATAGCAGGCTTTCGGCCAGCAGTGTCCGGCGCAGATCGGCCGGGCTCGCGCCCAACGCTGCACGGACCGCCAGTTCGCCTTCGCGGCGTACCGTGCGCGCCAGGATCAGGTTCGCGACGTTCGAGCAGGCGATGACGAAAACCAGAATCGACGCCGCCAGCAGCACCAGTAGCACGGTGCGAGCGCGCGAGGTGATCTGGTCGCGCAGCCGCACCGCCTCGATCCGGAAATCCGACTTCCTTGAGTATGCTTCCGGATGCTGCCGGATCATCGCGCCGTGCACGGCCCGCAGCTCCGCGCGCGCAGCTTCCAGCGTCGCGCCGGGCGCCAGGCGGCCGAACAGTTCGGTCATCCGGTGCACGCGCCCGGTCACCATGGTGGCCGAGAGATGGTGCGGGCTGGTGACGACATTGGCGATGATTTCCGTTTCGGCGGGATACGGCACGCACGGCTCCAGCACGCCCACAATCTTGGCGGTGCGCGAGTCGAGCCGGATATTCTTTCCGATTACCGACGGGTCGCCTTTGAGGGTGGTCATCCAGAATCGATAGGTCAACACCACTGCGCCGGCGGCGTTCGGACCGTCATCGTGCTGGTCGAGCAGCCGGCCCAGGACAGGGTGCAGACCCATCACCGAGAAGTACGAGCCACCCACCACGCCTGCCCGCACCTCGCGCGGCTCGCCCAGCCCGATCATGGAAAAGCCGATGGTGGAGAAGTCGCCGAAGGCGCTGAGAGTTTTCACGCGCGCACGCAGGTCCTGGATTTCCGGTACGGAGAACGTCGCGTTCTCCACGCCGATACCGCGCGCGCTCTGGCGGATGTAGACCAGCCGGTCCTCGTCGCGGTTCACCAGCGGCCGCAACAACACGCCGCGCACCAGGGTAAATATGGCCACGTTGGCCCCAATGCCCAACGCCAGCGTGAGCACCACGGTGAACGTCAGCCCTTTAGCGGCCGCCAGGGAGCGGGCGGCGAATTTCAGATCGCGCAACATTGTCTTTCCCCTCTCACCCTATATGTCGAATGGCGGGCCGCGAAATCGACACCGCCATTCAATTTTGGGCAGCCTAATGGGATGGCAGGTCCTTCATCTCGTTTACCGGCCGGATTTCAATCGTGACGAGACTGCTGTTGCGCGCAAAACCCCAGGCGATGGCGATGGCCTCGTCCAGATCCTTGGCGTCGATCAGGGTGTATCCGCCGAGCTGCTCGCGCGTTTCGACGAACGGGCCATCGGTCACCAGGCGCTGGCCGTCGCGACTGCGGATCGTGGTCGCTGTCGTAGTCGGATGCAGCGGCGCTCCCGCCAGGAACTTGCCGCTCTCCTGCAATTGCTGCACGTGAGGATCGCAGGCATGCATGAGCCGCTGTTGCTCGGCTTCCCCCAGATCGGCCCAGGCCTTCTCGCTCAGGTACGTCAATAGCATATAAGTCATTGTTGTGTGCCTCCAACGGTAGATCGAACGGGAAATGCGCAGATCGACACCCCGCCGAATATTTTTCTATTATCGTCATAGCCATGCATGCCGACGCGCCGGTGGACGCGCTGTACCGCGAGGAGTGGGGCCGGATCGTGGCCGCGCTGATCCCACTCACCCGGGATTTCGACGTGGCCGAGGACGCCGCGCAGGAGGCCTTTGCCGCGGCCGTGGAGCAATGGCGCACCGCCGGCGTCCCCGCATTTCCACGCGCCTGGATCATTCAAACCGCACGGCACAAGGCCCTCGATCGCATCCGCCGCCAGGCGCGTTTCGAGGCGAGCCTGGAGCCGGATGCCCTATCCGCGTTGGAGCAGGCGGTCACAAGACCGGATTACGACCGCGACGAGATTCCCGACGAGCGGCTGCGCCTGATCTTCACCTGCTGCCATCCGGCCCTGGCGTTGGAGGCCCAGGTCGCACTGACGCTGCGCACGCTGGGCGGTCTGGACACGCACGAAATCGCGCGCGCATTCCTGGTGCCCGAGGCCACCATGGCGCAGCGTCTGGTGCGCGCCAAACGCAAGATTCACGACGCGCGCATTCCGTACGTGGTGCCGGATGCCAGTGAGATGCCCGCCCGCCTGGATGCGGTGCTGGCTGCGATCTACCTGATCTTCAATGAAGGCTACGCGGCCACCCGCGGCCAATCGCTGGTACGCGCCGATCTCTGCGGGGAGGCGATTCGACTGGGCGGGCTGATCCGCACCCTGATGGCGCCGCATCCGCCCGCCGAAGCGACTGGCCTACTGGCGTTGATGCTGCTCCACGATTCGCGGCGCGAGGCTCGCCTGGATGCCGCTGGCGAGATCGTGCTGCTCGCCGAACAGGACCGCAGCCGCTGGAACGGTGGGCAAATCGAGCGAGCGCTGCCTTTGGTGGAAGAAGCACTCCGCACGGCGCCCGGGCCGTTTGCCATCCAGGCCGCCATCGCCGCTCTGCATTGCCGTGCTCCGCGCGCGGAAGACACCGATTGGGCGCAGATCGCGCAGCTCTACGGCGTGCTGGAACGCATGCAGCCTTCGCCGGTTGTTTCGCTGAACCGCGCTGTGGCGGTGGCGATGGCCGACGGCCCGGAACGCGGGCTGGCGTTGATCGACTCACTGGCCGCCGCCGGACACTTGGAGAGCTATCACCTGATGCACGCCGCGCGCGCCGATTTGCTGCGCCGCATGGGCGACTTTGCAGCGGCTGAACAAGCTTATGCGCGGGCGCGGGCGCTGGCCACCAATGAAAGCGAGCGCCGCTTCCTCGATCGGCGTCTGCGGGAGGTGCGGCCATTGCAGGCTTAACCCGCGACCTGGACGGCATATTCTTTCGGCTCGGAGAGGGCCGGGTAATGAGGCAGCAGAAGCAGCAGGGAGGCGGCGGCGAAGGTTGCGAGCGACAAAACGCCCAGCAGCGCGGAATAGGATCCGGTGACGTCAAATGCCTTGCCCATGATCACCGGGCCGATCGCTCCCGCAATGGCGTAGGCCGTCCAACTGAAGCCGTACAAGGTCGAAAACGATTTCAGGCCGAAGTACCTGGAAAGGAGGTAAGGCGTGATATCGGCCTCGCCGCCCATGCCGCAGCCGATTAGCGCAGCAGCCGCCACGCCGGAGGGCATTGAGTGCGCGCGCGACAACAGCAGGGGCCCGAGCGCGGACAGAAGCATCAGGCCGAAAGCCACGCGCGGCGCAAAGTAACGGTCGAGCAGCCAGCCGGTGATCAATCGGCCGCCGAGCGTCGCCGCGCCCAAAGCGGAGACAGCGAGAGCGGCATCTACCGCCGAGATGCCGCGGTCGGTGAGCAGCGCGGCCAGATGCGCGATCGCTCCGTTTTGGCCGATCGAATTGCAGAACAGCACCGTTACGATAATCCAGAAGGCGCGCGAGAGTACACCCTCACGTACCGAGACGCCTGCAGTGATCTCTTCCACCACACGCTGCGCTTGCGGCCGTTCGCGGACCAGGCGGCCGAGCGGCAGTCCGGTTACCAGCACCAAACAACCCAGCGCGGCAAACGCGCAGCGCCAACCGACGGTGTTGATCAGAGATTGGGCGAGTGGGGGAAGCATGATCGCACCCAGCGCCCCGCCGGTCATCAGAATGGCGAATGCCGCCCCGCGGCGTGCCACAAACCAGGTGGAAAGCGCCCGCGAATATGCCAGGTGCGCAGTGCCGTTGCCTACAATGCCTAGCAGCAGGAAGACCGCGTAGAGATGCCACAGGTGCGGTGTAAGCAGGGCCAATGACGCAAAAGCCATGCCGAAGATCGCCATGCAGGGCAGGATCACGCGCCGGGCGGGAAAGCGATCGAGCAGGAGGCCGAGCGGCGGCGAACAGACCGCCACTGCCAATGCCGCGATGCCGAACGCGGCCGAGATTGCTTCCCGCGACCATCCAAATTGGGCGGCCAGCGGCTTCAGGAAAACGCCGAACGTGAATACGAGCAGCGAGGCGAAGCTGACGAAGACACACGCCGAAGAGGCCGCTACCACGCGCCAGCCGGGATAGCGGAGATCGTGTTCGGTGTTCACGCGTCAGACCCGCAGTTGGGCGCCACGTCTTCGAACATGCCCGTCTGGCGATTCTTGCGCACGCGATTCCACGCCAGGTAGCGGCCATTCATGGCCACGTAAACCCCCGCGGGCAGCGTCTGGGCGAACGCCAGCGCGCTGCCCAGGTTGAACAGGCCGTCCGAGCTGCCGAACTTGTACGGAATCATCGCGCCGGTCAGCACGATGGTCTTATCCGTAATGCCGGTCGCAAGCACGGCAGCGGTCTCCACCATAGTGTCGGTGCCATGCGTGATCACGATGCGGGTCTCTGGCGCCTGGCGGCAGTGCTGCAGGATGATCTGCCGGTCATCGGCGGTCATGTGCAAGCTGTCGATCATCATCAGCGTGCGAACGGCCAGGTCCAAACTGCATCTGCCCAGCTTCAGCATTTCCGGCAGGTGCGAGTCTTTGAAGAACAGCTCGCCGGTGAGCTCGTTATACTCTTTGTCGAAAGTGCCGCCCGTGACGAAGATGCGAATCGGCATACTATGCGCGGACCCTTCTATAGCCGGACTCGAGATCCGGCAGGAACGCGGTCAGCAGGCCGATCGCCGGCAGGAACGAACAGACCTTGTAGACGAAGAAGATGCTGGTGGTGTCGGCGAGCCAGCCAAGAAACGCCGCGCCGATGCCGCCCATACCGAAGGCTAGGCCGAAGAACAGGCCCGAGATGGCGCCGATCTTGCCCGGCACCAGGTCGTGCGCATAGACAATGATGGCCGAAAACGCCGAGGAGAGCACGAAGCCGATCACGATGCTGAGCACGGTTGTCCAGAACAGATTGGCATAGGGCAGCGCCAAGGTGAACGGCAGGATGCCGAGGATCGAGCCCCAGATGACGTACTTGCGGCCGATGCGATCGCCTACCGGCCCGCCGATGAAGGTGCCCGCCGCCACCGCACCCAGAAACACGAATAAGTGAAGCTGCGCGGATTGCACCGCAACGTGAAAGCGGCTGATCAGGAAGAAAGTGTAGTAGCTCGTCAGACTCGAGAGATAGAAATACTTCGAAAAGACCAACGCCATCAGGACCGCCAGCGCGACGCGGGTCCGCCGCCGGGAAATCTGCACGCGAGAGTCGTGCTCGGCAGCGGCGGATTTCGCCCGGACCGCGCCATGCGTCTTGTACCAGGCGCTGACGCGGCTCAGGACGAAGATCGCGAGCAGGGCTGCCGCCGAGAACCAGGCAATCGAGCGTTGTCCGGCGGGCAGTACGACCATGGCTGCCAACAGCGGGCCCAGCGCCGATCCGGCGTTACCACCCACCTGAAAGAGCGATTGCGCCAAACCGTGCCGCCCGCCCGAAGCCAGCCGTGCCACGCGCGACGATTCCGGATGAAACACGGACGATCCCACGCCCACCAGCGCCACGGACAACAGAATCATGCCGAAGCTGGGTGCGGTGGCCAATAGCAAGAGTCCGGAAAGTGTGAACCCCATCCCTACCGGCAGCGAGTACGGCGTCGGCCGGCGATCGGTGTAAATGCCCACGAAAGGCTGCAACAGCGACGCGGTAAGTTGCAGGCTCAACGTAATCAGCCCGACCTCGCCAAAATCCAGATGATACGAAGTCTTCAGGATCGGGTACACGGCCGGAATCACCGACTGCAGCATGTCGTTCAGCAGGTGGCAGAAGCTGATAGCCGTGAGGACGCGGAACGCCGTGGCGGCTGCTTGGGAAGCTGGAGTCGCCTGCAGGACCGTGCCTGTACCCGTCTGAGTGGGCATTGTTGGTAGTTTAGCAGCGCGTGAATTCGTGAGAGAATACGCCGGAAGGAGAAACCGTGTCACGACTGCAATCCGTTTCCCTGCTCGCGCTGGCGGCCGCTCTGCCGCTACTGGCACCTGGCGCAGCCTTGGCCCAACGGCCGCGCAACAGCGAGCCCCCGGCCAACGCGGCCGCCGAAGAGAAGACTCCTCCGATTCCCGCCGAGACCACCTCCGTCACGGATCATGACCTGACCATGGACGGCAAGACGATCCACTACAAAGCCACCGCCGGAACCCTGCTGATCGACAACGAAGAAGAAAAGCCATACGGGATCGTGTTCTACGTGGCCTATACATTGGCCGGAATTACCGATCCGGGTACCCGCCCGGTCACTTTTCTGTACAACGGCGGACCAGGGTCGGCGACCTTGTGGCTGCACATGGGTTCTGTTTCTCCCGTGCGTGTGATCACGGCGAGTCCCGACGCCACGGGCGCGGGTCCGTACAAGCTTGTCGCGAACCAGTATTCGCTGCTGGACAAGACCGACCTGGTGTTCGTGGATGCGGTGGGAACCGGCTTTTCACGGCCGGTCGGCAAGGCGACCATCAAGGACTTCGCGGGGACCGACCAAGACGTGCGTGCTTTTGCCAGGTTCATACACCGGTACATCACCGTGAATCACCGTTGGAATTCGCCCAAGTTCCTGATGGGTGAGTCCTACGGAACCACCCGCTCGGCGGCCCTGGCGGATGCCCTCGAAAACGACGGTATGTCGTGCAACGGCGTGATCCTGGTGTCGTCGATTCTGAATTACTACGCGCACTCTCCGGGAATGGACTTCGCCTATGTCGGATACCTGCCTTCGTATGCGGCCATCGCCTGGCACTACGAAAAGGTCCCCCACAAGGGGCGTGACGAAAAGACGTTCCTTGAGGAGGCCCGGGCCTTCGCGCGCGGCCCCTACTCGGAAGCCCTAGAGCAAGGGCAGAATCTGCCGCAAGCGCAGGTGGACGCCATGGCCGCGAAACTCGCCGGCTTCACGGGCTTGAGCGTGCAGTTCATCAAGGAGGCCAACCTGCGGATCAACCCTACGCGCTTCCGCAAAGAACTGATGCGCGACCAGCGCATCATCCTGGGGCGCTACGATGCGCGCTTCGAAGGAACGGACGCAGACGCCGCGGGCGAGAACCCGGGCTACGATCCGTCCAGCACCGGCATCACCGGCGCATTCGTTTCAGCCTTTCAGGATTATCTGGACCGCGAGCTGAAATACACCTCGAAGGAAACCTATTATCCGCGCGGCCCCGATGTGAACCGCGACTGGGACGAATCGCATCACGCGCCTGGGATGGGCGGTGGACCGGGCGGCCCGGGTAGGGCGATGCGCGAAGCGTACGTCGCGGGCGACCTGGCCGATGCCATGCGTAAGAATCCGCATCTGAAGGTATTTTCGGCGAACGGCTTGTTCGACCTGGCGACACCGTTCTTTATTACCGAGTACGATCTGTCGCACATGGAACTCGAGCCGAAGCTGCGCGGGAACGTCGAGTTCGGCTACTACCACTCCGG
>DATKNQ010000223.1:0-22691 GCA_035541265.1 Bryobacteraceae bacterium
ACGATTCAGCCCGATAACGGCGCGGGTCTCCGCGTGGGCATCATCGGCCTGGTCAATCACGGCGGACCGCGCAAGCCCGACGATTGGGGCGCCCTGCGCGCCTGGGCTTGGGGCGCGAGCCGCGCGCTCGACTATTTCGAGACCGACAAGGCTGTCGACGCCAGGCAGGTCGGTATCGAAGGCCTGTCGCGCTACGGTAAAGCCGCGCTCGTGACAATGGCCTACGACCAGCGCTTCGCCATCGCCTTCGTGGCCTCATCGGGCGAGGGCGGCGCCAAACTGCACCGCCGCAATTTCGGCGAGATCGTGGAAAACGTCGCCGCCGTGAACGAGTATCACTGGATGGCAGGCAACTTTCTCAAGTACGCCGGGCCGCTCCACTGGAACGACCTGCCGGTGGATTCGCACGATCTCATCGCGCTGTGCGCACCGCGGCCGGTATTCGTCAGCGGAGGCGCATTCAATGGTGATGCGTGGGCCGACGCCAAGGGCATGTTCATGGCCGCCGCCGCCGCGGGACCGGTCTACAAACTGCTGGGCAAGAAAGATCTGGGCACAACCGAAATGCCGCCCATCGAGACTGCGCTCATCAGCGGCGACATCGCCTTCCGGCAGCATAGCGGCGGGCACACCGCTGGGCCGAATTGGCCTACGTTTATCGAGTTTGCCAGCCGCTATCTGAAAGCGCCGGCTACTCCGACACGGCCGTAAACGTGCCGATGAAAGAGCTCCGTTTATCGGGGCTGGACCACGTGGTGCCGAGGCCCTCGCCTTCCCACTGGTTAGCCAACGAGTAAGCCGCCATCGCGTGATCAAGCTTGGTCAGCGGACGATACCAGGTCTCTTCGTTGTGGCAGATCTGGTCGCCTTCCTTGAGCGCGCGCGTGGTGATCTTGGCGAGATTGCCGGCCGTCAGGTTGGCCTTCATACTGTGAATGTCGTTGTTGGCGAAGCTCAGCTCGACCGGTGCATAATCCACGCGCACCACATCCTGCAGCAGATCGCCCGCCATATGCTTGGCGAAGCTCTGCAGCGCCAGGCGCTGTTCCAGGTTGGCGCGGCTATCCACGATCATCACGGCCTTCACGGGATACGCGGACTCGAAGACGTCACCGAACGTATGATGCGCGCGCACCACGCCGACGACCGACATACCGTCGAGGTCCACACCCTGCCACGATCCCTTGGTCACCTTCCATCCGAAGACGGCCAAATTGCCAACCAGCCCGACTTCGGAATTCGCAAAGCATGGTCCGGTGTAGACGTCCGCCGTGCGAGCTTCCACGTAATTGCCGTAAATGGAGCCCTGCGCGGGAATTCCAGCGGCGAAAGTAAAAACGGCCGCCGCCAGAAACACGACTACCGTTGCGATGGTTCTTTGCATCTACCCTCCTCTTGATTCCCATTGTACACGGGCGGTACGCCCGCGTTTCGCGCGTTTAGAGCGCCTTATAACACTGCCGGCCCGGATTGCATTCGTAGTCGTCGACCAGCTTGCCGTCCGGTCCCAGGCAATTGTACGTATGCTGACACCAGAAGAGCCGGTCGTTGCCGTGTTGGACCGTGGGGTCCCATTCGGCATCGATGAACTGGCCCTTCCAGTTCAGGTTCTGGCAACGGTCCATGCCGATGTTCGTAAGTCCGGCGCGTTCCATGGCTAGATCCTCCCCACCGCGGCTTTCAGCAACGCGCGCTTCACGGCGACGCGCGCCAATTGCACCTTGTAGCGATTCTGGCTGAGCGGCGTGGCGCCTTCCAGCGCTTCCGTACCAGCCTCCGCGGCCACGGAGGTGGATACGGTCTTGCCCGCCAGGCCTGACTGCGCATTCGACGCGACCCAGGGCACGGGCGCCACATGGCCGAGCACGATGCGCGCGCTCGAAACCGAGTCTCCCATCATGCGCAGCACGACCGATGCCGTGGCCAATGGCCAGTCGAGCGCTTCTTTCTGGCGGACTTCGTAGGTGGCGCTGTGCGGGTCGGCCTCGGGAAGCAGAATCTCGGATATGATCTCGTTGGGCAGCAACGCCGTTTCGCGACTATTGGCGTTCTGCGGGGTGACAAAAAACTTGGCTGCCTCCACCTCCCGGCTGCCGGGAGCCGACACCAGCCGGATCTTCGCATCCAGCGCGACCAGCGCGGGGCCCAGGCTGGAAGCGCTAACGAAATATGCCGGACCGCTGTTTCCCAGGATGGCGTGAAACTTATTCTCGCCGCCGGGAACCAGCGATTTGCCGTCCTTGTCCTGAGCCAGCAGGCCGAAACCGTGGCGGTAATACCAGCACCGCGGCCGCTGGCACAGATCCCCGGCCACGGTGCCCATATTGCGCATCTGCGGACTGGGAACGCCCGCCGCAGCCTGTGCCAGCACGGGATACAAGCGCCGGACTTCAGGGTTCAGCGACAGCTCGTCCAAGGTGACCGTGGCGCCGATCCGCAGCGTTCCGCCGTGCTTCCGGATGCCGCCGAGTTCTTTAATGCTTTTAATATTGACGACCCGGCGCGGAGTTTCGAGGTATTCCTTCATGAGGCTCAGCAGATCGGTTCCGCCCGCCAGCACATACACGTCACCCCAACTCGTGCCGAGCATGCCCACCGCCTCGCGGACGGTGGTGGGGCTGGCATATTCGAAAGCTTGCATTATGCGTTCCTCCCTTCCAGGGCGGCCAACACGCGATCCGCGGTCATCGGCACGTGCGGCACCCTGACTCCGATGGCGTTCGCCACCGCGTTACCGATGGCGGCGATCACGCCTATGGCCGGCGGCTCACCCAAACCGATCACGCCGCGCTTGTCATGCTCCGGTGTGATGTCTAGGATCACCTCGATTTCACCGATGTCCGCGATCCCAGCCAGCTTGTAGAACTCCATGTCCGGGTTCAGATACTTGCCGGTCTGTGGATCCATCACCCGCTCCTCGTAGAGAGCGCCGCAGATGCCCATGATCGCCGCACCATGAATCTGGCTTTCCGCGGTCGTCGGATTGATGATCAGGCCGCAATCCTGCACGGCCACGAATTTGTTCATCTTGACGATACCGGTTTCGGTATCGACCGAGACATCCGCCATCTGGATGCCGCCGACGCCGCTCGACATCAAACCGCCGGGGTTGCGCGGATTGTTTTCGCCCATCTCGGAAATCTTGGACGTCCCGAGCTTGCGGCAGGCGTCCTGCCACGGAAGGCTCTTCGCGGGATTGTCTTTTACCTGAATTCGTCCATCGACCGCCACCAGTTGATCAGGCGTCGCGCCGAGCGCGGGAGCCACTGCGGCGAACAGCTTCTCGCGCGCGTTCACGGTGGACTTGCGGGTCGAAGGCGACACGCCGCCGACGGTCGTTGAGCCGCCCGACGCACCATCTGGCGGGTAATCGCTATCGCCAATCCGCAGCGTAATCGCGCCCAGCGGCAGACCGAGGGTCTCGGCTGCCACCATCGTTATGACGGTGCGGGTACCGGTGCCCAGATCCTGTGTCCCGATCTCGAGTACCACGGAACCATCGGGATTGATCGTGGTGCGGCACTGGCTGGCATGCCCGCCGCCGCCCCAGGTGTTGATCGCGAGGCCCAGCCCCTGCTTCACGGGGCCGCTGCCTTCACCGCGCGGGTGCCAGCGCTTCTTCCAATCCATGGCGTCGGAAGCCTTATGCAACTGAGCCCGATAAGTATCCTCGCGCGCGGTGTAACTGAGATTCTTCAAAAACAGATCGACCGGATCCATGCGCAGCTTGGCGGCCAGATCCTCGAACGCCGAACAAGTCAGAAAGGACGCTTGCGGATGGTTGGGAGCGCGCCAGGCGCGCGAGCCGCCGCAATTCACCGCCACCGCCGTGTGATTCAGCCGCTTGTTGGGGATTTCGGTAAAGACGTAGGGAATCGGAGGCATCCCGCCACCGCCCATGCCGCCGGTCGCCCACGACGACGATTGCCACGCGGTAATGGTTCCGTCCTTCTTCGCGCCGACCTTGATGGTGGCGTACGCCGATGGCCGGTTACCGGCTATCTCTAATTCCGTGGCGCGATCGAGAAACAGCTTTACGGGCTTGCCGCCAGCGGTTTTCGACATCTGCGCCGCTTCCACGCCCCAACGATCCGCCGCGAACTTGCTGCCGAAACCACCCCCGATGTATTGCATCCGGACGTGAATATTCGATGCGGCTACTTCGAGCGACTTGCCCAGATCGCCACCGATGCCCGAGACGTTCTGCGTGGAAGGCCACAGGTTGACCTGCGGGCCGTCCCACTGTACGACGTTGCCATGCGATTCCAGGCAGCAATGCGTAATCACCGGGATGCCGTAGGTGCCTTCCACAACCGCGTCGGCTTCCTGAAAAGCCTTGTCCGGATCGCCGGTGACCTGCTCGCCCGCCGCCTTGGCGCGATTGCCCGCTTTCGAAAGATCTTCTTCGCGAACCACGAAAGGCAGCGGTTCGTATTCCACCTTGATCTGGCGCACTGCGTCGTTGGCGATCTCTTCGGTGACTGCGGCCACGGCGGCGATCTCCTCGCCTTCCCAATTCACTTCTTTGCCGGCGCCCGTGATCACACGCACCGCTTTCACGCCGTTCAGCTTTTCCGCGGCGCTGGTGTCGATGCTCTTGATACGCGCGTGCGGCAGCGGCGAGACGAGCATCGCGCCGAACAGCATGCCGGCAGGCTTCAGGTCGGAAGAATATTTGGCGTGGCCGGTGGACTTCTCGAGCCCGTCGCGGCGCTTGGTGGGCTTGCCGATCACCCGCCGCTGATCCATGGGCGGCCAACTGTATTCAGGCGAATTAGGCATGCCGTCCTCCTTTCATCTCGTTGGCGGCTTCAAGCACTGCCTTGCGCACCCCCACGTATGTGCCGCAGCGGCAAAGATTGCCGCACAAGCCTTCCTTGACCTCTTCGTAAGTCGGGTTCGGGTTGTGGTCCAGGAACGCTTTCGCCGCCATCACGAATCCCGGCGTGCAGTAGCCGCACTGCTGCCCATCATTGTTCACGAAGGCTTGCGAGACCGGGTGCGGATGAGGTTCGGAGATTCCTTCGATAGTCTCGATTTCCTTGCCTTGGGCGTCGATCGCCAGGACCGTGCAGCTATACACGGACTTGCCGTTCAGAATCACGGTACAGGCGCCGCAAGTGGCCCGATCACAGACACGCTTGGCGCCGGTGAGTTCCAGATGATTGCGCAACGCATCGAGCAACGTGACGCGCGGCTCGATGTTGAGGGTTTGCGGCTTGCCGTTGATTTTGAGCGTGACTGCAACCACGCCTGGACCTACAAACCTGCCTTCGGCGGCCGGAGCCGCTTCGGCTTTCTTATCGAGGATGCCTGCACCCAGCACACCCCCGATACCCGCGCGGCCGATGAAGCCGCGCCGGGAGACACCGCGCTTCGACTCGCGCGGGACTTCCGGATCGTTCTTAGAACTCACAAGACACTCCTTGTCATCCCTACGAAACATTCGTCCATTCAGACGTATAGAAAGCGAATTCGCTGTACTGTTCCCCGAATATACCAGATTTTTTTGATGCCGGCGCACCGGATTTAAACGTGCCCATCTCTGTTAAATTAGTGAGGAAATGGATGTTTTCGTGGCGCGTCAACCGATCTTTGATCGGCATCGTCAGCTCTATGCCTACGAACTGCTATATCGTTCGAACGCTTCTCAGACGGTTTTTGACGGCACCGACAACCAGACCGCCACGGTCCAGGTGATTGCCAACACGCTGCTGGCAATCGGGATCGATAACCTGCTGTGCGGCCGGAAAGCCTTCATCAACTTCGACCGCGATCTCCTGCTGGGAGGACTTCACGGCGTTCTGCCAGCCGGGACGCTCGTAATCGAAATTCTGGAGACCGTAACGCCGGACGACCAGGTGGTGGACGCCTGCCGGAAGCTTTGTGCGGAAGGCTACACCTTCGCGCTCGACGATTTCGTGGATGGTCCCCAGTACGCGCCGCTCGTGCCACTGGCTGCGATTATCAAGGTGGACCTGCGGGCCACCTCGCGGCCGGATCAGCGAGTCCTCTTGCAGAAGTATCGTCCCCTAGGAATTTCCATGTTGGCCGAGAAGGTGGAGACCCAGGAAGAGTTCGAGTGGGCGCTGGCGGCCGGCTACGAGTACTTTCAGGGCTATTTTTTCGCGCGGCCGGCGAACCTGCGCGGCCAACGCATCCCGGCGGCGAAGTTCACCTGCCTTCTTCTGCTCGCCGAAGTGCAGCGGGTCGAAGTGGATTTCGCGCGTGCCCAGGAGCTCATCTCCCGCGATGTATCGCTATCCTATGGCCTGCTGATGTACGTGAATTCCCCGCTTTTCACGAACGTCACGGAGATCCGCTCGATCCGCCACGCCATCGCGGTGCTGGGCGAGGAAGGCATCCGCCACTGGGCCGCCCTCGCGGCCCTCCCGGTAATGGCCCAGGACAAGCCCGGCGAGCTGATCACCATGTCGCTTGTGCGCGCGCGCTTCTGCGAGCGCCTGGCCGGCTTGGTGGGGATCTCTCCGCCGAATCTGGCGTTCCTGATGGGGCTGTTCTCGCTGCTCGACGCGCTGACTGACATGCCCCTGCGGGAGTCACTCGCCAAGGTGCACACGGTTCCCGGCATTATGAACGCGCTGACCGGCACGGCGCCGCCGGGCGATCCTTACCGCGATGTCTACCAGATGGTGTGCGGCTACGAGGCGGGCGATTGGGATGCCGTGACGGCGCTCGCCGGCGCGCTGCACCTCCAGACTACGCAAATCGCCGAAGCGTATGCCGCCTCCACTTTCTGGGCGCAACAGGCGCTGCACGCCACCTTTCGCAAAACCGAGACGCGCAAGCATGTCCGTGAAGCCGCCAGCGGCGACCTGCGCCTCTTGTGGGAAGACCGCGCGGGCGGCGAAGAGATCATTGCGGCAAAACTGATGAATGTGTCAGCCGAGGGTATGCAGATCCTGGTGAACGATAAGATACCAGTTCTTTCTTACTTGAGCTGCAACGACCCGAAGCTGGGGATATGTGGACGGGGCCGCGTGCGATACTGCAATTACTTCAAGGGTAAGTATCTGGTCGGAGTGGAATTCCGCGGAGGCACCGGCTGGCGGAGACCCGTCGATCCGGAGGCGCCGGCGGGGCCGAAGCCCCGCAACGGCTGAATCCGGCTTTCTCTGACCGGCTCCTCAGAACATTAACTTGAGCGAAAGCTGCAGGTTGCGCGCCAGGGTCGTCTTGCTGGTGATCATTCCGAACTGGCTGGACGTCGGATTCAGGTTCGGCCCGCTCAGGTTCGGATGGTTGATGAAATCGTAGGCCTCCGCGCGGAACTGGAATCTGGCGCGTTCGTTCACGACGAAAGCCTTCAACAGGCCGATGTTCCAATCCTGCAAGCCCGGCTGATAGACGGAGCCGCGCACGCCATTTTGCAGATTGAAGGTTCCGGTCGCCGGCGCCGACGCGCTGACGGTGAAGTATCGTGGCGAGTTCGAATTAGTCACTGGCCCGGCGAACGCTCCCGTATTGACCGTAACCGGACCGTTCAAGACCCAGAATTGACCCTCCGACCCGCAACCGAAGCTGCCGACCTCCCCAACTCCGGCGTAGTCATTGTTAGTACCGATGCCGCACGGCGTGCCGGTCTGGAATTGCGAGGCGCCCACGATTTCCCAGCCGCCCAGCAGCTTCCCGGAGAGCGTGCTCTGCTGCTTAAAGAACGGCAGCTCGTAAATGTAGTTGATAATGGCGATCTGCCGCGTATCGAACTCCGAGGGTCCCCAGAGGTTACTCGTGTTGTAAGTATCGGGAACGATATCGCGGTAGTTAGAACCGTTGTCGTCGCTCTTCGACAAGGTGTAACTGGCGCCGAACATGAACCCGGACTTGAAGTTGCGGTTCCAGGAAATCTGCAGAGAGTTATACGTAGATCTGCCAACGCTCTCTTCCTCCTGGATCTCGGCAAAGCCCTTATAGGGGCGCAAGTAATTGACGTTCACGCCGGGGTTCGCCTGCAACGCGCCCACGGTCGGCTGGTTGATGTCGTACACCTGCCAGGCGTGCAACCCGCGATGCGCCACGTAGCCGACGGAAAGCAGCGAACTCCACGGCATCTCGCGCTCTACGGTCACGTTCCAGTTCCATGCTTCCGGCGCCTTTAGGTTGCGATTCAAAGTGGTGATGGTCAGCGCCGCGGCAGTCCCCGTAGTGAGAGACGCACCCGGATTGTCCACTGAAACATTACTGACCGTTACGAACGGCTGGAAAGGAGAATTGCCGCCCGGGAAGATATTATCGATCAGTCCCATGCGAGTTACGAACCGTCCCGCGCCCGCGCGGATTACAGTCTTCGGAGTCAGTTGATAGGCAACGCCTAAACGGGGCTGCACCGGAGTGTAGGTGTTGATGTAGTCACGGGACAGGCTCGGGGCGAACAGCCCCGTACAATCGGAACCATCGCAAAGCCCGGCGCTCGGGTTGGCGGCGAGCACGCGGCCAACGGCGGAGCTCGGGAACTGACTGAGACCCGGAATGACCACGCCGTCATAAGGGTTGCCGGTGCCCAGAATCACGTTACCCGTCTTGGGATTGACCTGCGGCGCGGCGGCTGGATTGTAGAGCGCGCCGTCGAAATAATCGGCGTTACCCCAAAGAGGATGGTATCCCCAGATCGTGGTGAAGCGTACCCCATAGTCCACATGAAGCTTCTCAGTAACCTTCCAGGAATCCTGTGCGAATTCCTCGAGCATCCACGAGCGCCAGATCGTCAGCGCGCGCGGGCCGATCTCCGTGTAACTGTCCGCGTAACCCAGAGCCAGGTTCGCTAGTGCGATGCCGGAAGTGGCGCCCAGACCCGTGCGCCCGTCGGTAATTGTGAAGGTACCGTTCTGATTGTTGCTGCCACCCGGTACGGTCGATACGTTGATCTGGTCGCCGTCGTTTTCACCCGAGTACTCGAAAGAGAAACCGAACTTGAACGAGTGGTTCTTCCATACCTTGGTGAGCGTATCGGAACCCGTCCAGATCGGACCGGAGGAGTGCGAAGGATACGGGCCGCCCGCCAGGCTGTAGAAGTTGGATGGTATGTTGACGGTCGGTATCTTGCCCGGAATATCTTTGCCGCTGAACAGGTAAGGATAATCGATGCCAAAAGTCGAACGATTGAAGCCCGGCAGAGCTGTATTCACCGGAATATAGACATCATCCAGGCTGAAACTGATACGCGCCTCGTTGACGACCGTCGGGCTGATGGTGTATAGGTGCGAGATCGTGTTCGTCTGGTTGGGGCGGCGGAAGTATTTCCCAGTCTCGCCGGAACCCTGATCGAAAGGCTGATACTCATAATACTGGGCAAACGAGCGCCGGCCGGAAAGACGTTGCTTATCGGTCATCTGGATATCGATGTTCAACGTATCCTTGCGCTGATTATACGGGTGGGCTGCCTGCGCGATCCAGTTCTGATTGCCCTGCAGATAACCCGGAGTGGGCGCGGGATAGGCGTCAATGATAGCGATGCCGTTGGGGCTCAAACGGTTCGTCGGAATGATGTTATTCGGAAAAGGCACGCAAGAAGCGGCGCCCACGCTTGGACAGGTAGCCGGATCGTAGATCACGTGCGAGCCCGAGTACCAGGGATTCGAACTCAATAATTCGCTGAAGTTGCCTTCGCGCATCAGAGTAGTCGGCACGGCCTGCGTCTGTGTGTCGGTGTTGCGGTCGCGGGTCCAGTCTTCCCCCACAAAAAAGAAGAGCCTCTCACGGAATTTTTCGTTCATTCCCGGCACCCAGATGGGACCTCCGAACGTCCCACCGAAGTTGTTATAGCGGAACGGTTGGGGAGCGTCCGTCGTCTTGCTCAAATTACGCTGCCAGGTGTTGGCATTGAGGTCCGAGTTGCGAAAATACTCGTACAGATCACCGTGGAAATCGCGCGTGCCGCTCTTGCCGACGATGCGGATCTGCCCGCCCGCGGCGCGGCCGTATTCCGCCGCGTAGTCGGCAGTCAGCACCTGAATTTCGGCGGTAGAATCCACGTCCGCCGTGCCGATCACCGCGCCGTTGGCGCGGGTGCGCACCGCCGGCGCGCCATCGAACGTAATAAGCGTGTCCCACGTGCGGGCGCCGTTGATTTGCCACGACTGGCCGCCGGTAGATGTGAAGTTCAGGTCGCCGATGGTACCGCCGCCGCGTACACCGGGTAGAAACTGCACCATGTAGACCGGATTGCGGCCATTGAGTTCTTCATCCTGGACTTGCGTTCCGGTGACTTCATTCTGTACCGCCGCCGACTCGGTCTGTAATACCGCGGCAGAGGCCTGCACCTCCACGGTCTCCGAAGTCTGCCCGAGAGTCAGCGATACATCCAAGGAAAGCGTGGAATTCGGCTCCAGCCGGTTCTGTCCGCTGACGAACTTCTTAAACCCTTGAGCCTCCGCGGTGATCGTATAAGAACCCGGCGGCAAGTTGGTAACCACATAATAGCCCGACCCGTTCGTGGTGGTTACGCGCGCCTGACCCGTACCTTCGTCGGTCAACGTGATCTTGGCCTTGGGAATCACGGCCCCGGTTGGGTCCTTGGCGAAACCTACTATAGAGCCGAAGTCCGACTGGGCTAATACGATTGCACTAAAAGAAACAAACACTGCAAGTAGTCTAAGCAAACAACTCCGTCCCATTGAGTTTGTACCCCCGTGCCAATGTAAGTCATGACTTGGTCGTCGTCAAGAAAAATGTGGTGACGAGTTTGTTACACGTGGGATACAAATTAGAAGTGGAGCGTAATGAAACTCACAGATGCGCTGGCTATTCGTGCCGCAACGCGTCCACCGGATCGATGCGGGCGGCCCGGCTGCCCGGTATCAACCCCGAGAGCGCGGCGACCAGCACCAAGGCGGCCGAAGCGCCCGCGTAAATGGCGGGGTCGGACGCCTTCAATCCGAATAGCTGTGATTGGATCAGGCGGCCGAGAGCCAGCGCGGCGGGCAGCCCGAGTAACAAGCCGCAGACAGCCAGCGTGCCGACGTCCTTCATCACCAACCAAAGCACATCGCGTGGGATCGCTCCCAGCGCCACCCGGATGCCGATCTCCGCGGTGCGGCGGGCCACCGTGTAGGCCACCACGCCATAAAGGCCGATCCCGGCCAGCAGCGTGGCCAGCAGCCCGAACGCGCAGGAAAGGATGGCGATCAAGCGGTCAATCTGGAGCGACTCGGCGACTTGTATCTCGACCGGCTGCATGTCGAACACCGGCAGTCCCGCATCCATTTGTTGCACCACTCGATGGATTTGTCCGGCCAGCGCTGCGATATCGCTGCTGCCGCGGACATAGAACTCCATACGATCGAGATGATCCTCATCGGTGTAAGCCGAGTAAACAGCCGGGGTAGGTGTCTCGCGCAGGCTGTTGTGCTTGAAGTCACGCACCACGCCGATGATCTCGCGATCCGGCAGGCGCTGGTTACTGGCTCCGTACATCATGTGGCGTCCGAGCGGATTGCGGTCGCCGAAGTAACGCCGCACGAAAGCTTCATTGACAACCACCACCTTAGTGGGGGAGGTTAGGTCGCGCTCGGTAAGTTCACGGCCGCGGACGATGGGCGTACCCAACGCGCGAAAGTATCCGGGACTGACCGCATGCCGCGACACCGTCATATCTTCATCCTCACGCGCCGCGTAACCTTCCACCGTGATGTTACTCCCCCGATTGCTGTGCGTCAGCGGGCCGGGATTCGCCGCGCCCACCGCCACCACTCCGGGCATGTGCGCGATGCGCTCCTGCAGGTCGCGATAAAAGGCGAAGCCGCGTTCCTTCGAGTATCCACTCAAGCTTGGATCGACAGCGAACGTAAGTAACCGCTCGCTATGGAACCCGGGATCGACGTGCAACAGATTAAACAGGCTGCGCGCGAACAACCCGGCGCCCACCAGCAGCAGCAGCGATAAAGAAAGCTGGCCGACCACCAGCGCGCGCCGGAAACGCGCCGCGCCGCCGCTGGACGCCAACGACGCCTGCTGCTCGCGCAGCGTAGAGGCGACTTCCGCACGGCTGGCTTCGAGCGCGGGCGCCAAGCCGAACAGCAGACCCGTCGCCATGGAAAGGGCCAGCGTGAAAAGCAGCATGCGCGCGTCCAGCGTGGCCGCCAGCCATCCCCCGGTAGCGTCCGCCGGCAGGACCCGCAAAAGAGCGCTGGCAGTCCACACGGAAACGCTCAGCCCGGCCAATCCGCCCGCCAGTGCGATCACCAGGCTTTCGATCAATAGCTGCCGCAGCAGCGACCCGCGTCCCGCGCCCAACGCTAAGCGGATCGCCATCTCACGGCGCCGCGACGCAGCCCGCGCCAGCAGCAGGTTCGCGACGTTCGCGCACGCGATCAGCAGCACCAGGCCTACCAGGGCCATCAACGCCACCAGCGGCCGCTCCCATTGTTCCCGCAACTGGTTGATACCCTGCGCGGCCGGCCGCAGTTCCAGCTTCTGGTTCAGGATGAGTTGCTCGGCGCGCTTGCTCCGCACCGGATACTGTTTGAGCTCGGCTTCAATCGCCGGGTGATAGACGTTCTGGATGGCGGCCTGCGCCCGCTCGGGCGAAACACCGGGCTGAAGCCGCGCCAGGACGTTCAGCCACCGGCTGCGGGGATCGGTGAGGCCGTCCCACGTAGGCGTAATCTCGCGCTTCATGGCGATCGGCGCGAAGATATCCGGATCCTCGCCGGAGAGCACGCCGCGAAATCCCGCCGCGGCCACCCCCACAACCACCATCGGATAGCCGTTCACGTCCACCTTGAGGTTCAGCACGCCCGGCTCGCCACCGAAGCGCCGCGTCCAGTAATCGTGGCTGAGCACGATTACCGGATGCGCACCCGGCGCGGCATCATCGTCCAGTGTGAGCGTGCGGCCTATCGCTGCCGGCACACCCAGCACCTGAAACAGATTCCCCGAGACCACCTCGGCGCGCGCCCGTTCGGTCTGCCCGTTCCACCAAACGCTGACTGGCTGATGAGAACGCGCCACCACTCCGCTGAATACCCCGCCGCCGGCTGGCTGGCGGTCGCGCAGATCTTGGTACATGGGATACGAGAACACGCTTTGGTTGTTGTCGGAAGACGAACTGCCGGGGCTGTGCTCGTCGACGTGCAGGACCGTCAGAGACTGCGGATCCCGCACCGGCAGCGAACGGTAGAGCACCTGGTCCAGCAACGAAAAGACAGCCGTGTTCGCGCCGATGCCCAGCGCCAGCGACAGCACCGCGACGGCCGTAAACAAGCGACTGCGCGCCAACGTCCGCAATGCAAAGCGAAGATCGTGTCTCATGAGTGTTTGAGTCCACAATAGCATTTCAACGGCCAGGGTTAACCTTGGTTATGTCGATGTCCGGTTCAGCCGATCTGTATACTAGTGCCTGTGATTCATCTCACGCGCCCCGCCGTGGGCATTGAATTCGTCCTGCTGCTGTCCGTGCTGATCGCCACGGTGACGGACCTGCGCTGGCGGCGTATCCCCAATTGGCTTACGGTCAGCACCTTAGTGGGCGGCGTCTTGGTGAACGCGCTCATCGCCTATCCCGCACCGCTCGAAGGCGTGTGGCTGTCGGCCAAAGGGTTCGCGCTGGCCTTCGGGTTGAATCTGGTCATGTATATGCTCCACATGACGGGTGCGGGTGACGTGAAACTGCTCGCCGCCATCGGCGCCGCCGTGGGATGCTCTGATTTTCTGGGGATCTTTCTGCTGAGCGCGCTGATCGGCGGCGTCCTCGCCCTGGTTCTGATGTTGATTAAGGGGCGCGTGCGGCAGACTCTGTGGAACGTGGGCTATATGGTCGGGGAACTCATGAAATGGCAGTCCCCTTATCTCACCCGCGAGCAGCTCGATGTGGGAAGCAACAAGGCGCTGCGCCTTCCCGGCGCGGTGCGCATCTGTCTGGGGGTCGTGACTTTTTTGGTAATGGCTCGCATCTTCGCGCCAGCCTAGCCATTACTTAGTACCCTTATTACCGGCTGCGGCTCCGGACCTCCATTTATAATCGGTTAGGGAGAGCGGTAACTCTTTCTGGCATGACAATCTTCGAAGGCGACGGCATGCTGTATACGGAGGTCTTTTTGTACCTCCAGGTTCTGGATTTGCTCACGACGCTGATCGGATTCAAGCTCGGACTCGCAGAAGCCAGCCCATTCATCCGCGCGCTGCTGCGCTTCGGGCCGGTGGCCGCGCTGATCCTGGCGAAAGTCATGGCGCTCGTGCTGGCCGGCGCTTGCGTCACCCTCCACAAACCGCGCCTGATCCGCTGGGTTAGTTACTGGTTCGCGGGCCTGATCGCCTGGAACCTCTGTACCATCCTGACCTCTGGACACTGCCACTAATCCGCCGGCCCCACATTGGTATACAATTTGACCGTGGCTCCCCGGTATTTGGGAATGGTGTGCCTGTGCGCCTTCGTCGCGGGCGTTGCTTTTCCCGCAGTACTCGGACAGCAGGGAGTGGAGATTGCGCCGCGGGTGCCGGACGCCGCGCCGGCCGCCTACTACGTGGATTCGGCCCTGGTGCTGATTCCCGTGCACGTCACCACGCCGTTGGGTGCTTCGGTCGACACTCTGAAACGCGAAAACTTCCGCCTGTTCGAAAACGATGAAGAGCAGGCCCTCTCCGTCTTCGCCCACGACGACGCGCCGATCTCGATCGGCCTGTTGTTTGACTCGAGCGGCAGCATGAAGAGCAAACGCGTGCAAGTCGCGGAGGCCGCCGCCGCTTTTCTGAAGACCGCCAATAAACAGGATGAGTTCTTCCTGGTCGAGTTCAACGACCGCGCCAAACTCGTCCTGCCGTTCACCTCCGGCATCCAGGAAGTTTATTCCCGCATCGTCTCCATCAAGCCATTCGGCAAGACTGCGTTGCTGGACGCCGTCTACCTCGGCATCCGCCAGATGAAGAATGCGCGGTGCCTGCGCAAGGCGCTCGTGATTCTCTCCGATGGCGGAGACAATTGGAGCCGCCATGGCAGGCGCGAGGTCGAAAATGCCCTGCTCGAAAGCGATGTGCAGGTCTACGCGATGGGGATCTTCGATTCCG
The DNA here is from genome assembly GCA_035541265.1 of Bryobacteraceae bacterium. Lineage (GTDB taxonomy): Bacteria > Acidobacteriota > Terriglobia > Bryobacterales > Bryobacteraceae > Bog-159. Next base: position 15,022 of record DATKNQ010000223.1, read on the forward strand.
ACCTCGCCACGCGCCATCCGCGGGAGGAGCGCGACGGTCCAGCGTTGCTCGATAACCTCGCGCTCCAAACCGGTGGAAGGCTCTACACTGTGTCCGACATCGACGCGCTACCGGCGATCGGCGAACGCATCTCCCGCGAACTCCGCAGCCAGTATCTGCTGGGTTACGCGCCGCGGCATCCGCCGCAACCAGGCAAATACCGCCGAGTGCAGGTAAAGTTGACCGTTCCGCAGGAAATGCCGCCGCTGCGGGCATCTTATCGCCAGGGTTACTACGGTGTCGAACGGTAGAATGCCAGTGTGCGTCTCTCGGAGGCAGATGCGACTCTCTACAGCGTGAAGTTAATGATATTCCGCCCAGCATCCAGATTCGTGCCCGCCCGCACGGTGGCACTGCCTGCAACGGGCCTCGGCCCGCCGGAAGTGCGGGGCCAAGTATTGCCGCAGGCTGCACCCTTCATCCTCTGCTATACTAGTCTCGGATGGTTTTTGACCACCCCGCATTAGCGGACATCCGGTTCACCAGCCGGTGGCAGAGCCCCGGCCGCTACCCCCTGTTGCTTTTTCTCGATTTTCGGAGGTACCCACACAGCATCTAAATGAAAGCTAGCGTGCAAATCAGCCGTGGCGTGGAAAGCCTGTTCGGCACCCGGGATGAAAATATCCGGTTAATTGAATCAGGCCTTCGAGTTAATACCCAACTCATCGACAACTTACTGGAAATTGAGGGCGAGGCCGATGCGGTCGCGCGCGCCGAAAACATTCTCGAAGAGTATGTGGCGCTGGTCCGCGAAGGCCACGTCTTCAACAACGGCGACCTGAACAGCTACCTGCGCGTGGTGACCGAGGATCCCGAGGTCAGCTTCCGCGCGCTGGTGCAAAGCGGGCGGCAGCGCAACTTCGGCAAGAAGATGCTGGCCCCCAAGACGGTCAACCAGCGCCGCTACATGGAAGCTATCGAGCGCAACGACATGGTTTTTGGCGTCGGCCCAGCCGGCACGGGCAAGACATATCTCGCGGTTGCCATGGCCGTCTCCGCGCTGCTCGCTAAGCGCGTCGCGCGCATCATCCTCACGCGTCCCGCCGTCGAAGCCGGCGAGCGCCTCGGTTTTCTCCCTGGCACGCTCCAGGAAAAAGTCGACCCCTACCTGCGCCCGCTCTACGATGCTTTGCACGACATGATGGAGTCCGAAAAGGTCGAGAAGCTGCTCGAACGCAACACCATCGAAATCGCGCCCATCGCTTTCATGCGCGGGCGCACCCTCAACGACAGCTTCATCATCCTCGACGAAGCGCAGAACAGCACGTCCGAGCAGATGAAGATGGTGCTCACGCGCACCGGTTTCAATTCCAAGATGGTCGTGAATGGGGACATCACGCAGATCGATCTGCCCCTCGGCAAGCGCAGCGGGCTGATTGACGCGCTCGAAGTCTTGCGCGGCGTCGAAGGCATCAGCTTCGTGCAATTTGACGAGCGCGACGTCGTCCGCCACTGCCTGGTGCAGCGCATCGTCAAAGCCTACGAACGTTACAACGAAGCGATCGGCGCGGGCCGCCAGCTCAGCTTGAAGCTGACGGAACCGGCCGCCGAAGCGGCTCCCGAAAATGGCGGCGCCCCCGAGACTCCATGTCCTCAGGCGACCATATAGTTTTGTTCCGCCGGGCTCCGGTGGAACTGAAACGGCGCAATCTCGAACGCTTTGCCCGCACGCTGCGCGACCGGGTTTCGAAAGGCGCCGCCTTCACCTGCCTGATCGCCGGCGATACAGAATTGCGCCGCTTGAATCGCGATTTCCTGGGCAACGACTACCCCACCGACGTGCTGTCATTCCCGGAAGCCGCCACCGCCGGATTCATCGGCGAACTGGCCATCTCCTGCGCCCGGGCGCGCGCGCAGGCCGCCCGCTACGGCCATTCGCTCGACAATGAAATCCGCATTCTGATGCTGCACGGCCTGCTCCACCTGCTGGGCATGGATCACGAGACCGATGGCGGCCGCATGGCCCGCGCCGAAGCCCGCTGGCGCCGGCGCCTTTCCCTGCCGCAAGGCCTGATCGAACGGGTGCGCGCGTGACTGCGGCTTTCGTCATTTTGATCGTCCTGCTCTCGCTCCTGTTGGGGCTGGTCACCTTTGTGCAGTTGCTTTATCTCGAGAGCCTGCGCCTGCGCGCGCGCGACTTCCCCGCCCTCAAGTTCTTCCGCGATGCGCTCGAAGATAAGCTCGGCTTCGAATCCGAAGACGGCGCCAATGTGTTCACGCTGGTGAAGCACAGCGTCATCCTGTTTATCGGCATCCTCTATTTCGTGGTCCTGGAAGACGGCCGCGCCTGGACCTGGCCCGAGTTCCTGGAAACTGTCGTAGCCGCCTGGGTGACCATGATCGTCATGTCCTACGCGCTGCCGCAGATGCTCTACCGCCGCTCACGGGCGCGCTGGCTCCTGCCCCTGGCAGGCCTGATTCGAACTATCGGGCTGATCGCCAAGCCATTCGTCGCCGTGCTGGGTTTCCTGCAATCGCTCGTCGAGCTGACCGACGAGAAAAACGGCACTGACGAGCCGCCCACGCAAGCCGAAAATATCGACGCGCTGATCTCCGCCGGCACTGAAGAAGGACTGATCGAAGAAGAGGACCGCAAGCTCATTCAATCCGTGGTCGAGTTCGGCGATAAAGTGGTGCGCGAGGTGATGACGCCCCGCCCCAATATTGTCGCCATCTCCGCCGGCGCCACGCTCGAAGAACTGCGCCAACTGGTGATCAACGAACAATACTCCCGCATCCCCGTCTACGAAGGCACCATCGACCAGGTGCTGGGCTTTGTGCACGTGCGCGACATGTTCGAGCTCGACGAGGATGAGCGCGCCCGCCGCCTGGTGCGCGAGTTGATGCGCCCCATCCGCTTCGTGCCCGAAACCAAACCCGTCAACGATCTGCTGCGCGAGATGCAACAGGACAACACTCATATGGTCATCGTCGTGGACGAGTACGGCAACACCGCCGGCCTCGCCAGTATGGAAGACCTGGTCGAAGTCATCCTGGGCGAGATTCGCGACGAACACGAGCCCGATTCCGACGTGCAGGAAGACGGACAGGGCGGCTACATTATCTCCGGCAGCTTCGACCTCGCGCGCTTGGGCGACCTGCTGGAGTTTCATCCCGAGGAAGATATCGAGTCCACCACCGTCGGCGGTCTGGTCACCGAGTGGCTCGGACGCGTGCCGCCGGCCGGCGAATCCGTGGAGCGCGACGGAATCCATATCGACATCCTGGCCAGCGATGAACTGCGCGTCTCGCAAGTGCGTGTGCGCCGCGCCCAACCCGTAGCCCAATGAAATCCGGCTTCGTCTCCATCCTCGGCCGGCCGAACACCGGCAAATCGACTCTGCTGAATGCGCTCGTGGGCGCCAAGGTCTCCATCGTCGCCAACAAGCCGCAGACCACCCGCACCTCGATTCAGGGCGTGATGCATCTGCCCGCAGCGCAGATCGTGTTCCTCGATACGCCCGGCATTCACAAAGCCGGCTCGCTCATCAACAAGCGCATGATGGATACCGTACGCGCGGCGCTCGACGAGCGCGACCTGCTGCTGTTCGTCGCCGACGCGAAGAGCAGATTTGGCGCCGAAGATCAGCACGCCATCGATCTCATCAGGAAAGCCGGCACACCCGCTCTGCTGGTCTTAAACAAAATCGATCTGCTGGGCAAGGATAAAGGCGCGCTGCTGCCGCTCATCGAGCAGTACCGCGCTTGTCACGAATTCGCCGATTACGTGCCGGTCTCCGCCCGCGCGGGTAAGGGCCTCGACAAGTTACGCCAGGCCATCGTCGCGCGCCTGCCGGAAGGTCCCGCGTATTTCCCGCCCGATTACATTACCGACCAGCCCGAACGCTTTCTGGCCGGCGAGCTCATCCGCGAGCGGATTCTGGATGCCACCCGCGAGGAAGTGCCGCACTCCGTCGCCGTGTTCGTGGACTCCTGGGAGGACCTGCCGAAACTCACCCGCATCTTCGCCACCATCTACGTCGAGCGCGCCGGCCAGAAAGCCATCGTCATCGGCGCCGCCGGCAGCATGCTGAAACAAATCGGCACCCTCGCGCGCGCGGAAATGGAGAAAATTCTCGGCCGCCGGATCTATTTGGACCTGCATGTCAAGGTGCAGCCAGGGTGGCGCGAAAAACCGGATTTTCTGGCGGCGCTCGACTGGCGTACAATGGCCGGAGTAGATGAAAATTAAAATATTAGTCTCCTTTCTGGTGATTCTGGCGCTGGCCGCCGGTGCGTGGGCAGCGGAAAAACACTTTTCAGACGATCAGATTTACGATAACGTCCGTCGCAAACTCGCCGACGATGTCGAGGTCAAAGGCGGCGCGCTGGATGTGGACGTCAAGGACGGCGTCGTAACTTTGCGCGGCAAAGTAGAATACGACAAACAAAAGAATAAGGCCGAAAAGCTGGCCCGCAAGGTCGGCGGCGTCAAAGAAGTCAAGAACGAATTAGTGGTGGTGGGTAGAGGCAACCGGTGACGCTGCGCCTCCTGGTGCTGCTGGCGCTGCCGCTGGCCGCCCAGGACTTTTCGCAACTGCAAGTTGACCGGGTGGCCCACGGATATCAATTCACTGAGGGTCCCGCGTGGTCGCGCGAAGGTTTTCTGATCTTCAGCGACATTCCCGGCGCCAGGATCATGAAATACTCGGCCGCCGGCGCGCAGGTTTACCGCGAGTCCTCCGGAGGCGCCGCCGGCAACGCTTTCGACTCTCAAGGCCGGCTCTACACGTGTGAAACGCGCGCGCGCCGCGTCACCCGGACCGATAAGAAAGGCCGCGTCGAAGTCCTGGCTGACAAGTGGGACGGCAAGCGCCTGAACGCGCCCAGCGGCATCGCAGTCAGTCACAACGGGCACGTCTACTTCACCGATCCCGCGTTCGGCTATCAGCAGGACACGCGCGAGCTCGATTTCTACGGCGTCTATCACATCACGCCAAAGGGTCAGCTATCGGTAATCGCGAAGCCGGCCGGCCGCCCCAACGGAATTGCGCTCTCGCCCAACGGCCGCATTCTGTACGTCGCGAATGCCGACGAACGCAACATCCGCGCCTACGATGTGGATCGCGAAGGCGATGTTTCCGGCGGACGCGTGCTCGTGTCCAAGATCGATGGCATTCCGGCAGGTATGCGCGCCAGCGAGAACGGCGACCTGTACGTAGCCGCCAAGGTCCTCGCGGTATACAGTCCCGAGGGCAAGCTTATCGCCACCATCCCGGTATCCGAGACGCCGTCGAACTGCGTCTTCGGCGACGCGGACCTGCACACGCTCTACATCACTGCCCGCACTTCCGTCTATCGCGTGCGCTTCGACGCGAAGGAACCTTCCCAAAACTGACGTGGACGACCGCCGCTATCCGCAGCGTCCCATCCTCGGCGTCGGCGCGCTGATCTTCGACGGCGACCGCATCCTGCTCGTCGAGCGCGGGAAAGAGCCGCTGAAAGGTTACTGGTCGCTGCCGGGCGGCGTGCTCGAAGCCGGCGAAACGTTGGAGCAAGGCGTCGTCCGCGAAGTACGCGAGGAGACCGGCCTCGAAGTCAAGCCCGTCGGCCTGCTCGAAATCTTCGAGCGCATCATTCGCGACGCGCAGGGCCTGCCCGAATACCACTACGTCCTGCTCGATTACATCTGCCGCGTGACCGGCGGAACGCTGGCCCCTGCCGACGACGCCAGCCGCGTGGCCTGGGTGCCCCGGCATCTGCTGGCCACTTACCGGATCACGTCCGGAACCCTGCCGGTCATCGAAAAGGGCTTCCGCGAGCGCGAGAACCCCGCGGCATCAGGATCTACTCCCGCCACGCCGACGGCTTGATGCGCCGCAATGTCCACTCTGTGCACGGTAGCCCAGCCCTTCGAGCGCGTCCTTATCCCGGCGCAGGTACGTCTCGTAAATGCCGGCCAGGTCTTCGTCTTTCACAACAAAAACGAGCACGTCCGCCTCGCGAGTATCGACGAATTCCCTCATAGCCTGTCCGGTCCGAATCCACCTCCGAATGGAAGGACTCGGTAATCGACTCGGCGAAGGTCGGCATGGCTCGTCTTCTATTCCCACGCAACAAGTCGGACAATAGAAGCTGATGAAGGCCACCAGCGCCGATGTCCTCGAATACGAATCGCTTCGCGGCCTGCTGGGCCGCTATGTCTCAAGCCCGCCCGGCAAGGCGGAACTGACGAAGATCGCCCCGCACACCGACGCCGCGCGCCTCACCGCGGATCTTGCCGACGCCGGTGAAGCGGTCGAGTATCTGCGCTCGGCCGCCCGCCCGCAAACCGCCGCCCGCGGCGCCGCCATCCGCATCGACTTCGGCGGGTTCCCCGATCTCGCCAGGGCCGTCCACAAGCTGCGCATCGAAGGCGCCAGCCTCGAAGGCAAGGAAATCTTCGATCTGTTCGGCGTGCTCGATCGCGCGGCCGACGCCAAGAGCGTGCTGAACGCGGTCGCTGAACGCTTCCCGCGCCTGGGCGCGCGCGGACAGCTCATCGGCGATTTCCGCTCGCTGCTGCGCGACCTCGAAGGCAAGATCCTGCCCGACGGCTCCGTCGCGGATCACGCCAGCGTGGCCCTGGCGCGCCTCCGCCGCGAGATCGAGCGCCAGCGCAAGTCGATTCAGGAATCGCTCGAGCGCTTTCTCAAATCGCACCAGGAAGACGGCGTTCTGCAGGAGGAATTTGTCACCATCCGCAACGAACGTTTCGTCGTCCCCATCGTGGCCGGCCAGCGCCGCAAAATCGACGGCGTGATCCATGGCGCGAGCTCTAGCGGTCACACCTTGTTCGTCGAGCCGCTCGCCACCATCGACCTGAACAACGAGCTCGTGCGCCTCACCGAAGAGGAAGGGCAAGAGGTGCATCGCATCCTCCGCGAGCTTACCGAACGCCTGCGCGGCTACGCCGAATCCATCCGCTTGACCATGGACACGCTCGGCGAACTCGAAATCATATTCGCCAAAGCGCGTTTTGCCCTGGACTTCGATTGCGCCGTCCCGCGCTTCGGTGCGCGCCTGCTGCTGCGCGATGCCCGCCATCCTTTGCTCGAAGACGTGTTGCGCCGCCAGCACAAATCCGTCGTCCCCATCTCGCTCGAACTCGACGAGCGCACGCGCACGCTGCTCATCAGCGGCCCCAACACCGGTGGCAAGACGGTCTCGCTGAAGACCGTCGGCCTGCTCACCCTGATGGCACAATCTGGCTTGCCCGTGCCGGCCGCCGAGGCGGAGTTTCCGCTCTTCGGCCAGGTGCTCGCCGATATCGGCGACAACCAGTCGATACTGGAAAGCCTCAGCACATTTTCCGCGCACATCTCGCACATCCGCGAAATGGCGCTCGACGTCACGCCCGATTCGCTCGTGCTGCTCGACGAACTGGGCGCCGCCACCGACCCCGAAGAGGGCGGTGCGCTAGGCGTGGCCATCGTCGATCATTTCCGCGCGGCCGGCGCGTACACGCTGACTTCCACGCACCTGCTCGCCTTGAAGATTTACGGCGCGAACACCACGGGCGTACTGAACGCCTCAATGGGATTCGACGAACAGACCCTCGAGCCGACCTACGTCCTGCACACGGGCATGCCCGGTAAATCCGCCGGCCTCGAGATCGCCACGCGGTTGGGCATGCCGGAAGACATCATGCA
>DATKNQ010000224.1:0-32811 GCA_035541265.1 Bryobacteraceae bacterium
TTCGCCGACCGCCGCCAGCAGCCCGACATTCCGGTCCACTTCGATGGGATGCACGTAGCCGTGGGCGAATTCCAGCGCCAGCGCCGATTCCAGCGCCTGCACCGAGCGGTCCAGCTCGTCCTCGCGCACCAGCACGCAGAAGCTCTGCCGGTAGCTGGAGCTGGAGACCACCAGCACTTCGACATCGGCGCGCGCGATCGCGTCCAGCGCCCGCGCCATTACCTGCACCCCGTTGATCTCGGGGCTGGCCGGCTCGAGCGAGATCATGGCCACGTTGCGCATCGAGGCTACGGCGCGAGTGCCCTGCTTCAGCTCCATGTGCGGCACGATGCGCGTGCCGGGCTTCTCCGGCGCGAAGCTGTTCTTGCTCCACACCGGGATCTTGCGCTCCACCAGCGGCGCCAGCGTGCGCGGATGCAGCACCTTGGCGCCGTTGTAAGCCAGCTCGGCGGCCTCGGCGTAAGTCACCTCGTCGAGTACGGCCGCATTGGGCACCAGCCGCGGATCGGCGCTCATGATGCCGTCCACGTCGGTCCAGATCCACAGCTCGGAGGCGTCCAGCGCGGCGGAGAGGATGGACGCCGAAAAGTCCGAGCCGCCGCGGCCGAGTGTGGTGGGACGGCCATCGGCGGTGGCGCCGTTGAATCCGGTGATGACGGGCAAGATGCCCTGCGCCAGCATCGGCAGCAGGCGCGCGGAGGCTTTGGCGCGGGTCGGCTCCATGAGCGGCGAGGCGTTGCCGAAGACCGCGTCGGTGACCACGATCTCGGCGGCGTTCACGGCCACGGCGGGCACGCCGCTGGCATTCAGATGCCCGGCGATCAGCAGGGCGGAAAGCTGCTCGCCGATGGCGACGGCTTCATCGACCGAGCGCGGCGGCATTTCGCTGAGCATGAGCATGCCGCCGGCGATGCGCTCGAAATCGGCGATCAGGCGGGCGATGCCTTCCTCGGCGGCGGCCTGGCGCTCGGGCGGCAGCAGCTCTCGGCAGGTGGCGATGTGCCGCTCGCGCAGCTTCGCAAGGTTCGCCGCGAGCGCGGCCTGGTCGCCCGCTTCGGCGCGGCGCAGGGTGTCGAGCAGCAGGTCCGTGATCTTGGACATGGCCGAAACCACGATGGCCACGGGCCGGAGGGCTTCTTGCTCCGCGGTAATGGCGGCCGCGATGCGCATGCGTTCGGCTGAGCCAACGCTGGTACCGCCGAACTTCATCACAAGCAGATCGTTCAACTGAAGTCCTTTCCGTTAGTGACGCGTGCCCGCACCAGCTTCAAAATCTCCTCTTCCACCTGTTCGAGGGAAAGGCTGGTGGAGTCGATGTAGACCGCGTCGGGCGCCTGGGTAAGGGGCGCTTCGGCGCGGGAGCGGTCGCGCTGGTCGCGCTCGGAAATCTGGGCGGCGACGGCTTCGGGCGCGGCGGCCTCGCCCTGATTCTCAAAGTCGCGCAGGCGGCGGTTGACGCGCTCGCGCGGGTCGGCATCCAGGTAGACCTTGACGTCGGCGTGCGGAAACACGACGGTGCCGATGTCGCGGCCTTCCATGATGACGCTGGTGCGCACCGCCAGGGCGCGCTGCTTCTCGACCAGCGCGCGGCGCACGGCGGGAATCGCCGCCACGACGGACGCCTGGCGGCCGACCTCAGGCGCGCGGATGGCGGCGGTGACATCCTCGCCGTTAAGAAGCACGCGCTGGGCCGGCAGTTCGATCTCGGCCGCCAGCGCCAGTTGTTCCACGCGATGCATATCCGCGGAGTCCGCGTTCTGGCGCATAGCCCACAGCGCCACCGCGCGATACATCGCGCCGGTATCGATGTAAGTGAAGCCCAGGCGCTCGGCCAGGCGGCGCGCAATAGTGCTCTTACCCGCGCCGGCGGGCCCGTCGATGGCAATGACTACACGCCGGGATGCCGCCACTATTGCTTGTCCGAGACCACCTGCATGATGCTGCGTTTGGCGCCGCTGTCGCCAATCTGCACCATGACGTGCCGTTGTTCCTTAGTGCCGGCGAGGATGGTCATCTGGGGCGTAGTGAGCGTGCTTTCCGTTGTCCAGCCGTTGCCGTCCAGACCCTTCTTATAGAAGTCGACGACCTTGTCGCTGGAATCTTCGGTCTCCAGCATCAGGTTGTGGGTATGGTTCTCGGAAACGGACTGGGACATCACCACCTTCGATCCGCTGTAGATGGGGATGTCTTTCGGATAATCATCCGGCAGCTTGTTCTGGTTGAAGGTGAGAGTGGCGGTCTTGCCATCTTTTCCCGTTACACTAATGGTGCCGCTATCCTTCCCCTTTTCCTTGTAGGTGAGGGTACCGTCGGAGGTCCTGACGGTATGGGAGCGGCTGCAGGCGGCCGATGCGAGCAGCAGGGCGCCCGCCAGCAGCGCGCTTTTGCATTTGAGAGAGCACATGGACTGTAGAATAGCAGGAGGGATGACTCAGGATGAATTCGACGAACTAGTACAATTGGCCTACCGGCGAATCCCCGGCGAGTTTCGCAAACGGCTGCGGAACGTGGCCATGGTGGTGGAAGCGGAGCCTTCGCCCGAGCAACTGGCCGCGGGCGATGTGGGGCCGGGAGGCACGCTGCTGGGCCTTTACCAGGGGCGTCCGCTGACGCAGCGCAGCGTGTTCGAGAGCTTCGCCATGCCGGACCGCATCACGATCTTCCAGGGACCGCACGAACGGCTGGCGCGGAACGCGGCGCACCTGCGGAAGATGGTGGAAGACACGGTGTGGCACGAGGTGGCGCATTATTTCGGCATGGATGAACAGCAGGTGCGCGCGGCCGAACGGAGGCGGCGCGCGCATTAATTCGGAGGCTGCTGCTGAGGTTGCGGCGGCTGCGGTTGCTGGCCGAATCCGCCGCCAAACGAGCTGTTACCGCCAACGCCTCCGCTGGCGCCGAACGGACTGCTATTGCCGAAAGCGCCATTGTTGCCGAATGCGCTATTGCCGTTCTGGCCGAAACTCGACATGCCTGGCTGCTGAGCGTTCATGCCTGGTGGCATGTTGCCCATCTGGGCCGCCGAGGTGCCCGGAGCGCCGCCACCAGCCTGAACGCCCGCCAAGCCGCGATCCTTGGTCTGGTCATAGACGAATTCCCACTCGTTGTATTTCTTGCGCTCGTTGTACACCATGATCGACGGGGACTTGGACTCGCTGGCCACGCCGGCGATTCCGCCGCCCATCTGCGCGCCGCTCATGCCTTGCATGCCCTGCAATCCGCCGGGACGCGCGGAGGTCAGCCCGAGGTCATTCATGCTGATGCCGCCCTGCAGGTTCTGCGTGGATTGCTGGAATCCCGAATTGCCGCCCCCAAATCCCCCCGTGACTGCGCCATTGCTGGCGGGCTGGCCGAACGGGGTGGGCGCATTCCCAAAGCCCTGCTGGTTGGGATACGCCATGCCGGGCTGGCCGGGCATGCCGGGCGTCATCGTGGTGTTGCCTGTGGGAGTACTCGATTGGCCCAGACCGGGTGCGGCATACACGCCGCTCGAAGACGAGCCGTCCGTGGAATTTTGGCTCTGGCCTGGATAGGCGGTTTGTTGCATGCCGCCCGTGGTGTAGCCGTAGCCGGCCTGCTGATTGGGCAGCGCGCCCGTCGAATAGGTCGTGCCGAGAGGCTGATTCGCCATGCCCGGAACAATCATCCCCGGGCGCACCGGCATTCCACCCGGCATCATGCCCGGCTGATTCGGCAGCATCCCGGGCGGCTGGTTGACCATTCCCTGGGTTCCCTGCGGCGGGGCGTTATTGTCGGTCACCAGGCCGTTGGAGTTGTCGGCGTCGTCGCCGCCGTTCTGATCGCCTTCGGGCGCGGGCTGTGGCTGGGGCAATTCGGCGGTGGCCACGGGCCGGTCGTCACTGGCGCGCCGCCGCAGGGCGGGATTGTTCTGCTGCTGGGACGGGTCGGTCGAGCCGCCCATGGCCGGCCCCTCGCCGATGAACGTGTTGGTATTGGCCTGCTGTTGCTGATCCTGGCCGGGCTTGTTTTTCTGGATGATCGAATCGGTCAGCACGCCGCCGTTGATGTGGATCAGCCGCCAGGTGTCTTTGCCGGTCATGGGGTCGACGTAGCGGCGGCGGAGGAAGCGGATGTTGTTGGTGCTTTCCAGTTCGTCGATGGTAGCGGGATAGCGGCCCATCTTGCGGACGAAGATCTGGATGGCGCGCTTATACTGTTCGCCGCGCTCGACCAGAAGCTGCTCCTTATCGCGCTGTTTCTCAAAGGCCACGCGCGGCAGCTCGTTGTACAAGGCGATGGCGATGAGCGCGGCCATCAGGAAGACCAGCAGCATGGCGTAGCCCGACTCGCCGGATTTCGCGCGCGCGGATGGGATGCGGGGGACCATCACGCCGCGGAATCCTCCTGCAGCGGCAGACTCTGCTCATGCTTGAACTGGGTATCTTCGACCAGCACGGAATTGACACCGATGCGCACCACGCGATAGCGCTTCTTCACCAGTTCACCCTCGGTGGCCACCAGGATGTCGTCGCCATCGAGGAAGAAGGCGCGCTTGCTGGAGCCGGCCGCCGTCGAATAGCCGTAATACTTGAGCGTGATGGGCGGAGGTGGAGGCGGAGCCGCGGGCATCGGAGGACCGGGCGGCGGGGCATGCGCGGCGGCAAGCTGCTGGGCACCCCCTTTGACCTTGACCTTTGGCTCCGGCGGCAGCGGAGGCGGCGGCGCGGTCGAGAACTGGAACAAGTTGCGGCTGCCGCCCTGCATTTCGACGGCCTGCACCTTAGACAACAAGTCGAGGCGCAGCGTGGGATCAATGGTTGCCGGATCCGCGCGGTCCTCGGGGCGCTTGGGCCTGAGTGACGGCCGGAATTCCTCGCTCAAGCGCGCCGCCGGGCGGCGGGAGACGGAAGATCCGGCCGCGGGAGACAGGTCGCCGCCGATAATGGGGCGCAGGCTCGGGCGCTGCTGGGCGGCAGGTTGCAAGGCGGCGCCTGTGCCGGAACCGGATGAATTGGAAAGCACGTTCGTGTAGAACAGGTAGCCGCCGATGAGAACCAGGCCGCCCAGGGCGTAGTATTCGATTTTCTTGCGGTTGGCCCCCAGGTTCATAGCGGATTCCCCGATTCTGCCGCCTCTTCGCGCACGAAGGTATCTAACTTGATACTGACGTTGAGAAGATCCCCGGTGTTGGTTTGCTGCGGCGCGGCCGTCAGGCTTTCGATGATCAGGAAGCGCGGCGACTTGTCGAGCAGGTTGACGAACTTGGTGAGGCTGGCATAGGTGCCTTCGTAGCCCGCGCTGATGCTCATCTGGAACAGTGTGTCGCTGCCTTCGACCTGTTCCAATTCGTACGATGCGGGGCGGGGCTGAACGCCGGCCTCGTGTGCGATACGGTCGAGTTCGGCGAAGATGGTCGAGAAGGTCGTGCGGCGATCGGTGGTGTACTCTTCGAGGAACGCATCGCCATCCTTGCGCGCGCGTTCGGCTTTGCCGACCAGAGCCCTGGTCTGGGTAAGGCGGGTGCGCATGGTGGCGAGTTGCTGCTCGAGGCTAGCCCGTTCGCGCGCCAGGTCGCCGGCCGAACCGCCCCAGGGCTTGAAAGCCAGGAGCGCGGCCACCAGGTTGCACACTACCAGCAGGCCCAATCCGGCGCGCACCAGCACGCGCGGATCCTTCAAGTTGACGTGCGAGCCGCCCGGCAACAGTTGCGGCGAGAAGCTAAAGCTTTTGGGCATAATTCACGCTCACGCGGCAGCGGTAGAGTTTGTCGGTCTGGGTCGGCGGCAGCAGGCTGTGCGAGTAGACCGCGCCGAAGCGCGGCGAACTTTCCAGATTCTTCAGAAGATCGATGACCGCGACGGGCGTTTCCGAGCCGATGGTCATATCCAGCAGTACCTGGTTCGGGCCGACCACGGAAGGCCGGATGGCCATGATGCGGACGTTGTAGGGCACGACTTTTTCGAGGTCGGCAAAGATGCGCGTCCAACTGATGCCTTTGCGGTAGAGCAGGGCGTTCAAAAAAAGGCTGCGCTCGAGCACTTCGGCGTTCTCGGGTTTGCGCAGGACGGCTTGCTGGCGGGTCTGATCGGCCGAGAGGGCGCGGATCTGCTTTTCCAGACGGGCGAGTGCGGTGCGGGTGTCGGCCACCTGCCCGTTTTCGACGCGGTTCAACGTCAGCAGGAATCCAAGCAGCAGGACGAGCGCGATGCCCAGCGCGCCGGAGGCCACCAGAAAGGCGCGGTCGCGGCGAAAGGGCTGGCTGGCGAGATTGATGGGAATGCGCATTTAATTATCCCGGGCGAGCGATCGCAAATATCCCAGGAGGCCGGCATTGTGTTCGCCGGGCGGCTGCAGGGGCGAGCGCACGGGCTCGACATCCACACCCAGCTCGTGATGAAATTGCTGGCGGGCGGGCTCCAGGCGCTCGCCGAAGCCGCACAATAGCAGGCGCTCGGCCTTGGCCCCCAGGTTGTCCTCGATGTAGACGAAAGTAGGGTAGAGATCTGCGGCGATTTCGGCGATGTCGGTGCCGGCGATTTCGAGGCAGCGCACCAGCTTCAGCAGGCCGTGATGCAGCACCATGACGGTGAGCACGTGGCCGCTGACCTTTGCCACCACAGTGACGCCGCGGTCTTCGATCAGGTTGAGGGCGGCCAGCGAGGAAGTGGTCACCAGGCCGGGATTCAGACCGGCGGCGCGGAAGGGTGCTTCATAGCGCGACACCACTTCGAGCGGCGCGACGACGACCACGACATCGAACTTCTTGCCGCCGCCGGGCTGCACGCAATAGCTGATGGCGGCCGATTCGATGTCGAACGGGATACTTTTGCGGAGGCGAAAGCGGACGAGCGCGATCTGTTCCTTCGCGTCGGACGGGAAGCTATCGAAATCCAGGACCGCGATGCGCGTGCTGTAGTCCGGCAGGATGAGCGTGGCGTCGCGGCGCTTACGGCCCGCGGTTTTGGGCGATAGCTCGCTGACGGTGTTCGCCAAATCGTCAGCCAACAAGACGTTGTCCTTGATCGGCGAGACGTCCAGCACGCCGGGCTTCAGCGGGCGGAAGTCGAGCTCGGTTTTGGCCTCCATGCGCGCCATGGCGATGCCGGCTTCGGACAATTCGAAAGCCAGGGAGGGCGGCGGCTCCATGAGCAGGGCGGCGATGAGAGGGGGCAGTCTCATGTGTGGCTCACTTCGTTCGCCGGTGCTGGGTTCTGGGTGCTGGGTTCTGGCAGACGCGCCTCAGACGGGAGCGCTCTTAACCAGCACCCAGCGCCTAGCACCCAGCACCTGTCTTTGTCACTCAATGAACGTCACCTTGTTTATTTCTTTGAGAGTGGTAATGCCTTTACGCACCTTGTCCACGGCCGATTCGCGCAGGAAGGTCATGCCTTCGTCGCGCGCCAGGCGCTTGATCTCCGAGGTCGGACGCTTATCGAGGATCAGCTCGCGGATCTTGTCGCTCAGGTCGAGTAACTCGTGGATGGCGGTGCGGCCGCGGAAGCCGGTGCCGCCGCATTCGAAGCAGCCCTCGCCTTCCACCAACTCGATGTGTTCCCACTCGGAGGGGTCCAGGCCGGACTCGATCAGCGCGGCGCGGCGGACTTCCGCGTTCTCAAATTGCATCGGCCGGCGGCAATATTCGCAGATCACGCGCACCAGGCGCTGCGCCAGGATGCAATTCAGGGCGGAGACGAAGTTGTAGGCCTCGACGCCCATGTTCAGGAAGCGGCCGAGCACATCGAACACGTTATTGGCGTGCACGGTGGTGAAGACCAGGTGGCCGGTGAGCGCGGAGTTGATGGCGATCTGGGCGGTCTCCTGGTCGCGGATCTCGCCGACCATGATCTTGTCCGGGTCGTGGCGCAGAATGGAGCGCAGGCCGCGCGCGAAGGTCAGCCCTTTTTTCTCGTTGATGGGGATCTGGGTGATGCCCTTGAGCTGATACTCGACCGGGTCTTCGATGGTGATGATCTTGTCTTCGTCGTTCTTGATTTCGCTCAACGCGGCGTAAAGCGTGGTGGTCTTGCCGGAGCCGGTGGGGCCGGTGACCAGCACCATGCCGTAGGGCTCGGAGATATAGCGGCGGAACTTGACGAGATCGTTTTCGGCGAAGCCCACCACTTCGAGCGAGAGCTTGGCGAATTTCTCGCTCATGGACTCTTTGTCGAGCACGCGGAGCACGGCGTCTTCACCGTGAATGGTGGGCATGATCGACACGCGGAAATCGATGAGGCGGCCTTTGTAGCGCACGCGGAAGCGGCCGTCCTGCGGCACGCGGCGCTCGGCGATATCCAGTTCGCTCATGACCTTGATGCGGGAAAGGATGGTGGAGTGCCAGTCCTTGGCGATGGGCGGCATGGCGTAGTGCAGCACACCGTCGATGCGGTACTTGATGGCCACTTCCTGGTCGCGCGATTCGATGTGGATGTCCGAGGCGCGGCGCTCGAGGGCGTTGAAGATGGTGGTATCGACCAGCTTGATGACCGGTGCGATGTCGCTATCGACGGCGGTGAGCTTGTCGATGGACAGCGTCTCGTCGGGATTTTCTTCGTCGGCGACGACATCGAGCGTGAAGCCTTCGGTGACCTCCTCGAGCACGCGCTGGGACTGCTCGGTTTTCTTGAGCAGATCGGAGATTTGAGAGAGCGTGGCGACCTTGACGCGCAGCTTCTTATTGAGCAGCAGCGCCAGTTCGTCGATCATGTTCAGATTGCGCGGATCGGCGAGGGCGATGTCGAGCGTTCCATTCTGCGCGCGCAGGGGCACGAAGTTGTAGCGGAACATCAGGTCGACCGGGATGGTGCGGAACAGGTCGTGATCGATGGAGCCTTCGCGCAGGTCGACGTACTCGCAGCGGTAGCGCGCGGCTACGGCTTTCGCCTGGGTGGCCTCGGCGGTGGTGTCTGCGAGTTTGGGTCGGTCAGTCGACATAGTTCAAAAACGGGTGCTGGGTTCTGGGTGCTGGTTAAAACCTCTCCCATCTACGGCGGGTTTGCCAGCACCTAGCACCTAGCACCCAGAACCATTACCGAATCGTGTCCGCCAGCGAGAAGATCGGCAGGTAGAGCGCGATCAGTACGAATGCCACAAAGCATCCCATGAAAATCATGATGGCCGGCTCGATCAGAGAGAGAGCCGCCGCCATGCGGGTGTTAACATCCTCCTCATAGAATTCGGCCACGCTGTTGAGCATGACCGGCAAGGCTCCCGTGGATTCTCCTACTTCAATCATATCGATCGAGAGCGGTGGAAAGATACCGGTGGTCTTGAGCGAGCCGGACAACGCCTGGCCCTCGCGCACCATTTTGCCGGCTTTATCGAGCGCGCGCCGCAACAGCGGCGTGCCCAGCGAATCGGCAGCGGTTTCGAGACCCTGCACCAGCGGGATGCCGCCCGTGAGCAGCGTGCTGAGCACGCGCGAGAATTGGGCGACCTGATACTTCACCCAGATGTCGCCGAGCAGGGGTACTCGCAGCTTAACACTGTCGATGCGGGTGCGCGCGGAATCCCTGTGCGACCAGTACCGGTACAAAAAAATCAAGGCTACCACGGCGCCGAAGACGACCAGGATATAGTTGCGGGCGGTGGTGCCGATGGCGATCAGGATCAGGGTGACGCTGGGAAGCTGCGCCTGCATGCTGGTGTAGAGCTGCGCGAAGTTGGGCACCACGTAGGTGACCAGGAAGACCATCAGGCACAGGGTGAGGAAGATCAGGACGGATGGGTACATCAACGACACCATGACCTTCTTCCTTACCGCCAGGGACATTTTTTGATAGCCGATGAAGCGATCGAGGACTTCGGAGAGGCTGCCGCTTTTCTCGCCGGCCATCACGGTGGTGACGTAGATCTTGGGGAAGATGCCTTGCATGCGGAAGGCGTCGGAAAGCAGCGTACCGCCGCGGACCTCGTCGCGGACGGCCTTGATGTGGGGGCCGAGCTTGGGATCGGTGAGACGGTCGGCCAGCAGATCGAGGGCTTTGAGGATGGGAAGGCCCGCACGAATCAGGGTGACGAACTGCTGGTTGAAGATCAGGAACTTCTCGATGTTGAGCTTTTTGCTTTTGCGCGTCAGGCCGCCGGCGATGCCGGAGGAGAGCGCGCCCTTGGCCCGGATCGAATAGATCAGGAAGCCCTGCTGGGTGTAGCGGTCGCGCAGTTCCTTTTCGGAGCCGGCGTTGGCTACCTGCTGGTGGATCTGGCCGCGCGTGTCGGCGTACTTCAGGACGAATTCGGCCATATTAGCGGGCAGCCTCCACAAGCTGTGCGCCGGGTGGCATCTCGAACCGGAAGAGCCGGGCTTCGAGCGGCGGATTGAGCTTTTCCTGGTCGAATTCGAATTCGAGGATCGACTGATCGTAGCCGGTGACGCGGACGCGGCGGATCACGGCATCCGGTCCGACCACGAACTCCACGCGGGTGTAGGGCAGGGTATCGGTTTTTGGCTCGGCGGTGATGAGCGTGCCGGTGTTGTCGGGCCGCGACTGGATGTTGCGGAACTCCTTATCGAAGTGCAGCTTGCCGAGCAGGAAGGCGAGCGGCGCGCGCATATCGTCGCTCTCTTTGAGCTTCATCTTCTCGACCTGATTATCGCTGGGCGTGTAGAGCCACATCATCTTGCCGTCGGAAACAAAGAGCTTACCGTGGGGGGATGTGTAGTCCCAGCGCATGCGGCCGGGTTTGCGCAGCAGCAGGGTGCCGCTTTCGGCGCGGCGGGGCTGGCCGGGCGCGGTATAGGCTTCTTGGAAGGCGACTTGGAGGGTCTGGGCACGGTTGTAGCGCGACTCGACCGCCTTGAGGAGGGACGGCAGGTCGGGCGCCGCGGCAAATAGCGACGCGGGCAGCAGGCACATCAGCAACCGGACAGGGCTCACAAAAGAGATGACGGCAATATACCGGGGAACGTTGAGGGCGGGCCGTGGGCCCGCTCCCCTAGCTAGTACTTTTTGGCGTCCGGAGCCAAATATGGCTATAAACTATTGATAATAAATTACTTAACTTCTAGCGTAATGCCATTTTGGCTGCTGTTGCTCCCGATGCTCAGAAGCACTGGAACGGCTCCCGAGGCGACGCCCGCCGGTACGACGGCGTTGACCTGCAAAGCCCCAGCGACCAAGCCGGGGGCGGCGCCGATGTACTGAATCGCAGCCGGGAGGTTGCCGATCAGGATGCCGGAGGCCAGCGTGGGGACAGGCCATGGCGGGGTGAGGGGCTCGATCAATCCGTCCTGCCCGGCGGGAGAGGTGACCCCCTGGCCGGTGGCGAAGATCTGGATTGTGTCGCCGGGGCTGACGGGGTTGGTGGGTGAAACCAGGTTGTAGTGGACGTCGAGGATGGCGCCGTCGCCGGTACCGGAGGCGTTAGCGCTGAAGATGCCCGGAGAGGCCCCCACTACCGGCAGGGACAGGGTGTTGGAACGCGCGCTGCCGAACATGACTTCGACACTGGCGCTGGTGCCGGTGGTGAGCTCGTAGGGAACAATGGCGTTGACCTGCCCGGCGCTGGCATACAGGAGCGGGCCGGCGTAGCCGTTGAAAGTCACTTGCACGTTGGCGAGCTTGGTGGGGATGTGGCCGGTGCTATCGATGGTGGCGCCGACGCCGGTAGTGGGTCCGATGGCCGTGCCGAAGAGCACCACGATTTCACCGGGAGCGATGCCGCCGCCGAGGTAACTGGCGGAGTTGAGTACACTGCTGAGAACGGGTAGGGGAGCCACCACGGTCAGGGTCACGTTGACGGTGAACTGCAGGGATCCGGACGAACTGAGGAGGGCGATGGTGCCCTGATAAGTTCCGGCGCCCAGGTTGGTGGGGTCGACCGAGACGCTCAGAGACGCGGGCGTGGTGCCGGAGGTGGGCGTGACGGAGAGCCATCCGCCGCTGGAAGCCGTGGCGGTGAAGGTGACGGACTCTCCGGCGGAGGTAACCGACAGGGCCTGCGGCGCCGGGGCAGGATTGCCGGCGCTGTAGGCGAAGGCCAGCGGATTGGGCGACGCGGTCAGGGTCGCCTCGGCCGAAACAACCAGTGTCACGCTGACGGTTTGCGCCGAGCCGGTGGTGGGCGTGACGGTGATGGTTCCGGTATATGTCATGGGCGCGAGGCTGCTGGGATTCACCGAGACGCTGAGATTCGTGTTGCCCGACCCGGAAGTGGGAGTGACGGACAGCCAGTTGCCTCCGGAGGCGGTGGTAGGGTTGACCGTGAAACCTTGGGAACCGGTGACCTGCACGATCTGAGCGGCCGGCGTCGCGCCGCCTTGGGCATAGGCAAAGGCCAGGCTGGCCGGGCTGACGGTGGTGGGAGTGCTGTTGGTGCCGACGTCAAACGTGACAGCGACCTGGGTCACGACGCCGACGCTGGTGGTCAGGGTGACGGCGCCGTTATAAGTTCCAGAACCGAGGCTTGAGGCGTCGGCGGTGACGGTGATGGGCGTGGTCCCGATGCCGGTGGTGGCGCTGGTGGGCGAGACCGTGAGCCAAGTCCCTCCGGTGGAGGTGCTGGCGGTGGCGACGAACGGGATGGCGGCAGTGGCGCTGACCTGGATGGTCTGGCTCTGCGGTCCGGTGCCGGCGTTCGCGGTGAAGGTGAGCGACGTGGGATTCGCGATCACGGGTGTGGATCCGGTGACGAGCAGCAGGACCGGCACGACAACGGAGATGCCGCCGGAGGCCGTGGGAGTCATGATGATGTCGGCCAGATAGGTGCCGGTGGCGAGGCTTTGGGGGGTCAGCGAGATGGTGAGGGTGTCCGGCGTGGCTATGCTCTGGTTGGTAGAGGTGACGTGCAGCCACGACGGCAGGCCGGTCGCATAGGTGAAGCTTTGGGCAGAGCCGCTGCTGATGCTGACCTGCAGAACTCCCGGTGACGGGGCGGCACTACCGCCCGCAAAGTTGAAGACAAAGCTGCCGACGCCGGTCATCAGCACGGGATTGGCGGAGACCGTCAGGGTGACCTGAACGCCTTGCGTGTGGCCGGACACAATGACGGCGACGCTGCCGATGTAGGTATTAGGCTGCAATCCGGCGGGATTGACGCTGACGGTGATCTGGGCAGGAGCGCGGCCGCTAGCGGCCGAGATGATGATCCAGGATTCGCTCGTGGTAGCCGTATAAGTCGCATTGATGGAGCCGCCGATGGTCACGGTCTGCCCAGGGGGAGCAGCCTCGCCCTGCTGCGCCACAAAGACCAGGCTGATGGGATTGGCGATGGTCGAGATGCCGGTGACCACGAGTGAAACGGTGACAGTCTGGGAACTCCCGTCTGCGTCGGTCACGGTGACGGTGCCCTGGTAGGTCCCGGTGGTGAGGGATACGGGGCTGACGGTAACGTTCAGCGTGGCGGGTATGGATCCGGATATCTGGCTGGTGACGCCATTGAGCAGCAGCCAATTGCCGCTGCTACTGGCCTGGGCGGTATAAGTGTCGCCGGACAGGGGACTGGTGACCTGGATGGCCTGCGGCGGCGGGGTGGTCCCGCCCAAATTGTAGGAGAAGGCAAGTGTGGCGGGACTTACCGCCACGGTACTGGGGCCGACCTGCAAGGTGACGGGAATAGCGACGGACGTTCCGCTGACCGGAGTGACCGTGATGCTCCCCGCCCAGGTTCCGGTAGGCACGTTCAGAGCATTGATGGTCACCGTGAGGGTGGCTTGCGTATAAGTGGAGTCGCTGCTGACGCTCAACCAATTGCCGCCGCCGGAGGTGCTAATGGCCAGCGTGAAGCTGACTGCGGACTGGCCGGCGCTGGTGAGCTGGACGTTTTGCGAGGTGGGCCCGGACGGCGCCGTGAACGACAGCGAAGCGGGCGAAGGGATAATGGAGAGGGTGCTGCCGACGGCGAAGGAGACGGGCACCGTCAAAGGGGCGAAGCCGGAGGCGGTGACCGTGATGTTGGCCGTATAGATTCCGGGAGTCTTCAACAGGGAGTTGAGGGTGTTGGTGTCGTAGCCTACCTGGAACGTATCGCCGCTGACCGGCGGCTGGGGAAATAGCGTGGAGGGAGTGTTGGCGCCGGGAGTCACGCTGACGCTGATGGCCGGCGAACTTCCATCACTGGCGGTAATGGTGACGGCAACCGGGAGGGGCGCCGGTTCGGGCGAGCTGTATTGGAAAACGACCGCGCTGGGGGAGGCCGATAAAACCAGGGAGCCATCGGCGATGGCGGCCGGGGCCAGCGCAACCAGAAATAAACAGAGCTTCAGAGCTATAGATCCGTGGATCTTCATATAATCCTTCGCATTTAGAATGATATCCCAAATACGGCGGACACTTATAGCCTGAAATGGCGAAGTTGCGGCAGCATGGCTGGCGGACGGTTGCAGTTGCACCTATTGTAATCCCACAGGAGAACTGTTACATACCTCTGGGAAACCGATATGAGCGGCCCTGACGGAGTCCGGCAGGTTTGCCGCCGGGCCGGGAGGCGGCAGCAACTCGAGCGATGGTTTTCAGCCGTATTCTGGCGCGGTAATCGGCAGGAACGGGCGACTGTATGGCACAACGCGAACCGGTGGACAAAACCGGACCGGTACAGTTTTCGCTCTGCACCCTCCAGGGACAGCGAGTGCAAAGCTACAGCTTTACTGGAGGGAGCGACCGAGGTAATCCGCTCTATGGCGGTCTGGCCGGATATCGCGGAGTGTCATGCGGGAGCACTCTGAGTACCGTTTTTCAAGTTGAGCCCTGACCACAGTTGATCCCTGACGACGCGCCGCTGGGGATGGGAGGCTACTCGAGTTTGTTGATGTGCCGCGCAGCGGGACGCCGTGACGCTCGACGAGTTTACACGACGGACGCGGATGGCCGTGGGGGTTCGAGTGGGAGGAACGGCCTTGGTACGGTGGCTGGGCGGCCTTTCGAGGACGCCGCAGGCGGGGGGCCTGCCCCGTGCGCCTTCCTGGTGACCGTCGCCTTACGCTAACGACTTCCGGGGAGTAATCTCCCAGGTGGTAGAATCAGTCTCGCGGGATGCCGACAATCAGCACATTCTACGGGATCCTGATCCGGATGTTTTTCAATGATCATCCGCCGCCGCATTTTCACGCCGATACGGCGAATTCGAAGCCACGCTTGAAATCGGCACGCTGGAGATCCTCGAAGGCGAGCTGCCACGCCGGGCTTTAAATCTGGTTAGGGAATGGGCGACGATGCATAGAGAGGAATCGGTGGAGGACTGGCGTTTCTGCCGCGAGAACACAGTCCCGACGAAAATTGAGCCGCCCGCATGAAGGAATGATATTCCATGCACTGGGACGTAATCGAAGTCAAACCAGAGCCCCACTACTGTCTCTTTGTGCAATTTAAGGACGGGGTGGCCGGCCGACTGCAGTTGCGCCCGGAAGAACTGACCGGAGCACTCGCCCCACTACGGGATGCGGAATTCTTCGGGCAGGTGTACATTGATCACGGTGCGGTTGCGTGGCCCGGCGAGATCGATCTGGCACCCGACGCCATGTATGCTCAGATTGCCGGTCAGCGCGACGGACTGCGACACGCCGGATGAACCCAAAACTTCCGGGGAGCAAATCGCTGCTGTCCCCTGTTTTGCAGCATCTCCACGTTTGAATCTCAAGCACCGTGCCATAACCCAGGTTCCTCGAAGACCGTGCCAGTTGCCGGCCACCTTGATCTCCGCACAGCAACAGGTTGCCCGCGAGTGACAGGCACCTCCGAAGCTGCAGAATCAGTTCCCATAAACGCCTACCTCCGGTTAGCTCCCCGGATCGTGGGGAATTCGAAAGGTGTCGTCAAGGAGTCGAGTTTCACTGTCCAATGTTTAATGTTGCGGCTTAGTCTCAAGCGACTTATGTTAGCGCTTAAGGGGGGCACGCCCCACGTCCGGCCGCCTGGCGCGCCGCCCCAGAGTTTTACTTCGGCTGGAAACCGATCATGGAGACGACCACGCCGAGCTCGCGCTTATCGGTGGGCGTGGGCGGCATGGTTTTGTCGACGGCGAAATCCACGCGCACGCTGTCGCCGGAGAGCAGGGCGGCGGGGACGTCGCGGGTGTAAGTGAACTGGCCGGCTTGCGTGTAACTTTCGGGCGCGAGGGCGGTGCCGTTCACGTAAGCGGAAAGGGAGAGGCCGTGGGCGTTGGCCATGGCCACATCGGGGATGGCGAATTTGAGCTGCAGGACGGCGCCGGCGGTAGCGGCGGAATGCGGCGGGCGCAGCAGGACCGAGAAGCGGCCGGCGGTCCAACGCCAGGAATTCTGCTCGATGCCATAGAAGCCGGTGATCAACTGCGCGGCGGCGTGCGGGTCGGCGGCAGCTACGACGCTCGCCAGCATGGGCGATTCTTCCACGGTTTCGACGGCGACGCGATGCCGTTTGCAGGCCAGTTGTCCGGCCGCGAGGCTTACGGCCAGCAGGGCGGCGGCCGCAGAGAACCGGCGGCCGCGCGAATAGCAAATCATCATGAGTCTGTTAGTCTCCGCTTTTTTCCACTTGTACCAGGCAACTATAAAAGACCGGCCCGCCGCCCATATCGGTGAGGCGCCGGGCGGTGAGGTCGTTGATATTGCGGCGATCGGCGGCCATGCGCGGGGAACGCACGGCGGGCACGCTCACCACGCCGGGCTTGACTACGCCATCCACTTGAGCCCGCAGCAGGCAGGAGCCGCGCTCGTTGAAGACGCGCACCTGATCGCCATTGACGATACCGCGCGCGGCGGCGTCGGAGGAATGGATGTGCAGGGTAGCGGTGGCGGCGTCGTTTTCGGGGCGGTAGGCAAAGGTGGAATTCATGCTGTCGTCGTTCTTGGGAGAGATCATTTCGAGGGGGAAGCGCGCGCGCAGGGTTTGGTCGCCGAAGCGGGATTCGATCGGCGGCGTATAGGCGAGCGTCTCGGCGTGGAATTCGCATTTGCCGGAGGGGGTGCCGAAGCCTCCCTGGGCGAAGGGTTGGAACGGCTGGCCTTCGGGCGCGACCCTAAGCCGGATGGAACGATCGCGGTCGAGATCTTCGAGCGTGATGCCGCGCAGGAACGGGTGACTGGAGTCGAGCAGGGTGCGCAGCATGTCGTCGTCGGAATCCCGGAAGCACGGGTCGTCGAAGCCCATGCGGGCGGCCAGGGCGCGGAAGACCTCGGTGTTGGGGCGCGCTTCGCCGGGGGGCGCGAGAGCCGGCCGCGCGAGTTGCAGATAGTAGTGGCCGTAGGCCAGGTAGAGGTCGGTATGTTCGAGGAAGGTGGTGGCGGGCAGGATGAAGTCGGCGTAATCGGCGGTGTCGGTCTGGAACTGTTCGAGGACGACGGTGAACAGGTCGGGGCGCTGGAAGCCGCGGCGGACGGCGGTCTGATCGGGCGCGATGGCGGCGGGGTTCGAGTTGTAGACCACGATGGCCTTGACGGGCGGATCGACGGTTTCGGTGAGGACCTGGCCGAGCAGGGACATGTTGAGGATGCGGGCTTCGCGGCCGAGGGCACGCTTTTGCAGGCCGGGGAGCTCGAGGCCTTCGCGGTTCAGATAGAAGGCTTTTGAAGTAGTGAGCTGCAGGCCGCCGCCAACGTCTTTCCACGCGCCGGTCAGGGCGGGCAGCAGGGCGACGGCGCGCACGGCCATGCCGCCGCGCTCGCTACGCTGCACGCCATAGTTGAGGCGGATCGCGGCGGGTCGCGTGGTGGCGTACTCGCGCGCCAAGGCGATGATCTCGTCTTTGGGGATGCCGGTAAGGACGGCGGCGCGCTCGGGCGGATAATCGCGCACGCGCTGGGCGAGCGCGTCGAAGCCTTCGGTGTAGCGCGCGACGTAATCGGCATCGTGGAGCTTTTCGCCGATGATGACGTGCATCATGCCGAGCGCGAGCGCGGTATCGCTGCCGGGGTTGATGAAGAAGTGCTTGTCGGCGGCGGCTCCGGTGCGATTGCAGCGCGGATCGATGGTGTAGAACTTGGCGCCGTTGCGGCGGGCTTCCACGATGAAGGGCCAGAGGTGCACGTTGGTGCCGAGCACGTTAGCGCCCCAGGCGAGGATCAGCTTGGCGTGGCGGAATTGTTCGGGCTCGGTGCCGTAGCGGTGGCCGAGCGCGGCGGCCAGGCCGGCGCCGCCGGCGGATGAACAGATGGTGCGATCGAGGCGCGAGGCTCCCAGGCGATGGAAGAGGCGGCGATCCATGCCGGAGCCTTGCAGCAGGCCCATGGTGCCGGCGTAGCTGTAAGGCAGGATGGCTTCGGGTCCGAAGTCTGCGGCGATGGAGCGCAGGCGCGTGGCAATCTCGTCGAGGGCTTCCTCCCAGGGGACGCGGACGAATTCGCCGGCGCCTTTCGCGCCGTTGCGCCGCATGGGGTGGAGCAGGCGCGCGGGCGAATATTCGCGATCGAGGTAGCGGGCGACTTTACCGCAGAGGAAGCCGCGCGTGACCGGGTGTGCGGGATTGCCTCGCAGACGCGTGGCGCGGCCGTCATCGACGGTGACGAGGACAGAGCATGTGTCCGGGCAGTCCAGCGCACATACGGAGTGACACACCTCGGCCATCTGGGGCAATTATACCAAGGCTGCCCGGGGCGGCCTTCGCGGCCGCCGCAGGCAGGGTGCCTGCCCTACCGAATCGTGATTTGTACCGGGCCGGCGGACTGGCCATCGACCCACAAGACGACGTCGACTTTGCCCATTCCAGCGAGGCTGCGCGGCAGTTGCACGCCGATCTCATCCAAGCCCGGATAGTTTCCGGAGGCTCCGGCATACAGCACCGGCACATCCTGGCCCGCGATCTGGACGCGCACATCGGCGGCAGCCGAGACGCCGGCCGCGTAGAAGCGCAGGGCCACGACGCCGGAGGCGCTGCCAAGATCCACCGGCGCATTCGAGACGGCGCGCTCGGACTGGGTGCCGTCGGCATGCAGGGTGATGGCGCGCACGCCGTTGCCGTGGAGATAGACTTTGGCGGAGGAGGCCACTGAGCTGCTGGCGGCGCCGTAAAGGGTCCCGGTGATGCCGAGCGTGGTGGCATTCGTGCCGTCGGAATAAGTCATGGTGGCGCTGGCGGGGGTCACGCTGACAGCCGGGAAGGCGTGGTTCCGCACGGTGGTCAGGGTGCCGGCGGGCAGCGTGATGACGGCGCTGACCTTGAGCGTCAGGCCGATGACTTTGAGGGTGGTGCCCAGATCGAAGAGATTGTAATTGGGATTGCCATTGGCCATCACGATCCAGGTAGCTTTGCTGGCCAGCGCGACGGGCGTAGGGAGCAGGCCGGAATGGAGGTTTCCCATGAACTGCAGTCCGGTGTAGCCGGCGTAAGTCGGGCCGTGATAGGAGGACAATTGGGAGTCGCTGGCGGTGATGGTGATGCTGAAGGGCTCGCCCGCCAGTTTGAGCTCGTCGGCTCCGCTGACGGGGGCCGCGGCGAAGACGCCGGAAGCCGTGTAGGTGTAGCTGGTCTGCGCGGCCAGGGCGCCCGCCAAGCCGCAGATGATCATGACGATCGCACAGAGCCTACCGCCGTGAAGGCGTGTCATTCGTACGAATTCTCCTTGCATGGGGTGGTTTCAATACCGAGAGTTTAGAGACTTATTATCTTAAAGACAAGCGCTCCCGCGGGCTGGGCCGCAATTAGCGGTACTGGTACCGGTAATCAGCTATCAGGGTCTCTATATCTGTTAAAGTGATAGCCAGAACCGGAGGAGATCCATGCTCGAACTCGCGAAGACCGTGCACCGTTTTGGTCTGCCCTACATGTTGCGCTTGCAAAAGACCTACCGCACGGGGTGGGAAGAGATGATCCGCGGCTACATGGAGACCAGCATCATGCACGCGCTGCTCAACGTAGGGCTGATCGACGAGATGCAGAAGCACCTGGCCGTGGAGGTCAACGCTTTCGCGGCGCAGGCGAAGCTGGAGGCGGCGGTGCTCGCGCCGCTATGCGAGGCGTCTTACTGTCTGGGGATTTTCGACAAGAACGGTGACGGCTATACGCTTTCGGAAAAAGGGCGGAGCATCGTGGAGGTGATGCGGGGCTGGCTGGAGGTCTGCTACGGGTACGACGAAGTTTTCCATTCGCTGGAACCTTTGCTGCGCAAAGAAAAGATCTACGGCAAGGATTTGTACCGGCGTTCGGATTTCGTGGCGCGCGGCAGCGGCGAGATGGAGAACCTGCTGTTCTTTCCGCTGGCGAACGACATGATCATGGCCAACGGGTACAAACGGGTGCTGGACCTGGGCTGCGGCGACGGCACGTTTCTGCGGGCGTTGTGCCGGCTCAACGCGCAGGTGGAATGCTACGGCATCGACCTGGCGCCGGGGGCCATCGAGGATGGCAATCGCCTGCTACGGGAGGAAGGTCTGGGAGGCCGGGTGCGGCTGACGGCACTGGACATTTCCAAAATCGACCAGGCGGGCCTGCCGCCGATCGACGCGGCCACGATTTTCTTCGTGCTGCATGAGCTGCTGTACTTCGGCGAGGACGTGCTGTTGAATTTCCTGAAAGACTTCCGGCGGCTGTTTCCGGGCACGCCGCTGATTGCCTTCGAGGCTCTGCGGCCGCCGGCCGAGGAACTGCGGCGGCATCCGGGCATTTCGGTTTACTACTTCCTGTATCACGACCTGACGCAACAGAAGCCGGTGGATTCGGCCACCTGGAAGCAGTTATTCCGCACGGCCGGTTTTCAATCGATTGAGGAGCGGCAGTTGGATTTCGCGAAGGCAGCGATTTATTTGCTGAAGTAGCATGGCCCGGGTGCTGTTCACGGTTTGGCCGTACCCGACGCATCTGCATCCGTTCCTCGCCGTGGCGCTTGCGATGCGGGCGCGCGGGCACGAAGTCGCGTTTTATTCGGGCGGCGCGGCGGTGGCGGTGCTGGCCGCGGAAGGCTTCCAGTGCTTCCCGTTTCGCGCGGTGGACTGGAGCCTGGTGGCGCACACGGTGGACGACCTGATCGCGGGGCGGCGGCGGCCTTCGCAGATGCGGCGGCTGTGGCCGCGTTTTCTGGTGGATACGGTACTGGCGCAGGTGCGCGATCTGAAGGCGGTACTGGCCGCGTTTCCCGCCGACGTGCTGGTGTGCGACATCGCCATGTGGGCGCCGATCCTGATTCTGCGGGAGCGGGATGGCGTGCTGGTGGCGGCGCTTTCGCATGTGGCGAACTGCATCCTACCGGGTCCGGACGGGCCGGTGCAGGGGATCGCTCTGCCACGGCGCCGCGGGTGGTGGACGGTGTGGCGGTGGCTGGCGCCGGCGGCGGCGTTTCCGGTGACAGCGCGGACGCGGCGGAAGGCGAACGCGCTGCGGCGGCAATTCGGATTAGCGGCGATCGGTGCGGGCGTCAACGAATGCACGGGCAGGCTACCGCTATATATAGTGCCGAGCGCGCCGGAGTTCGATAACGAACGGCGGGATCTGCCGGACGGGGTGCGCTACGTGGGGCCGTGCTTGTGGGAAAAACCCGCCGATACGCCGCCGGCCACGTGGCTGGCGGAGATCCCGCTGGGGCAGCCGGTGGTGGTGGTGGACGAAGGGGCGCTGTACACGCACGAGCCGCGCGTGCTCGATATAGCGGCGCGGGCGCTGGCCGGGCTGCCGGTGACGGTGGTGCTGCTGGCGGGCGCGGGGCGGGATGTGCGCAGCTTGAAGCTGGGGACTCTCGCCGGCAACATCTTATTGCGGCCGCACACGGCGCTGAGCGATGTGTTGCCGCTGGCCGCGGCGCTGGTCACCAACGGGAACTCGGAATCGGTGATGGCGGCACTGGCGGCGGAAGTCCCGGCGGCCGTGCTGCCTTCCATTTGGGATCAGGCCGAGATGGCATGGCGGGTGGAGGAGACCGGCACGGGATTGCGGCTCTCGCCACGGCGCACGACGGCGAGCGGGATGCGGCGGGCGGTGCTGCGGCTGTTGGAGGATCCGGCGTATCGCGCGCGCGCGGCGGCGATGGGCGCGGCACTGGCGGCACGCGGCGGACCGGCGCGGGCGGCGGAGTTGGTGGAGGAGCTTATCGCGCGGGGCAGGGGTCCGCAAACGGAATCGTGCGCCTGAACTGCCGCCGCTTGCGGGCCTGCTCCGCAGTCTGGGTGTATGGCCGGCACAACGTGGACATCGCGGATGAGTTCGGCTTCCCAAAAGCGGAGCGTTGCCACCACTTTGATTGTAGGGTTATCCTGGAGTCGTGAGCGAACAAGGGGCTTCGACTCTCCCTGATGGACGCCGGTGGGAAACAGGTGATCCGCGCACTGTTGGAAGTCACGATCCTGAAGCATGCGGCTCGCCGGTGGCCGCCGGTGAACTGCGGCGCCGCCAACGGGCAGAGGAAGTAGCGACATGGCTCTTGACCTCGATCATGAACGGCAGAAAGCCCACGCTTATCTGGACCACCTGCCACCCGATCAACTGAGCGCCGTGCGCGGCTTGTTGGAGGCCATGCTCGATCCGCTGTCCCGAGCTATTGCTAACGCGCCCATCGAGGATGAAGAGATCAGCGCAGAAGAAGAACGCGCGGTGGCCGAGGCTCGCGAGTGGTTGAGGCAGAACAAGCCCATTCCGCACGAGGAAGTGCTGGCCGAGTTGGGCATGGATGACTTCGAGCGGATGGTGCGCACGCCGCTGCCGCCGGAATCGAACGGCGCGGATCAGTAACGATGGCCCAAAAGATCGCCTGGATCGAACAGGCCAAGGCTGACGTTCGCGCCCTCGATCAGCGAACCGCCATGCGGATTCTTCAGGGCTTGGCGCGTTGCATTCGGACCGAGGAAGGCGATGTGAAACAGCTTCAGGACATCGAACCGCCGGAGTATCGCTTGCGCGTCGGCGCTTACCGCATTCGCTTTTGCACCTCGCCATACTATCGAGATTCTCGCCGTCAAACACCGCTCCCAGGCGTATCGCTGACGAGGCAATGGTGTGCTGCACGCAGCCGTTCCGGGCGGCATGGCACGCTATCAGCCGAGGCGAAGCAGCCACCGGGCCATGTCCGGCGTCATAGCCGATCGTGAGAGGGTTGACCCGTCAGGTCGAGGTCAGCCTGCTTATCGCGCGGCGTCGAAGGACGGCTCGCCCGAAAACGGCATTGGCAGACTGGTGACGGTAGCCGGTTTCAGGAACTGCGTGATGTGCTCGGTCAGCAATTCGGGCTGCTCCAGCGGGCCGAAGTGTTCGCCGCCGGGGAGCAGCACCGATTTGCAGTTGGGCAGCGCCTTGTGCAGATATTCATAGGAGCTGATGAAGTGCGAATTGTTGCCGTAGACCAGCAGGGTACGGGTCTGGATGGTGCGGACGGCGTCGAGCGTCATGGCGCCGACCACTTCGTAATCTTTGAGCAGCGTGGTATTGCGGATCAGGTGCAGGAGCGGCTCGCGATTGCGCGGCAGGCCGCGAGCCGGGCCGTAGAACTTGGGGGTTTCGAGGCTGAGCTGCAGCAGGTACTCCGCGTCGGTCTTCTTGTCTTCGGGTACCTGGATGCCCACTTCCTCGAGCTTGGCGACCCAAGCCGACCAACCGATCCAATCTTTATCCTGGCGCAAGTGGACCAGGGCAGCCAATCCGGGCTCGAGCGCTACGAGTTTCGAGACGCGCTCAGGATAGAGCAGGCTGAAGTACATGCAGACATCCGCGCCAAAGCTATGGCCCACCAGGGCAGTGCGCTCGATACCCATGGCATCGAGGAAGCAGCGGAGGTCCTCGGCCATGTCGGCGGCGGTGTAGCCGGTGGGGGTGACTTCGCTATAGCCGTGACCGCGCAGATCGTAGGTGGTGACGCGGTGCTCGCGGCGCAGGATGGGGGTCATATAGAGATGCCAGACCGCGAGATTGCCGAGGAAACCGTGGAGCATGACAACATCGGGGCCCATGCCCACCGTGATGTAATGCAAGTTTACTCCGTTAGCTTTCAGCTTCGGCATAAGCTCAAAATGGTTCCCCCAGAGTAGTTTACAATGCTACGACGCGGCAGCAAGTCCCACAAAGGTTACAGAAGACACGGTACCAAAGGGCTTGTGTGAACTGTAGCAGATACCGTTGCAGGATTTTTCGACGTGAGTACTATGAGTTTGAGGACTTGCGTTCGATTTCAGACGTTTTGTGGGGGTGGCGGCAGGTGAGTGGCGGGCGATCCTGCGCTCCTGCTATACTTTGAGAGATTCACCTGTTCGCAACAATTCCAGGAATATCTATGCCGAAGCTGAAGACACACAAAGGTGCGTCCAAGCGGTTCAAGAAGACCGGGACGGGCGAGGTGGTGCGGAACCACGCGTTTGCCCGGCACATTTTGACCTCGAAGACGCGCAAGCGGAAACGCAAGCTGCACAAGGCTGTGGTGGCGGATGCCACGAACCAGCCGTCGCTGAAGCGCATGCTTCCTTATTAGGAAGCGACGCGTGCGGACGGTGCGCGTGGCACGTGCCCGATCCGCCGCAAATGATAATGATCAAAAAGGAGAACAAACGTGCCCAGAGTTAAACGCGGAACGAAACGGCGGGCGTCGCGACACAAGACGTTAGAGCGCGCGTCCGGATTTTTTTTGACGAAGAGCAAACTGCATCGGGCGGCGCAGGAAGCCGTCGAGAAGGCTCTGAAATTCGCCTATGTCGGGCGGCGCAACAAGAAGCGCGATTACCGCGCGCTGTGGATTGTGCGCATCAACGCGGGCTGCCGGCAGGCGGGCATTTCCTACAGCAAGTTCATGCACGGCCTGAAGGCCGCGGGCGTGGACCTGGATCGCAAGGTGCTGGCCGAGGTAGCGGCCACTGACGCCGCCGGGTTCGGGCTGCTGGTGGAGAAGGCCAAAGCGGCCCTGGAGAGCGCTGGCGCATGAGCCCGCTCGAACTCGAAACCGACTCGCTCCAGACGTTAGAACAGCGCATCCAGCAAGCGGTGCAACTGGTGGCCCGGCTGCGGCAGGAAAAAGATGCCGCCGTGCAGGAAGCCGCCGCGGCGCGCGCGGAGAGTGCCAGGCTTTCCGAAGAGCTGAAGACGTTGCATTCCGAGCGCAAACAGGTGCGCAGCCGCATCGAGAAGCTGCTGGGGCAGATCGATCAACTCAGCGCCGGCTAAAGCCGTGGCCGCCTCGACACCCGAAAAACGACCGGTTCGCGTCACCATCCTGAGCCAGTCTTATACGCTGCTCACCGCCGGAGATCCGCGCGAAGTGGAGGAACTGGCGCGCGGCCTGGACGAGCTGATGCTGTCGATCGCGGCCAAGTCTCCCAATGCGGATTCGACGCGCATCGCGGTGCTGGCGTGTCTGCACCTGGCGGACCGGTTGCACAGCCTGGAGCAGGATCTGTCGCAGCTTAAGCAGCGCGTGGGCCGCAAGAGCGAGGAGTTCGCCGGGCTGCTGGAGCAGGCGCTCGAAGGAGGCGAATGAGGATCGCGCTGGCGGTGCTGGCGATGGCGGGCATGGTTTATGCGGCATCGGACGCCTATCGCGCGCAGATCGCGGAGTGGCGGCGGCAGCGCGAGGCGCGGCTCAGGGCGGATGGCGGATGGCTGACTGTCACCGGGCTGTTCTGGCTGCATGCGGGCGCGAACAGTTTTGGCACGGGGCCGGGGCACGAAATCGAGCTGCCAGCCGATCCGGCGGTAGGGCACGGGGGCGTGTTCGAACTGCATGGCGGCAAGGTCACGCTGCGGATGAACGGCGAGTCGCGCGAATTGCTTTCCGATGCGGGGAGCAAGCCAGACATGGTGACGCTGGGCGGGCTGACGATGTTCGCGATCGAGCGCGGCGGCCGCTACGGCATCCGGCTGAAGGATCGCAACAGCCAACTGCGGAAGGATTTTACGGGCCTCGATTTCTTCCCGGTGAACGAGGCGTATCATATCCGCACGCGGCTGGTGCGCGATCCGAAGAAGATTCCGATTCTGAACGTTCTGGGGCAGGTGGAAGACACGCCCAGTCCAGGGTACGTGGAGTTCGAGCTGCATGGCCAGAAACTGCGGCTGACACCGGTCGAGGAAGCGCCGAACGAGCTGTCGTTCATCTTCAAGGATCTGACTTCGGGCAAGGAGACTTACGGCAGCGGCCGGTTCCTCGATACGGAATTGGGGAAGGACGGCGAGGTGGATCTGGATTTCAACAAAGCCTACAATCCGCCCTGCGCCTTCACGCCGTATGCGACTTGTCCGCTGCCTCCCAAGGAGAATCGACTGGCGGTGCGCATCGAGGCGGGCGAGATGAAGTACCGATCGCACTAACGCGCGAATTGCAGGCAGATGGCGAGGATGTTCCAGGCCACGATCGCGGCGAACCAGAAATTCAGAAACACCAGCATGCGTTTGCGATTTAAGAAGACGGCGACGGCGGCCAGGCCCGCGGCCAGGATCTTCGAAATGATCAGGCCGCTGAGGGGGCCGGTCTGGAGCAGATGGCCGATGAAATTGCTGCCTTCGCGCGCGCCGTGCTGCAAGCCGACGATGGTGGTGAGTACGTCGAGGACTTGAAGCGCCAGAAATAAGCCCACGGACGGCATTGGAAACGTCCGCTCGGCTGGAACGGGATTGGAACTGGATGGCTGCGGCACCGCGTCACCCCAATTATCCCCGGCGGCGGCGGCGCTACTCCAGTCTACTTTGGTTATCGCGGCTCACTCATAGCGCAGGGTAGTCACCGGATCGATGCGGGTGGCGCGGCGGGCGGGCTTTGAGCCCCGCGCAGGCAGGGTGCCTGCCCCACGACTGTTCGCTTGTGGGAAAGCGCGTCCGGTTTTGCCGCGTTTATACTAGGGAGATGCCTTCCATGCCAACGACGGCCGCTCTGCGTGTGCGCAATTTGCGGAAGGCTTTCAAGGACGTCGTGGCGGTGGACGGCCTGGACCTGGAAGTGGGCACCGGCGAGTGCTTCGGCCTGCTGGGGCCGAACGGCGCGGGGAAGACGACCACCATCGAGATCTGCGAGGGGCTCACCGCAGCGGATTCGGGCGAGGTCGAGCTGCTGGGCTTGCGGTGGGAGGCGAACGCAGGTGAGCTGCGGCAGCGGCTGGGCATTCAGCTTCAGGAAACGCAGTTCCCGGATAAAGTCACCGTGTTCGAGACCATTCGGCTATTCCGCAGCTTCTTCCGGCATGGTCCGGCGCCGGCGGACGTGATGGGGCTGGTGCAGCTCGAAGAAAAGCGCAACGCGCGCGTGGGCGGACTCTCCGGCGGGCAAAAGCAACGGCTGGCGCTGGCTTGCGCGCTGGTGGGCGATCCGGACTTTCTGTTTCTGGATGAGCCGACTACGGGGCTCGATCCGCAGGCGCGCCGGCAGCTTTGGGATTTGATTGAACAGTTCAAGCTGCAGGGCCGTACGATTCTGTTAACGACGCACTACATGGACGAAGCGGAGCGGCTGTGCGACCGCGTGGCGATCATGGACCACGGCAGGACGATCGCGTTGGGCACGCCGCGGGAATTGATTGCATCGATCGGGGTGGAGCACGTGGTGGAGTTTTCGGCGGGTGGCGGGGCGCATGCGCTGGAGGTGGCGGCGCTGCGCGATATCGAGGGGGTGCGCGAGGTGCAGACGCAGAACGGGACAGTGCTGATGCAGGTGACCGCGCTGCATCGCGCCGTGCCGGCGCTGCTGGGGGAACTGGCGCGGCAGGGGGTACCTTTGACGGAGCTGCGGACGCATTCCGCGAGCCTGGAGGACGTCTTCGTCACCTTGACGGGACGGCATTTGCGAGATGAGTGACATCACGGCGGTTCCCGAATTTCCGGCGAAGGAGATGGCGGCCAAAGCGCCGCGCGTGGACGGGCCGGCGAGCCATCCGCTGGTGGAGTTGACGCTGACGCGCTTTCGCGAATTTCTGCGCGAGCCGGAAGCCATGTTCTGGGTTTTCATTTTCCCGATTCTGCTGGCGGCGGGGTTGGGCGTGGCGTTTCGCAACCGGCCGGCGGACGTACTGAAGATCGCGACGGTGACGCCGCAACTGGCACAGGCGCTGAAGCAGGATAAGCTGCTCGACGTGCAGCAACTGTCCGCGCCGGCCGCCGAGGAGGCGCTGCGCACGGGCAAGATCGCGCTGCTGGCCGAACCCGGCGCGGGCGGCACGGTGGTGTACCGCTATGACGATACGAATCCGGAAGGGCGCACGGCGCGCATGCTGGCGGATCGCGCGGTCGAACGGGCGGCGGGGCGCGTGGATCCGGTGGCGGCGACGGACCGGCTACTGCGCGAACCGGGATCGCGCTATATCGACTTTTTGATCCCCGGGCTGCTGGGCATGAACCTGATGGGCAGCGCCATCTGGGGCATGGGATTTGCGATCGTGGACGCGCGGCGGCGGAAGCTGATGAAGCGGCTGATCGCCACGCCCATGCCGCGGCCTTATTACCTGCTGTCGTTCCTGCTTTCGCGGCTGGTGATGCTGGTGATCGAAGTGGGATTTCTGCTGGGCTTCGGCGTCCTGATTTTCAAGGTTCCGGCGCGCGGGTCGATGTTCGACCTTGCCACGATTTGCGTGCTCACTTCGCTGTCGTTTGGGGCGCTGGGATTGCTGATTGCGTCGCGAGTGAAGACGATTGAGGCGGCGTCGGGATTGATGAACCTGGTGATGATGCCCATGTGGATTGTCTCGGGCGTGTTCTTCTCCGCGCAGCGATTTCCGGATGTGGTGCAGCCGCTGATCAAGGCGCTGCCGCTGACCGCGGCGATCGACGCGCTGCGGGCGAATATGTTGCAGGGGGCGGGGCTGGCGCAGGTTTCGGGGCAGTTACTCGTATTGAGTGCCTGGTTGGTAGTTTGTTTCCCGATTGCTTTGAAGTTATTCCGGTGGCGATAAGTGGGTTGACTGCGCCTGTTGGGTGTATGGCGCCGTGAGACGTCCACTTAGCGGTGAGATCCGATGTTGGGTTGTGCCCGGCTCGTCAAAGTAGCTTGACTGTCCGAACACAGGATCAGACCAACGTACGAGTCTTTGACGATCCCTCCCGGAGCAGCCGTCGGCAGACGCAAGCGCGTTTCTCGGTCCTAATCCGGTGTGACGGCCTGGATGGGGCCATTCTCCGAGTGGCGTCACTCGTGCACAACGCGCTAGGGGAGTCTGAATTGCTACCCTGACTTTCAGTGCCGAAGGTCGGGTTAGGCGCGGATGACCTGAAATATTCGCTCGAAGTGCCGGTCTCGAGTGATCAGAACGAGGTCGTGTTCGAGCACCAACGCTGCAATCCAAAGATCGTTGTCCGGAACGGGCGTACCGGCTCGCCTTAATTGAACGAAGATCCGCGCATAGTGTTCCGCTGTTTCCCGGCTGGGCAGCAGCACCCCAACGGTAGGTTTGGCGAGGAGCCTGTTTAGCAAACTCTCATTGCGGCGCTGCTGCGAGCCCCCTTGAAACCCGGCTTTGATTTCACCGAGCGCAAAAAGCGGAATCCAGACCTCCTCAGCGGTACCCAATTGCTCCGCCAGTTCTATGTCGCCCCGAAACAGATCGGTAATGCGGTTGGTATCCAGCGCGACTCTCATTTCCACTTATCCGGGTCGATCTGTCGCTGAGTGGCAATGATCTCATCGAAGGTGGGGTCGGCCGTCCACTGGCCCGCAACATCGTGGAAATCCGCTCGCTTCCGTACCCCGGTGGTGCCGGCGGTCAATTCCTCCACGATGATCTGATTGAGGCTCAACTTGCGCTGGGCGGCCTTCCTGCGCAGCGCCCGATCGACCTCCTGGGGGATGCCGCGAACCGTGTACTGAATGTTGCGTGCCTGCTGCCTCATGCCTACATGATAGCACGATGTGCAGGCATCGGATGTCCAAAAAGGGTCAGAAGGCAATCCGACGTAAGGCGGTCGCGCACATCGAACTCGCGCGCGCCCGGTCCCGTGAGGAATGCTTCGAGCGACGCGATGTGGCGGGTCCACAAGCGGCTGGCCCCATGCGAAGTCGGCGATCTTTCCCAGGTGTGGCTGGCGGCTTGTTTTCCGATTGCGCCGAAGTTGTTCCGGCGGCGGTAAGTGGATTACCGATATGTTAGTAGCTCTTTATTATTGGCGGCTATCTCGCGCGGGTTGACACTTAGTGGCCCTGGTATGACGAAGGTATACGCGCGGAGGATGGACCGCGCTGGTACTTACTTTTCTTGACACCCGCGCGAAGGATGTGGTATCAATCACTACACTATGTCCTTCGGCCGCCATTTCGCGTTCCGCCGGGGGGGGGGGCAGGTTCTGGCTTTTTGGCCTGATCGTGCCGGTACTCTTCTCCGCTCCCATTGTTGCGCAAACGAATGTTCTAACCGTGGATAGCAGCGGCAATGTTACTGCCACTGCCAGCCTGAATGCCGGTTCCGGCATCGGCGGAGGCGCGTATACGTCGGGGATAACCGCCACTGGTAGTACGGGCGAACTGTGCGTTATCGGGATTCCCGGCGGCGCCACGCTGGCGACCGCCTCGGTCCAGTTGTCTATGGCCAACACCGTCAGCCCAGGGACGGCCCTCACGATCATAACCGGCGGGGGCGGCTACACCAGCGCACCGACAGCAGCCTATGTGATTCCCACCAGCGGCAGCGGGTATGCCAGTTGCAGCGGATCGTCGGTGGCGGTATCGACCTACATCACCGGCGTCATCAACATGCTGGCGACGGTAGCGCCAAACCATCCCGCGACCGGAAACGGAAGTCTCTGGTTTGACAGCGGCTCTTCAGGGGACTGGCCGTTACCGGTCCCGATGGCGGTTGATGCGAGTGGAAACTACATCAGCGCCATGGTGCGCATGGCCGAGGGCAGCTCTACGGGGCCGTACTATTGGGGTGTCGGCGGGGTCAACCCGGCAGCCACCTGGGAGGTGTCGGACACCAACTCCAACAACACGAGTGTCCTGATCACCGGCGGTAACACCGCCAGCGAAACGATTCAGGGCGGCGCCAGCCAGAGCGGAAACATTTGGACGGTGGAGAACCACAGCGCGTCGCCGTTGTGGGGCGTGACATCTTCCGGAAATCTGACAGGTGGCTCCGGAAATAGCATCGTTTTGTCGGGCAGTAGCAGCGGGACGGTTACGGTCCAACCGCCTGCTACCCCGGGCACTTACAACTTCATCCTTCCCGCGGCCGCGGGGACCACGGGCGCGTTCTTGACGAGCGCGGCAGGCAGTGGGCCAATGACGTGGACGAATACGCCACTGGCCGTTGGCTACGGCGGCACTGGCACGGCCACCACACTGAGCGGCTTGGTCCGGGGCGGCTCTCCGATGAGCGCGGCGGAGCTGAGCGGCGACTGCTTGACCTCGGGCAGCAACGCGGTGACATGTACGAAGACGAATGGGGTGGCGTTCGCCGCATCGGCTACTACCGACACCACGAATGCCGCGAATATCAGCAGCGGCACGCTGGCGGCGGCTCGCCTGCCCGCGCCGACGTCCTCGACGCTGGGCGGCGTGGAGTCCATTTCGCAGAACACGGGCGAGTTTGTAAGCTATATCGATACGTCCGGCGCGCCCCACCAGCAGTACATCGGCGGCTGTAACGCACTTACGGCAGCTACTTCCGCGATCACCAACGCCGAACTGCAGGTCCTCGGATGCACGATTCCTTCCGGGACCATGCAGGCCGGGACCACTTTTCGGGTCAAGGCTTACGGCCAGCTAAGTGCGTCCGTTTCCGGAAATTTCACGTTCAGGGTCCGCATCGGGACGTCCTCGCTCAGCGGCAATATCATCACCAACAGCAGCCCTGCTGTGAGCAGCTCGGCTTCGGGGGCACCGTTTTCGCTCGACGGTATGGTTACGATTCAGAGTGGCGCGACGTCTGCCTTGGCCGAGTTGAACCTGGCATGCGTGCCCGGCGGCGGTTCAACCGGAGCCTTCAACGTAACTAACGCCCTAAGCACGACCACCGCAACGTCCAGCGTGAATACCGGCGTTAGCAATGTGGTCGAGCTGACCGGGCAGTCCAGTTCAGGTAGCATCTCGGCAACGTTCTACGTTGCCGAAATCGAGGTGGTGAAGCCGTGAGGCTCTTGTGGCTGAGTTGGCAGCTTCGCAGCTCGCCGCCGAGACGGATACTGTTTCTGGCGCTCGCACTACCGCTGGCGTGCCAGGGCAGTCTCACGATCACCACGACGCAGGGCAGCATTCCAGTCGGGACCGTCGGGACGTCGTACTCGTTCACCTTCGCTGCCTCCGGCGGCTCCGGTACGTACGCCTGGAGCGTGTTGGCCGGTAGTCTTCCGGCTGGCCTCTCGCTCACCACAGCAACCGGGCTGCTCTCTGGCACTCCGACTGGTTGCGCCAGCTACTACAACAATCCCACCACGACCACACTTGCTCAGCCTTGCAACTTTCCAGCGTTGTTCCAGAACACATTCGACCCGATGGTGAGCAGTTATGTCATCCAGGTCAACGACGGTGCCACTAGTGTCCACCAGGGTTTCACGACCTCAATGTACTGGTCGCCTGACTTGACCACCTACCTCACCAGCCAGAACAGCAACTTCGCCCTGATGGCCCAGTCTTCGGATCCGTCGGTCCTGGCGGGCGTGCCGGCCCCTCCCCTGGTCGCCGGGGGGCACCTGGTGATCGCTAATCCTTTTTTCCGCAGCAGCGATTACGATAATCAGTCCGCCTGGAATGCCTGGGTGGATGCGATGCATGACGCCGGTATGGGCATCGTGAATATCGAGGTGGACCTGGAATGCCTTGTGGCGTACCACGCATCCTGCCTCGCACTGTATAAAGGCGCGATCGACCACGCACATGCGCTCGGGATGAAGGTGTCGATAAACCCGGCGTACTACACGACCGGCAACGGGAATGCCGATCCTTCATGCGGTGATGCCGGGTGCCCGACGTCGGGCAGCGGTGTGGGTACTGTCGGAGGGATCGGGGGCGCGTGCGCCTCGCCTGCGGTCCTAAACCACGCCATCAACAATACTACGATTGGGACATCCTATGGCAGCGGTGTAACCGATTGGCACTCTTGCGTGGCTGGGACGAGCATTTCCGGTTTG
>DATKNQ010000225.1:0-27043 GCA_035541265.1 Bryobacteraceae bacterium
GGGCGCACGGCGATTCTGATCACGCATCGCGCGTCGCTGGCGCGGATCGCGCAGCAGACGGTCGTGCTGGCGCCAAAAGCCCGGCCACTGGCCGCTGTAAACTGATCCGTATGGATTGGAAGACGAACGGGGTGAAGGTCATCCCGGGGGATTCGCTCGATGCGAACACTCCGCAGACTCCCGGCATGGAGCGCGCCGCGGCTATCAACTATG
The DNA here is from genome assembly GCA_035541265.1 of Bryobacteraceae bacterium. Classification (GTDB taxonomy): domain Bacteria; phylum Acidobacteriota; class Terriglobia; order Bryobacterales; family Bryobacteraceae; genus Bog-159. Next base: position 214 of record DATKNQ010000225.1, read on the forward strand.
CGCGCGTAGGATCGCAGCAGATTTGGGCAGGCACCGTCCACATTCACGCCAACGCAAAGACCGGGCCGCATCATCATGGCGCGCTCGAGAGCGTCATCTACGTGGTGCGCGGCCGCGCGCGCATGCGCTGGGGCGATCGTCTGGAATACGTCGCCGAAGCCGGGCCCGGCGATTTCATCTACGTGCCGCCATACGTTCCGCACCAGGAGATCAATGCGTCGAGCGACGAAACGCTTGAATGCGTGCTGGTGCGCAGCGATAACGCGGCGGTGGTCGTCAATCTGACCATCGAGCCCGTGGAGGAACCCAGCCCCGTTGCCTGGGTCGATCCTATCCACAAGTAAGGGTACGCGGCGGGCCTGCGATATAATTGCATCTGAAATGGACGTATACGAGGAGTTGTTGCGTCTGCGCAAGCTTGGCCAGAAATGCGCCATGGCCACCATCGTTCAGGTGCGCGGGTCGATTCCCAGCTACGAAAGCGCCAAAATGCTGGTGCGCGAGGATGGCTCCACGGTCGGGACCATTGGCGGCGGCTGCGTCGAAGCCGAAGTCTGGAATGCCGCACGCGAAGTCATCGAAACCGAGCAGGCCAAGCATCTGAGCTTCAATCTCGGCCAGGATGCGGCTTATGACAACGGGCTGATCTGTGGAGGCCAGTTGGATATTTTCGTCGAGCCGGTGCTGCCCGTGCCTGCCGCGTTCCTCTTCGGCGCGGGGCACATCTCGAAGAGCATTTCCAAGATCGCTACACTTGCCGGATTCTCTACCACGATTGTCGACAACCGGGAAAGCTTCGCCAACCGCGAGCGCTTTCCCGAGGTCTCGGAAATCTACGCCGAAGAATACGAAGAAGTCTTCGGCAAGCTGCCGGTGAATGAAACCAGTTACCTGGTGATCGTGACGCGCGGCCATCGCGACGACATGCGCGTGCTGCGCTGGGCCGTCACCACCGCTGCGCGCTACATTGCCATGATCGGCAGCAAACGGAAGGTCATCACCGTCATCAAAGAGCTGGAAAAGGAAGGCATCGCGGCCGCGAGCTTCGAGCGGGTCTTCGCGCCGATGGGCCTGGAGATCGGCGCGGTCTCGCCGGAGGAGATTGCCGTCTCGGTGGTGGCGGAGATGATCGCTGTGCGCCGCCATGCCGCACCGGGTTGGCGGGCGCTCTCCAAATCGGTTTTCACCGATGAATCCCTGCGCCCGCTGCTGCTGAAGTGACCGCTGGACTGATCCTGGCGGCGGGCGAATCGCGCCGTATGGGATCGCCGAAGGCATTGCTGGAATACAAGGGAGAGACGTTCCTGGACCGCCTGATTGGCTTGTTCGCGCGCTACTGCTCGCCCGTCATCGCCGTGTTGGGTGCGCACCAGGAGCGCGTGCGGGCGGGCATCCGGCGCGGCGGAGAAGCGCTGCTGGTCGAGAATCCGGACTTCCAACTGGGCCAGCTTTCCTCCATGCAGTGCGGCTTGCGCGCCGTACCTGCGGAGTCTGAGGGTGTGCTGTTCACACTGGCCGATCATCCCGCGGTGTGCGCCGATACTCTCGCTGCGCTGCTCACCGGCGATCCCTCCGCGCCGCTGCGCATTCCGCAATACGCCGGCCGGCGAGGCCATCCGATCTGGTTCTCGCGCGCACTCATCGCCGAGTTTCTGGCGCTGCCGGCCACGTCTTCGGCGCGCGAAGTGGTAACGTCCCACGCGGAGCGGATCGCCTATATTCCGGTGGAGGATCCCGGTATTCTGGCGGACGTGGACGATCCGGGGGCGTACGCCGCGCTGCTGGCCGGGAGCCAGGTATGAAGCGGGCCGCCAAGTGGGTCTCGATCGTGGTGGCCGTGCTGTTGGTGGCGGGCATCATTGCGCCCTATCTGAGCGGGAACAGCTTCGCGCCGCGTATCCGCAACGCGCTCGAAACGGCGCTGGGCCGCAAGGTCGATATCGGCGCCGTGCATTTCAGTCTCTTCTCCGGGCCGGGCTTCTCCGTCGATCACGTCGTCATCCACGAGAATCCGGCGATGGGCATCGAGCCGCTGGCCTACGTCGGCTCGCTCGAAGCCGTGCCGCGTCTCACGTCGCTGTTCGGCGGCCGCCTGGAATTCGCCTCCATCCGCTTGGACGATGCCAGCATCAACGTGGCCAAGACCGGCGGGCCCGCCGCGCCCGGCCACTGGAATTTCGAGCCGCTGCTGACGCGCTCCGTGATTCGCGCGATTCCCGAAGTGCACGTGCGCTCCGGACGCTTCAATTTCAAGTTCGGCGATACCAAGTCAGTCTTCTATCTGACCGGCGCCGACCTGGATATTTCGCCGCCACGGCGCGGCTCTTCCGCGTGGGATCTGGAATTCTCCGGCGAGCCGGCCCGCACCGATAAGCCGGCGCGCGGCTTGGGCGACTTTCTGGCGCGGGGGCGCTGGCTGCCGGAGTCCGGCGGCCGTCTCGATCTGGACGTGCGCCTCGAGCGCAGCGCGATCAGCGAGATCGTCGAACTGCTGCACGGTTCCGACGCCGGAATACACGGCAATGTCTCCGCGCGCCTGCGCCTGGCCGGCCCGCTCGACGATATCCGCATCGCGGGCCGCATGGATCTGGACGACGTACACCGCTGGGACCAGATGCCGCCTTACGGGCCGGGTTGGCCGCTGCGCCTGGCCGGCCGCCTGAACGCGCTCGGGCAGACCATCGAGGTGGAGTCCAATACCGCCGGAACGCCGGCTCTTCTGCTCGACGTGCGATTTCGCTGCGCCGATTTTCTATCGCAGCCGCGCTGGGGCGTGGTCCTCAATTGGAACCGTTTTCCGGCCGCGCCCGTACTCGATCTCGCCCGCCATATGGGCGCGGCAGTGCCTGCGAATCTGAGCATGAGCGGCACGCTGGACGGCGTGCTCGGCTATGCCGGGCATGGCAGCCTGCAGGGCCAGTTGGACTTTCATGACGCCGTGGCTGCCACGCCGAATGCTCCGCCGATTCGCGCGAAACAGGCACACCTGGTCTTCACGAGCGGCCGCGCGCACCTCGATCCCGCCGTAGTGACCACCGAGCCGGCGCAGACCGCGCAACTGGAAGCCGATTACGACTGGCGGGCGCAGTCGCTCGACCTCACCATCTCGGCCGATGGGATGCATTTTGCGGCGCTGCGCGCGCAGTCGAGCCTGGCAGCGATTCCGTGGCTCGAACAAGTATCGAGCGGAACCTGGAAGGGGCAGCTTCGCTACCGCTACACACCGCCGGTACCGGGGCTCGGTCCATCGAAGAGCGGCTGGTCGGGCGCGATCGACTTGCGGGATGCGCAGTTTCCGGTGCCGGGAGTCGCCGATCCCGTTGACTTGCAGTCCGCCACGGCCCACATCGACGGGGCGCGCGTCACGCTCGACCACATCCACGCGCGCGCGGGCAAGATCGCGTTTCAAGGGCAATATCAATACGTACCGCTCGCGGCCCGTCCGCATCGTCTGCGCATTTCGATTCCCGAGGCGGACGCCGCGGAGCTGGAGCGTTTGCTGATGCCCTCACTACAGCACAGCCGCGGATTGTTCGCGCGTGCCTTAAGCCTGGGGCGCTCGTCCATGCCCGGATGGCTGGCGGACCGCCACGTGGATGCCACCGTGCAGATCGGCACGCTCGCTCTGGATGGCGCCGAGGCGCACGGCGTCCAGGCGAATCTGCTGTGGGACGCGGGCAAGGCTGAATTCGATCACGTACAGACTAGTTTCGATGGGGGACTGATCACCGGCACGCTGCTGGTGAATCTGCGCGGCGGCCGGCCCGCCTACCGGTTTGAAGCCAGCGCGCAAGGCATGCAGTGGAAGTCCGGCACGATCGATGCGGACTTCGCGCTCGAGTCGGCGGGCACGGGGACGGACCTGTTATCGCACCTGCACTCTACCGGGACCTTCGAAGCGCGCGGCCTCGAGATGGAGAATCTGCGGGACCTCGACAGCGTCTCAGGGGCCTACGACCTGGTGTTGACCCCGGCGGGGCCGCGATGGCGCTTCCCCGAGCTGCAACTGGTATTGGGCGAGGACACTTATACCGGACAAGGCACGACTGGTCCGGACGGCCGTCTGCTGATTCAACTTTCGAGCGGCAAGAAAGAGATGCACATGAGCGGGACGCTGGCGGAGTTGCGGCTGGAGACCGAGGAGCCGAAGGCGGTGCCACGATGAACGGCAGCGGCGGCAACGGAACTTCGCGCGCCCCCGGCACCCGGCCGCGCCGCCCCTGATACGGATGCGCGCCCAGGGCAGTGGCGCGATCATAAACGAGGAATCTGGATCTAGCGCTGAAAAATCTTCGCTAAGCGCTCGCCAACTCCCTCGTGCGTGAAGAACTCTCCACTTTCCAGCCGGTCCAAGGTGCTGCGCACCTTTTGCCGGAACCAAGCGTCATGGTCAACGTAGTGCTCGACAAGCTGTTGCACATATTCATCAACCCTGGCCGGAATGACCGCAGCCATGATGCGCCTACTCTTCCTTCACCACCAGCACGGTAACTTCTGCCGTCACGTCTTTGTGCAACCTTACCGGGACCTTGAATTCGCCGAGCTGCTTGATGGGTTCTTCCAGCAGCACCTTGCGCCGGTTGATCGTGTAATTCTGCTGAGCCAGCGCGTCGGCGATGTCTTTGCTGGTCACCGATCCAAAGAGTTGATCGTTCTCGCCCGCCTTCTGGGCGATGGTCACGGTCACTCCGGTGATCAGCTTCGCCAGGTCTTCCGCTTCGCTCTTCTGCTTGGCTTCACGCCGCAGGTGCGCCTGGCGCTCCTGCTCCACGATCTTGCGGTTGGCTTCCGTGGCTGCCACGGCGAGGCGTTTCGGCAACAGGAAATTGCGGGCGTATCCGTCGGCCACTCTCACTACCTGGCCGCGGTTGCCCAGCCGGTCGATGTCTTCGCGCAGTATGACTTCCATATCTCGATCTCCTTTCTCACCTCGCGCAAAACGGGGCGCCCCGCGCCCCTTTGCGCTCCTAGAACTGCGCCGCGAACGGCAGCAGGGCAATGTTGCGCGCCTTCTTGATGGCGTCGGTCAGGCGCCGTTGATGCGGGGCGCAGACGCCGGAAATGCGGCGCGGGACGATCTTGCCGCGCTCAGCCACGAAGGAGTGCAGCAGCTTCACGTCTTTATAGTTGATGTCGTCGATCTTCTCGACGCAAAAGCGGCAAACTTTCTTGCGGCGGAAATACTGCTTCTTCTGCGTGGCGACGGCCTTGTCGCCGCCGGTGGGACGCTGTCCGGCGCTGCCGGGTCTTCCTTTGAATTCGGGCATGGAATCTCCTTACGCCTCCTTGGGCAGGCCGGGCATGGCCGGCGCGGGAGCGCTCTCGCCCATCATCTGCTGTGCGACCGAAGGTGCCGGCGCGGCCGGCGCGGCGCTAGCCTTGCGATGCGCGCGCTTGTCGCGCTCCTTCTTGCGCTTTTCCAGACGCTTCAGCGTTTCATCGATGCGCACGGTCAGGAACTTGATCACCAGGTCTGAGACGCGCAGGCGACGCTCGAACTCTTTCACGGTCTCCGCGCCCGCGCTGAACTGCATCAGGACGTACGCGCCCTCGCGGTACCGGTCCACTTTGTAGGCCAGCTTACGCTTGCCCCACTTTTCCACTTTGTCCACCGTACCGCCGGCATTCGAGACGGTTGTCTTCATCTGTTCGATGAAGGCGTCCACCTCTTCGTCCGGGGCGTCCGGTTTCGCGATAAACAGCTCTTCGTAGATTCTCATGCTTCCTCGTCTAAACCTTGGGCGCGACGATTGAATTTCGTCATGGCCTTTGCGACGCCCTCGGTAATTATCGAAACAACCGCGTCGGCCCCATCGGCCACCAGTTGCTCCAATTCCTTCTGCTGCGAGCGCTTGAACGGCGACAGCAAATAGTCCTTCCCGCTCGCCAATGGGTGCCCCGGATGAACTCCCAGGCGCACCCGCACAAATTCCTGCGTTCCCAGGCTGCCGATCGTGGACTCGACTCCATTATGGCCCGCGGACGATCCGCGCGGCTTGATCCGCAAACTGGTCCACGGCAGCGCCAGTTCGTCGTAGACCAGAATCAGGTCCGCTGCCGTGAGCTCGTGCTTTTCCATCAACGGCCGGATCGACGTGCCGCTGAGATTCATAAACGTTTGGGGCTTGGCCAGCATCGCGTCCTGGCCACCGATCTGCCCCATTCCCATGAGCGCTTTCGAATCGCGCCTGGTGACGCGGATGTTATACATCTCCGCGAGCCGGTCCACCACCATGAATCCGAGATTGTGCGGGGTCGCGGCATACTCCTCGCCCGGGTTACCCAGGCCGGCCACCAGGAACATGCGGCGCTACTTCTTCTTGGGCTTGGCCTCTTCGGCCGCTTCTTCCTTCTTGCCCTTTTTGATGACTTCGGGCTCGGCGGCGGCCGGCGCGGCGGCTTCCGCGGTGGGCGCGGCTTCGGCGGCAGGCTTGACTTCCTCGGCGCGCAGGGCGACCACGTGCGCGACCACGGTGTCGGGCGAGCTGACCAGCTTCATCGAACCGCTCATGGGCAGATCGCTGAAGCGCCGGCTCTGGCCGATCAGCAGTTCGGTCACATCCACCACAAAGTGCTCGGGGATCTCATCCGGCAGACATTCGATTTCCGCCGCGCGGGTGACGACTTCGAGCAGGCCGCCCTGGGTCTTCACGCCCTTCGGCTCGCCCTGTGTGGTGACCGGGATCGAGACGCGCAAGCGCTTGCTCAGATCGATGCGTTTCAGATCGGCGTGCAGCAGCGTGCCGCGGATCGGATCGTTCTGGTGATCGATGACCATCACCGGCGTAGTCTCTCCGCCGGCAATGTCCAGATTGAAGATGGTGTTATAGCCGCTCGACGAATGCACGATCTGGTGGATGTCTTTCGGGCTGACGGCGATGGCGACGGGGTCCTTGAACGCGCCATAGACCACCGCGGGAATGGATCCCGCGCGGCGCGTGCGGCGCGCCGCATTCTTGCCGCGCGTGTCTCTCGGCTGCGCGGCAACCGTAATCTCTTTTCTCACTGCGTTTCTCCTTCAAGGGGACGCAAGTCCGATCGGCCTTTCGGGCTTTACGTGGGTTGCGTTGGCCCCGATTTCTCTACACAAACAAATTACTGACAGAAGTCTCTTCGTGGATGGACTGAATCGCCCGCGCCAGCAACGGCGCCACAGACAGAGACTTAATCTTCTGCGAAGCCTTGGCTTCTTCCGACAACGGAATCGAATCCGTAAACACCACTTCCTCGAGCGCCGATTCCTCGATGCGCTGCACGGCCGGTCCCGACAGCACAGCGTGCGTGGCACAGGCGCTCACGCTGCGCGCACCCTGCCGCATCAGCGCTTCGGCGCCCTTGACCAGCGTGCCCGCGGTATCGATCAGATCGTCCACCATCAAACAATGCCGGCCTTCCACTTCGCCCACCACGTTCATCACTTCGGCCACATTGGGCTTCTCGCGGCGCTTATCAATGATGGCCAGCGGCGCATTCATGCGCTTGCCGAAGGCGCGGGCGCGCTCCACACCGCCCGGATCGGGCGAAACCACCGTCAGATCCGGAATGCCCAGCGGCTTGAAATACTCGATCATTACCGGGGCCGAGAACAGGTGATCCACCGGCACATCGAAGAATCCCTGAATCTGCGCGGCGTGCAGATCCATGGCCATGATCCGGTCCGCGCCGGCGCGTTCCAACAGCGAAGCCACCAGCTTGGCGGAGATGGGCACGCGCGGCTTATCCTTACGGTCCTGCCGGGCGTATCCATAATAGGGTAACACTGCGGTGATGCGGTCTGCTGAGGCGCGTTTGGCCGCGTCGATCATGAGCAGCATCTCCATCAGGTTATGGTCGACCGGCCGGCAGGTCGGCTGGATCAGGAACACGTCGGCGCCGCGCACGTTTTCCTGAAACTGCAGGTAGACCTCCCCGTCGGAAAAGGTCTCCAGCATGAGGTTGCCGAGCTGCAGGCCTAAGGCGGAGCAGATGTCTTCGGCCAGGCGCGCATTGGCGGTCCCCGTGAAGATTTTCAAACGATCGGGTGTCATCGCTCGGATCGGCCTAAAGGCGGCCATAGGTTGCCTTCAGTGTAAGCCGCGAGCGCACGCCGCCAAAGCCGGCGATAGCGGACGCGGCTGACCAGTGAGATTGGGAAAACATTTTCTTCAGATAGTGATTTTTGCGCGCGATGGAGCCGCGCCTGAGTGCCGAACAAACCGAAGAGCGCCGAACCGCTGCCGGTCATCATTGCCTGGTTGGCACCCAGCTTCAATAGCCGTTGCTTCAGTAAAGCAAGCTGCGGGAATTGCTCAAAAGCTACTGTTTCAAAGTCGTTAACCGCATCCCCACCGGCCGGCTCACACCATGCCTGCGACTGGAAACTAACTATCTTATTTTGTTGTAATTCTATTGTCAAATAAGGCGCCATCGAGCGGTACGCCGCGGCTGTGGAAATGTGCAGGCCCGGAGCGATCAGCAAGCCGCGGCGCGCAGGGGCGTCGGGCAGCGGGTAAAACTCCGTGCCACGGCCGAGCGCTACGGCGGTTCCGCCGAACAGAAAAAAAGGCACGTCGCTGCCTAGCTGCGATCCCAGTTCGAGCAGCCGGGCGGTCTCGATGCGGCGTCCGGCGAGCACCGGCAGGGCCAGCAACACCGCGGCCGCGTCCGACGATCCGCCGCCCAGGCCGGCGCCCATGGGAATGCGTTTGCGCAGCCGGAACGAGACGTTTGCCTGGATTCGCATGGCCTCGAGCGCGAGCGAGGCGGCCCTCACGACGAGATTGTCCGGAATATCGATATTGCCGCCGATGCGAATGGCCGTCCGCCGCGCGCGCGCGAATTCGACATCGATGGTGTCCGCCAGCGAAATGGTCTGGAAGATCGTGCGGATTTCGTGATAGCCATCCGGACGCGGGTGCAGCACGCGCAGATCGAGGTTGATCTTGGCGAAAGCGCGCAAGCGGGCCTGGCGCGTCTGGCTCATTTGTCGTACTGCAGGAGTGAGAAGACGTCGTAGCCGGGCAGCTTGCTGCGTCCGTGCAGGAAAGTCAGCTCGATGGCGAATCCGAGTCCTACCACGTTGCCGCCTGCCTGCTCCGCAAGCTTCGCCACGGCGGCGGCCGTGCCTCCGGTGGCCAGCAGGTCGTCGACGATCAACACGCGGCTGCCGGCCACGACGGCGTCTTTGTGCATCTCCAGGCCGTCGGTGCCGTATTCGAGCGCATAGTTGACCTTCAGCGTCTCCGCGGGCAGCTTCTTCGGCTTGCGCACCGGCACGAAGCCCGCGCCCAGCGCATATGCCAGCGCCGGCGCGAAAATGAAACCGCGCGCTTCGATGCCCAGCACCATATCGACGTGCGCATCGCGGTAATGATCGCACAGCGCGTCGATCACGCCGCGCAGACCAGCTCTGTCTTTGAGCAGCGTGGTGATGTCGTAAAAGAGGATGCCCGGCTTGGGAAAATCGGGCACTTCGCGGATCAGCGACTTCAGGTTATCCATCAGACCTCGATTTGAAAATCGGAATAATGTTTCAGCGCGGCTTCCAGCTCTTCCACGCCGCGCACGTCGGCAAAACGCGGGCCCTTGCGCAGCGCGGCGGCCAGATCGGAGAGTTTTTCAGGCGGCCCGGCGGCGAAGACTTCCACGCGGCCGTCATCCAGATTGCGGACGTAGCCGGTCACGCCGAGCGCCACCGCCACGCGCTGCGTGTGGTCGCGATAGCCTACGCCTTGCACGCGGCCGCGCACCAGGTAGAGACGTGCGATATGCGAATTGCGAGCCATGAAAAAAACGAGGATAGCATTATACGGCTTTCGCCTTCCGGGTCAGTCGACCTTGAAGACGGTCGCACTGACGGCTTTACCGCCGGACGTGTATACCGTGACCGCGCCGCTCACGGCGCTGCTCGGCACGACGGCTGTGATCTTGGTATCGGACGACACCTTGAACTTGGCTCCCACGCTGCCGCCGAACGTGACGGTTTGAGTTTGCGTGAGGCTCTCGCCGCTGATGGTGACCTGTGTGCCGGGCGCTCCACTCGCCGGTGAGAAACTCAGAAGCTGCGGGGTCACATAGAACGGCACCACGGTGGCGAGTATGCCGCCGGGCGTCGTGACCTGCACTCTACCGGTAGTCGCACCAGCCGGCACTTTTGCGATGACCTGGGTCGCGGAAGAAACGTTGAACGTGGTGGTCGTGCCATTAAAGGTGACTTGGGTAGCGCCGGCCAGATTGTTGCCGATAATCCTGACGGTAGCGCTGAGCTTGGCCGCGCCCGGCAGCATGCTGATGAACGGATCGAGCCCCGTCAGGAAGCTGAAAACGGTGCCGTTGCCCGATGCGCCGCCGAGCGCGGTAGTCCCGTAGAGATTCCCATCCGTCGCCTGCAACAACCCGCCGACCGGGTCCAGGCCGCTACCGGGAGACGTGGGCAATGGATATGGCGTGAGCATGCCACTGGTGGTGATTTGAAAAAGCCCGCCACCGCCGCCGGGTGTCACGCCGTAGAGGTTACCGTCCGTCGCCTGGATGAGCGCGCTCTCGGGCCATGCTCCATCCGGGCATCCGGCGGCGGCGCAGAAGCTGTAGAGCGTCGTATATGCGCCGGCGGGAGTGATCTTGAAGACCGATCCGTAGCTGTAGGTTCCGCCAAAGATCGTCGTCCCGTAGAAATTGCCGTCGCTACCCTGCACCAGACCGGCGGCGGGACACGACCCGCGGTCAGCCGGCAGTGCGTAGCTATACAGAGTGGACAGCGCGCCCGTGGACGTCATCTTGAAAATCGAGCCCAGGCCGTTAGCGCCGCCGGCATTGGCGGTGCCATAGAAGTTTCCGTTCTTGTCCTGCACCAGAGGACTGCAGGGCAGTTCGCCGTCGGTGCAGCCGGTCGACGAGCAGAAGCTGTAGACCGTCGTCAGCGCGCCGCTAGGGGTAACTTTGAAGATGGTGCCTTCGAGGTGGGCGCCGCCAGTCAAAGTGGCGCCGTAGAAGTCTCCGTTGAGCGCCTGGAGCAAGCTGGCTTCCGGGTAGCTCCCATCATTGCAAGATCCCGTGGAGCAGAAGGTGTGAAGCGTAGTGAATACGCCGGCTGGCGTGATTTTGAAGATCGTGCCGCAACCGTAACTGCACGCCAGGAAAGATCCGCCGTAGCTGGTGGTGCCGTAGAAATTCCCGTCGGATCCCTGCGCCAGGCCAGCCGGCACACCGCCGTCGGCGTAGCCACTGAACGAGTAGAGTGTCGTAAGTACTCCGCCAGGTGTGATCTTAAATACAGTGCCGCAGCCGGAGGGGGACTGAAGACACGTGAAGCTACCGCCCTCCGATGTCGTGCCGTAGAAATTCCCGTCGACTCCTTCGACCAGCGAGGAGACCGGGTATGCGCCGCCGTCCCCGCTGAAACTCGCTAAGTTATTGAAGGTTTGTGCCGGCGATGATATCCCTAGCACGACTAAAGAGAAAATACTGGCACACGTCCTACGGCCGTCCAATCCTCTCACCCCGTACCCTCCTTGCCGGGTAGCTTCAGGGTATTCTAAACCAATTGGCCGCGAAGCGCGAGTAAATTAACGCCAGCCGCCGCCGAGGGCGCTATAGAGTTGCACGAGGGTCAGGGCTTCTCCTTGTTGCGCGGTTACCAGGCTTAGCTGCGCGGTGAACAAGCTTGAATCGGTGGTGAGTACTTCGAGGTAGCTGGTGGCGCCGCCCTGGTAGCGCATGCGCGCGAGGCGCGTGGCGTCTTCGGCCGCGGCTACCAGCTTTTCCTGCTGCTCGCGGGTGGCCCGCTGCTTGTTCAGAGCGATGAGGGCGTTCGACACATCGCGGAATGCGCCGGCGATGGTCTTCTGATAGTTGAGCACCATCTCCTGCTTAGTTGCCTCGGCCAGGTGAAGCTGGCCCTTCAACTTGCCGCCCTCGAAAATGGGCTGCGCCAGCGAGCCGATACCATAGATGGTGCGGCCCGCCGGGTCGAAGAGATTCGAGAATTCGTTGCCGCCCAATCCGGCGGAGGCGCTGATCGAGATTTGCGGAAAGAACTGCGCGCGGGCCACGCCGATCTGCGCATTCGCGGCGACCAACTGCTGCTCGGCCTGCTGGATGTCGGGGCGGCGCTCCAAAAGTTGCGAAGGCACGCCGGTGGGCAGATCCTGTGCAGGCGCAGCCAGGGCCTTTGCGCTCGTATGCGGCACTGGGCCAGGGGTCTCGCCGAGCAGAAACCGTAATGCATTTTCCTGTTGCTGGATCTGCTGCTCGATCTGGGGAACCTGCGTGGTCGCTGTGTAAAGCAATTCTTCCGCCTCGCGCAGATCCGATAACGGGACGGCACCGCCATGTTCCAGGCGCGTCGTCAGATCGACGGACTCCTGGCGGATTTTCAGGGTCGCGCGGGCGATCTGGAGCTGCCGGTCTAGCGCGCAGAGCCAGATGTAGGTGCTGGCAACCTGCTGCACCAGAGACATGCGCACCGCGCGCTGCGCCCAGGATTGCGCCAATAATTGCGCACGCGCAGCCTCGGTCTGCCTGCGGTAGAGTCCCCAGAAATCCGGGGCCCACGAGCCGGAGAGGCTGAAACTGCCGAAGGCCAGCGGGCTGCCGATCGATTGCGACACCGACGACGGCAGCGTCGCTCCTATTCCGGTGCCGCTGCCCGAGAGCTGCGGCAATTCCTGTGCGTGAACGATCTTCAACTGCGCCTGCTGCTCGAGCACGTGCTCGGCGGCGATGCGCAAATCGTAATTGTTGGCGAGCGCCGCGCGGATCAGAGCCTGCAGTTCCGGCTCGGGAAAAACTTCCGCCCAGCTCTGGTCGCCGAGCGATGCGCCGCTGCTTGCAACGGCGGCGTTGTCCGCGCCGCGGTAATTGGGCGCGGCGGGCACGGAAGGACGCTTGTAATTCGGTCCGACGATGCAGGCGGTCAGAGCCAGGAACGCCAGGCTGGAGAGGGCGTTCTTCATGCCTGGCCTCCTTCGGGCTCGGGCGCATGGGTCGAATCCATGGTCAGACCGCTTCCACCGCGCACGAGCCGATGCGAAAGATATTCGACCACCGCGAATGTGACGGGGATCATGAGAATGCCGATCAGTGTGGCCAGCGTCATACCGCCGATCACCACCGTGCCCAGGATGCGCCGCGCGACCGCGCCCGAGCCGCTGGCCGTCCACAGCGGCAGACAGCCGAAGATGAATGCCAGCGCGGTCATGACGATGGGGCGGAAGCGCAGGCGGGCCGCATGCAGCGCGGCTAAGGAGATGCTCTGCCCCTCGCGGTAATTCGCCACGGCGAACTCCACGATCAGAATGGCGTTCTTGGCCGAAAGGCCGATCAGCATGATCAGGCCGACGGTGGCAAAGATGTCGTTTTCGAGCGAGCGCAGGCTGAGCGCGAGATAGGCGCCCAGGATCGCGACCGGAGTGCTGAGCAGCACGCTGAAGGGCAGCGTCCAGCTTTCGTACAAAGCCGCCAGAATCAGGAACACGAACGTTAGCGACAAGCCAAATACCACCCACGCCGGAACACCTTCGGCGGCGCGCTGCTCCTGAAAGCTCATGCCCTGATACGAGAAGCCCATGCCCGCCGGCATGACGCGATGAAAGGCATCTTCGAGCGCGGCCCGCACCTGGCCGGAACTGTATCCGGGCGCGCCGGCGATATTGAGCTGCGCGGCGTTGTATTCGTTGAAACGCAGGATAAACTCGGGCCCGGTGATCTTCTTCACGTTGACCAGAGAACCCAGCGGCACGCGGCTCCCATTGGCGCTGCGCACGTAGAATTGGTTGATGTTCTGAATGTTGGTGCGGGTGTCGCCTTCGGCCTCGACGTAGGTTTGCCACTGGCGGCCGAAGCGATTGAAGTAGTTCACCAGGTAGCCGCCCATGAACGTCTGCATGGTGGTGTAAATGTCGTTCAACTCGACCTGCTGCTCGAAGGCCTTTTCGCGATCTACATCGGCATAAAGCTGCGGCACCGCCGGCAGGTACGACGGAATCGCGGCGGCGATCTCGGGCCGCTTCGAAAGCGCTCCCAGATAGGCGAACAGATTCTTGGTGAGGAACGTTGTATCGTCGTTGCCGGACCGGTCTTGCAGAATCATCGTTACGCCGCCCGAGGTGCCGATACCGGGGATGGCCGGCGGCGGGAAGGAGAACGCCAGCCCGTCGGATACGCCCGCGAGCTGCCGCTGCACGCTGCTTTGGATGGCCTCGATCTGTTCCGCCTTGGACTTGCGCACGTCCCAATTCTTAAGCGAGACGAAGAAGAACGCGGTATTGGTGCTCTGCGTCTGGGTAAGTAAGCTGAAGCCATCCACGGCCACGACGCCTTCGATGCCCGGTGTGTTGAGCAGCGCTTTGGTCACCCGCTGCGCGGCGGCATCGGTGCGCTGCAGCGACGCGGCGTCGGGCAACTGCATGGCGACGAACAGATAGCCCTGGTCTTCCTGCGGAATGAATCCGGCCGGCGCACGCGCTCCCATGATCCCGGCCAGCACCGCGATCACCAGCAGCGCAACCATGGTGAATCCGGACTTGTGTAGCAGCACGCTGGCGGTGGAGACGTATTTGTCCTGGGTCTTTCCGAAGACGCGATTGAAAACGCCGAAGAAGCGGCCCATCAATCCGGGGCGGCGCGTGTGATCCTTGGGCTTGAGCAGCAACGCCGCCAGCGCCGGGCTGAGCGTGAGCGCGTTGAACGCCGAGATCAGCACCGAGACCGCGATGGTGATGGCGAATTGCTGATAGAGGCGGCCGGTGATGCCGGGCACTGCCGCCGTGGGGATGAAAACCGCCGCCAGGATGAGGGCGATGGCCACGACCGGTCCGCCTACCTGCTCCATGGCCGCGATGGTGGCATCCTTGGGAGCCATCCCCTCGTCGATCAAATGCTCGACGGCTTCGACCACGATGATGGCATCGTCGACTACTAGGCCGATCGCCAGCACCAGGCCGAACAGCGAAAGCGTGTTGATCGAAAAGCCCAGCACCGGAAACAGAATGAACGTTCCGATCAACGAAACCGGCACCGCCATCAGCGGAATGATGGTCGCCCGCCAGCCTTGCAGGAAGATATAGACCACGATGATGACCAGCCACAAGGCGATGACCAGGGTCAAAATGATTTCGCGAATGCCTGCCGTGACGGCCTTGGTCGTGTCCAGCGGAACGTCATATTTCATGCCGGCCGGGAAGGTCGCGGCCAACTCTTTCAGGCGCTTGCGGACGCCTTCGGCCGTCGAGACCGCGTTCGAGCCGGGAAGCTGATACACCGCCATCATGCCGGCGGGTGCGCCATTGTAACGCGCCGACAGGCTGTAGATCTGGGTGCCGAGTTCGACGCGCGCGACATCACGCAGGTGCAGGACCGAGCCGTCCGGATTCGCGCGAATCACGATGTCGCCGAATTGTTCCGGCGTGACCAGGCGGCCCTGCGTGCGCACGGTGTAGGTAAACTGCTGCCCGGCCGGTACCGGCTCGGCGCCGATCTGGCCCGCGGGGTTGACGTTATTTTGGACCTGCAGGGCGTTGATGATCTCAGTCGCCGTAACGCCGAGCTTGGCGAGTTGCTCGGGATTCACCCACACGCGCAGGGCGTACTGCCCGCCGAAGATCTGCACGCGCGAGACGCCCGGCAGGCGCGTCAGCTCGTCCTGCAGATTGATGATGGCGTAATTGGTCAGGAATTCGGCGCTGTATTTATTGCCGGGCGATGAAAGGCCGATCAGCATCAACGGCGAAGTGAGCGATTTCTGGACCGTGAGTCCGGCCGCATTGACCTGTGCCGGAAGCTGCGACTGCGCCTGCGCCACGCGTAGCTGGGACAGCACCTCGTCGGTGTCCGGATTCGTCTTCACATCGAAATCCACGTACACGGTAGCCTGCCCGTTATTCGCGTTGACCGAGTACATGTAAAGCATGTTGTCGACGCCGTTCATCTGCTGCTCGATCGGCGTGGAGACGGCCTGGGTCAGGGTCTTGGCGTCGGCGCCGGCATAGATAGCCTGCACCTGGATCTCGGGCGGAACGATGTCGGGATATTGCGAGGTCGGCAGCGTCAGCATGGAGACCGTGCCGATGATGACGGTCAGGATGGCGATGACGATGGCCACGATGGGCCGGCGGATGAAGAATTTCGACATAGTTCCTATCTCGCCGGCCCGGTGGTCATGGCGATTGGCGTGGACGCATTCGCCGCGGTCTCGTGCGGTTCAACTGGCACGCCTTCCCGCAGTTTTTGCAGGTTGTCGGTGATGACCATGGCGCCGGGCCCGAGTCCACTGTCGACAACCCAGTCGTTGCCGAACTGCGGCCCCAGCTTGATGTTCAC
Source organism: Bryobacteraceae bacterium (assembly GCA_035541265.1). Classification (GTDB taxonomy): domain Bacteria; phylum Acidobacteriota; class Terriglobia; order Bryobacterales; family Bryobacteraceae; genus Bog-159. The sequence continues at coordinate 16,510 of DATKNQ010000225.1, forward strand.
CATGTGGACCCTATGATCCGCGCCGACCGTATCCACCTGTTGGATGCCCTGCAGTTCCTGCACGGCGATCTGCGGCACCAGGATGGAGCCGCGGCGGAGTTCCGTTGCCGCCGTGACGCGGCCGAACTGGCCAGGCCGCAAGAGTCCGCCGGGATTCGGGAAGGATGCGGCGATGCGGATGGCGCCGGTCTGCTGATTCATCTGGCGATCGACGAAAGCGATCCGCCCTTTGTGCGGGTACTGCTGGCCGTTCGAAAGGGTGAGCGTTAAAGGCAGGGCGGAAGAGGCGTGCAGCAAATCGCCGCCGGCCTGGCGGGCGCGCGCCGCCAGGGCCAGGTACTCATTGTCGCTGATCGAAAAGTAGACCTTGATCGGATCGAGCTGCGAGACCGAAGTTAATACCGACTGCGGGCCGACCAGGTTGCCGACCTGTGTGGCGGCTTGCCCGGCAACGCCCGCGATCAGCGAACGGACCTGGGTGAAGCCGAGGTTCAGTTTCGAGTTGGTCAAGGCTGCCTGCGCAGCGCTGACCGAAGCGCGCGCCACGTTTACGGCGGCCTGCGCTGAACTGACCGATGCGCGGGCCTGGGCGTCCTGTTGTTTTTCGGTATCGAGCTGGCTCTTCGCGATGGCCCGCGCCTGCGCCAGCGGCGTGTCGCGATTGACGTTGATCTCAGCCAGCTCGAGCTGCGCCTGCGCCTGCTTTACCTGCCCTTCGGCCTGCACCACTTGAGCCTGTGCCTGGTTGAGCTGCCCCTCCGCCTGGTCCACCGCGGCCTGGAAAGGGCGCGGATCGATTTCGAAGAGCACTTCGCCCTTCGATACGTACGACCCTTCGCGATAATCCTGCCGGATTAAATAGCCGCTGACCTGGGGCTGGATCTGTGCGTTTACGTACCCATCCAGCGTTCCGACCCACTCGCCCATAATCGGCACGTCTGCCTGTTTCACGCGAACGACCGAGACAGGCATTGGCCCGGGATTGGCGGCGGCCGCCGCCGTGCGCGTTTTTCCACAGCCGGCCAGAATGGCCGATGCAAGCAAAACGCCGCTTGCTATTTGTATTCCCCTAGTCAAGTACTCCTCCCGAGTGCCACTCGTCAGAAAATGTACACGCGTGTATCTTTTGTGTGAGATTCTGAAAGTGCCATGAACGCTTCAAAAAAGAGCGCGGGCAACCTCCGGAAGCGAACGCCCGCCGTGGCCAGGAAGCAGGAGCGCGCCATCCAGACGCGCAAAGACCTGACCGGCGCGGCGCGCCAGATCTTCGCGCGCGACGGCTTCGAAATTGCCCGGGTCGAGGATATCGCGGCCGCCGCCGGCAAGACGCGCGGCGCTTTCTACGCCAACTTCAAAGATAAAGAGGATGTCTTTTTCGCCATTTTCGAGGAAGACCTGTCGCGCGACCGGGAGCAGGTGGGCCTGCAATTGAGTGAAGCCTCCTGCGCGGAGGAACGGGTCCGCGCTCTGGCGCGGCATTTCGGCGCGGTGATCAAAGACCGCGCGCGGATGATGCTGGCACTGGAGTTCAAGCAGTACGCCGTGCGCCACCCGAGGAGGCAGAGACGTTTGGCGGCTTTGCACAGGGAGATGTGCGCCCGGTGCATGGAAGCGGACCTGAACAAGCTGCTTCCGGAGTTCGCCTGCGCCAACATCGAGCAGAAACGGAGACATTCGGCGCAGATCGGCGCGATCCTCGACGGGTTAGCGTTGAACTGTATGTTCGATGCGGGCATCTTGAGCGAAGAGCAAGTGCTGCGGCAGATCCAGGCGAACCTGCGCGTGGTACTGGAGACGGCTTAGCGGCAACCCGCTAGGTCCAACTGCCGGAGCAGGACCGCCTGCCACTCGGCAGGTGAGCCAAGCCCTTCGAGCGTCAGGCCCATCAGGTTCGCGGAGAAATCCGCGGCACAGCCGATTGCGAAGACGCACACTTTGCCAAGCCCGAAGCGCCCCATCAGGTAACCGAGCTCCAGCAGCACGCTCGGGCTTGGGCGGAATTCGGATGTGCCGCCGGCCGTCCAGCCCAACTCGTCCGCGGTCAGAAACACGACCGCGAACTCGAGATCGCTATGTGCCTGGACTTGCTCGATCAGGTTCCCGGGGGCATCGTCCGAGGGCAGCAGAACAGCTTCGAATGCCAACGTTTCGACGAACCTGGCGACCGCGTCGCGCGCGGCCGTGCCATGCCCGTGTACAAACAACAGCCTTCGCGCGGCGGGACGGCTGTGCTGGGCCATCGCGACGCCGGCGACGCTCAGGCGGGCCACATAGTCCATACTGAAGCGCTCGAGCAATCCGGTGTCGAGAAGACAGCGCCAGGCGGCCCGCGACTGGTCAGCGGTCAGGCCGGTTTCGAGTTCGGTGACGTCGCGCACCGCGCGGCTCCGGCCGCCGGTCTTCTCGTAGATGGCGCGCAGCAGGCGCATCGCATGGGACTGTTCAAGCGGGTTGAACGCAGGTGACACGGCTATGGAAGTTCGTCGGGATGGAACACCAGGTCGCGATCGAGGACCATTTCCAGGTGCGTGCCCGAGCGCAGCACGACGTTCTGATCGCGCGAGAGCAGCACTCCCGCCAGCGCGCCGCCGACGCCTCCCACGGCTGCGCCACCCAGACCCCGGGTGATGGCGCCTACGGTGGCGCCGATTCCGGCTCCCTCCATCACCGTGCGGCCATCGGCCGATTTGCCGCCGCCTTCGACCTTGCCCTCATCGCCGGTGGGCCGCGCACGAAAATCGCGCGAAACGCCGTTGGGCAAAATGAGCGAGTCGAACCGGATGTAGAGCTCGCCTTTGCCGACTACTTTGCCCGCCGGCTTGGTACGGGTGATGGTGCCTTCGACGTCGCTGCCGCGCGGGATGACCACGCGTCCATTCGCCGCTAACGGGGTCGCCGTTCGCAGATAGACCCGGTCGCCTTCCTTGGCGTGCTTCGTGTTCACTTCCCCGATGAGCGCGAGCAGGACGTGAGTGCCGGTCGGCACGACGATATCGGGGGGCGCGGCCTGGGGCCGCTTGGCGAGCACGGGCTGCGATTCGGGATTGGCCGGCGGAGTCTGCCGCCATCCCCCAGACGCGGGAGCGGGCTGCTCGATCGGGACGCCCTCGCGGTGGAAGACCAGCGAGCCTTCCGTTTCACTGCGCAGGTCCACGATCTGCCGCGCGATGGTGAGAGTGTTGCGGTTGCGCGACAACTCCCAGCGATCCATCACCGTGTAGTTGCGGGGCCCGCTTACCTGGGTGTTGACCAGCAGCGCCGCGCCTTCCCACTTCGTGACCGAAGTGCGGTATTCCTCGCCGAGCTTTTTCCGCGTCTCGCTGCCGTCGAGCGCGTACGACCATTGCTGCCCGCCGGTGGAACACAGAATGCCGCCACCGCCTTGTGAAACCTGTAAGCTGGTTTCCACTTGTCCGAGAGAAGCAACGCTGCTGCGGCCCGCGTCCAAGAGCCACTTTCCGGAAAAATCGCGATCCGGATCGCCGGCGTCTAGCGGCCGCGTGAGGATCGCCGCTATGACCAGCGTCAAAAGAAGGGCAATGCGCAGCGCACGGGGCAGAAAGCGCTCACACATGATCTGCAGATTACCACAGAACCAGTGACTTAGTTGTGACAGGCGGTAAACTGGCGGCATGGGACTCGACGGTTCACTCGAGGCTGCTGCACGCTTCCCGCGCCGATTAGCGGCGCGTGGCGATTGCGGACTGCGCTGCGGACCTGGACGCCGAACTGCACAGAACGCTATGGTAACCAACTAAAACGTATGACCCGACGAAATCTTACACTTATGACGGCGTGGTCGCGGCGCGACCTCATGCGGCTGGCCATCGCGCTGCCGGCGGGGGGGCTCTTCACGCGCTATGGTGCGCTGGCCGCGCCGCATCTGAACCGCGCGAAGATCACGAATATCCGTGCCATGGCGATTCAGAACATCGCAGGCAACTGCCTGATCCGGATCGATACGGATGCCGGCATTTCCGGATATGGCGAGGCCGGCGCCACGGGTCCGATGGCGCGCGCCCGCATCGAAACCATGATGCCGTTGCTCGCGGGCAAGGATCCGCTGGCCATCGAGGTGCATTTCCAGAATCTGACCTCGCTGATGCACACCTACATGGCCCACATCCCCACCATCAGCGGCATCGATATCGCGCTATGGGACATTGCCGGTAAGATCCTCGGCGCGCCGGTCTCGACGCTGCTCGGTGGACCGTTCCGCGAATCCATCCCGATGTACTCGCACGGCATCGGCCTGGATATGCTCGACAAAGCTTCGTGCCGCGATTGGGCGCAGCGCATCAAAGCTATGCCGGAAGGCTTCACGGCTTTCAAGAACAATATCGATCCGGTGATCGGCGTGCCGATAGCGCGCTTCGCTCCGACGCTCACTACGCAGCAACTGCGCAACGTGGCAATCGGCTACGGCAACTGCCGCGAAGCCGTGGGCGACGAGATCGACATCGCCGTGCATTGCCATAACGAACTCGATACGCCCAGCGCCATCGGAGTGGCCAAGGCGGTCGAGCCGATGAACCCGCTGTTCATCGAAGACGCGCTGAACCCGCCCTTCTCCGAAGCCTGGATGGCGTTGCGACGCGCGACGCGCGTGCCGCTGCTGACGGGCGAGAAGCTCGAACTGGTGCGCGGCTTCAAGCCCTTCGTAGACAACCAAGCGGTGGACATCATCCATCCGGATCTTTCGTTCGCCGGAGGGTTCACCGGCGTGAAGAAGATCGCCGATTACGCCGCGCTGTTTCGCATGCCGGTGGCGCTGCACAACGTCGGGTCGCTGGTGCTCACTTATGCCAATGCGCACTTCGGCTCGTCGATCCAGAATTTCTATCGCTCCGAGAGCCAGCTCGGACGGCCGAACCATTACATCGAGGAAATGGCGGCCGGCAGTCCCCCCGCGGTGCGCAAGGGACTGTTGAGCGTTCCCGGCGGGCCCGGCCTCGGATTGGAGATCAACTCGGACTTTCTGAAGAAGAACCTGGCGGCCGGCGAGCCCTACTGGGGATAATCACGCGCGGAAATACTGGAGCGCGTCGCGCATGCCGCGTTCGTAAGCGCCGATCAACTTATCCCACCGGCCGTCCGCCTCTTCGTCGATCTGCTGGCGCGCGGGATCGGCGTCGAACCAGGCGATGGTCTGCGCGATGCCTTGGGCGAACGGCGTGGTGGCGCAGTAACCGGGCACGAAGCGCTTGATCTTGCTGTTATCGAAGACCACGCTAACGGCTTTGTCGCCGATCAGTCCTCCCAGTGACTCGGGTACGCAGGCGCCAATAAAATCCGAGGTCATGTGAATGAGCTGCGGCTCGGCTCCGGCGGCCGCGCCCACGATACGGTAATACTGATCCCAGGTCATGACCTCGTCGGAAGTGATATGGAAGGCGTGCCCGATGGCCCGCGGATTGCCGAGCAGCCCGGCGAATCCCTTGGCGAAGTCCGTGTTGTGAGTGATCACCCACAGCGACGATCCATCACCGGGGACAATTACTCTCTTGCCTCTGCGCATGCGGTAGACAACCGTGTATGACTTAGCCCAGCTATTTACCGCCAGGGTGATCTGTGTCTCGCCATACGTCAGTGACGGACGCACGATCGTGACGGGAAAGCCATCTTCCCGATATGCGCGCATCAGCCGCTCTTCGCAGGCAATCTTGTTCCGCGAGTAGTCCCAATACGGATTGGCCAGCGGCGTCGATTCGGTGATCAGATAATGCGTCGATGGCTTCTGGTAAGCGCTGGCGGAACTGATGAAGACGAACTGGCGGGTGCGGCCGCGGAACAAGCGCAGGTCGCGCTCGATATCGGCGGGTTGGAAGGCGATCCAATCCACCACCGCGTCGAAACGCTGGTTGCCAATCGCCGAGGCAGCGGCGGACTCGTCCGCGATATCCACGGCCAGGGTCTTCACAGGGACCGGCAATTCGATTGCGCGGCGCCCGCGATTCCACAGCGTGAGGTCGATGCCGCGCGAGGCCGCCAACCGTGTGCAGGCCGTACTGATAATTCCGGTGCCGCCAATGAATAGAGCTTTCATATCGGTAATGCTCGATTATATTTCACGGAATGAGCTGCCATCTGATACACGTGGCTTATGAACCGACGGCGCTTTTTGATTTCGACGGCCGCGCTCGCGCCCGCCGTACTGCCCGCCCAACAGGGTCCGGCACGCCCCGATGAAGTGGAGCAGATGACCGCCGGGTCCACGCCCGCGATCGCCGTGTGCCACGTGGGCTTTCGTCCCGACGCTACCAAGCAGGTGATTGTTCGCAACCAAAACGCGCGCAAGTTCGTGATGGCGGAAATCGGCAGCGGCCCGCGCTTTCAGATCGAGCGGCCATTCAGGAAGATGCACTCTGCGTTCGGCCAGGTTACCGTGGGCGATTTCACGGAAATCACGCGCCCCGGCCTCTACCAGATTCGTGTGGATGGCGAGCTCTCGCCACCGTTTTTCATTCGTCAGGATGCCTGGCGGCGTCACCTGCCACTGGTGGTGAGCTACCATAACGCGCAGCGTTGCGGCGTCGCGGTGCCGAACGTGCATCCTGTCTGCCATCTCGACGACGCGCGCCGCCGCGACAACGGCAGTCATCTGGATCTGACCGGCGGCTGGCACGATGCCGGCGATCTGCGCAAGTGGATGGACGCCACCATGATGAATGCCTTCGGCCTGCTGGCCATCGCGCGGCATCTGGGCAAAGATTGGGATCTGGCGGGATCGGGCCTCGCGCCGATTGAAGAGGAACTGCGTTGGGGCAACGTGTATTTTCTGAAGATGCAGGATACCGACGGGCGCGTATTCGCGGACGTGGCCGGCGGCGTGAACGGCGACAATAGCGACAATCATTGGACAGACAATGCCATCGGCACGGCGGACGATCGCTACCTGAATCCGGCCAAGCCGCGCCTGGTGCAAGCTATGTTCACCGCCATGCAGGCCATGTACGCGCAGCGGTTTCGGGGCGACGCAGTCTACGCCGCACAGTGCCTGGAAGCAGGCAAGCGATGCTGGGCGGCGAGTCCTCACACGGGAGACACCGCCGAACTCGGCTGGTGGACCTTGGCGGCCATCGAACTGCATCGCGCTGCCGGAGACGACGCCGTGCGCCGCGAGGCCGTCGGTCTGGCCTCGAAGCTCGAAGCTATGCAACACAAGGATGCGGCGGGCGGGCAAAACAGGATCAGCGGATTCTGGCCCGCCTCACCCGGTAGCACCGACGCCTACAGCAATGCGGTTCACGGCGCTCTTCCCGCGTTCGCTTTGCTGGAAGCGGCACGCGCGTTCCCGGATGATTCCAACGCCGTGCGGTGGCGCGATGCCGTGCAGTTCCACATCCGGGAATACGTCCTGCCGATGTGCGCTCTTTCGGCTTACGGCATCATGCCGTTCGGCATCTACCGTGGCTCGCCGACGCCGGAGCACTACCGCCCGCTGGCCGGCGACCTCACTTACCGCTACTTCATGCCCGCGCGCAAGGGATTCTGGTGGCAGGGGCTGAATGCGCACTTAAGCTCGCACGCGCTCCTACTGGCCGCCGCGGCGCGCGAGTTCACGCAGCCTGCCTGGCGCGAACTGGCCTATCGCCAACTTGAATGGACCTTTGGCGCGAATCCTTTCGGCGCGACTCTCGCCAGCGGCATAGGCGTACGGAATCCATATCCGCACTCCCGCTACGTCGGCATCATCAATGGCGGCATCATGAACGGTATCGCCGGCAATCCGGATGACGATCCGGTGCTCGACACAACCTTCGCGGGAATCTGGCGCACGAATGAATATTGGAGCCCGCACGTGGGCTATTTCGAATGGGCGCAGGCCGTACTCGAGTAGTGACCCGGTTCGATTACTTGTCGATGGCTTCGCCGCGGTGCACGTGCGGGTGCGGCTGCGCTACGGTTCCGCCGTGCACGTGCGCGTGCGGGCGGATCAGTTTGGCGCGCTCGAGCAGCGCCACGTCGTGCAGGATTTCGAGCGGCGTGCCCTGGCCGGCTACGCGGCCGTTTTCGAGGACGTAGCAGCGGTCTGCCACGTCTTCGAGCGTGTCCATGTCGTGCGTGGCGATGATCACGGTTTTCTTGCCGTTGCCGCAGGAGCCGAGGAACTCCACGATGCGCGCCTGGCTGCCCGGATCGAGCGCGGCGCTGGGTTCATCGAGCAGCAGAATTTCCGGATCGAGGACCAGCACCGAGGCCACCGCCACGCGTTTTTTCTCGCCGCCGGAGAGGCGGTGTGGCGCGCGATCCCGCAGGTGGGCGATGTCCATGGCTTGCAGCACTTCTTCCACGCGTTCGCGGATCGCGGCGGCGGGCCAGCGCAGTTGCAGCGGTCCGAAGGCCAGTTCGTCGAATACGCTGGGGCTGAACAACTGCACGTCCGCGTTTTGAAAGACAAGACCCACGCGGCGGCGGAAGGCGAAGAAGAACGCTTGGTCCTCGAGGCGCGATTCGGTTAACGCTTCGCCCATGAATGCGATCTCCCCACTTTCGGGGAAGCACAATCCCGCGAGCATGCGCAGCAGCGTGGATTTTCCCGAGCCGTTGGCGCCCAGCAGCGCGACACGCTCGCCGCGGCGGATTTCCATCGACAACGAGTCGAGCGCCGTTAGTTGGTTATAGCGGTACGACGCGCCGCGTACCGCGAAGGCCAGTTCGCTCATCGGCCGGCCCAGATGGCGAAGATGGCGGCGCTGGCAAAAATGGCCATCCGAACCCAATTGCCGGGGCCGACCGGCCGCTCGTCGAGCAGCCGGATCTCGCCGCGAAAGCCGCGCGCCTGCATGGCGAGGTACACCTCGCCGCTCATCTGCATGGTCTTACTGAGCAACACGCCGGCACTGGCGGCCGCCAGACGCCGCCGGCCGGCCGGTTCCAGCACGCCGACCATGCGGGTCTCGCGCGATTCGAACATATCGCGTGCTGTTTCGAGGAACAGAAACATGTAGCGATAGGTCATGCCCAGGATCGCGACGATGGCTACCGGGGCGCGGAAGTAACGCAGCGCGTGGAGCAGGTGCGTCCACAAGGTGGACAGGATCAGCAATGTGGCCAGTGTCGCTGCCGTTTCGCCGCGCAGGATCAGAAAAGCGGCGCTGCGCACGCCTTGCTCGGTCACGGCCCAATCGAGGAGCGGCAGCCGGTAGACGATCACGCCAGGCGTGAGGAACACGGCCGGCAGGGCGATCACTCCAGTGAACGTGAGCACCGCGAGCCAGACACGCGTCGCCAGCAGCCGCACCGGAATGCGGGACAGCGCCGCGAGCATCGCAGCGGCGCACCACAGAGCGGCCAGCACCCAGAGGCGATGCACGGCCACGGACGCAACGATCAGCGCGCCGATGCCGATTAACTTGACGCGCGGGTCGAGCATCTGGAGGAATCCGCGCCGGGCGGCCATGTCTTCGGCGAACAACGCGTGGCTGGTGGCGTCGAGCAGGCCGCGCGCGGTTTTCTCGACGAACCCTCTGCGGCGCCGGCCGGCATGCGGGTGGCGGGCGAGCCAACTGGTGAGCGTCTGGGTGACCAGGATGATGAGACCCGCGCCCACCAGCGCGGAAACAAAATATCCGAAAGACTCGCTGCGGATGAAGGATGGCGCATAGCGCGAAAGCGGCGCGGTCCAGATGGTGGAAAGACGTTCGAGGCCGTGCGGCGCGGCCGCGGGCGGCGCGATTCGGCCGGATGCCGCGGCGATCTGCGCGCGGGTTTGCGGATCGGAGAAATCGCGGGCGCTCCACTCGCCCCACGCGCTGCCCGCGGCCAGAATGCCCAGGGGCGTCAGGATCAACAGCGCGGCGAGGACCAGCCACAACGTGCGCGCGGCGGGCAGATGCAAAATCGCACCAGCGGGAGGGTGCTCTTCCCCGGCAGCCGGCGCATCGGGGGCAGTGAGACGCAGCAGCCCAGCGTCGGTGCGTTGCAGGAACGCCACCATGCCCGATGAAATCACCAACTCCGCGAGACCCGCCAGCGTGAGATGGCCGAGCATCATGGCCGGGATGGCGATGCGCAGCGGGTACGGTGCGTAGAGGGGGGCGCCGCTGGCGTCGCGAAACAACAGCGGCTGAATGCCGAATTCGATCGCCGCGCAGAAGGCCGCCACGTTAATAGCGCTATAACCTGCCAGTCCGGCGGCCGCGATGCGGCGAGGCGCAGTCAGCGGCGCGTGCCAGGCGGCCAGACGGTAGACGGCATAAGCTACCAGAGATCCCACTATCGCCATGTTGAAACAGTTCGCGCCTAACGCCGTGATGCCGCCATCGCCGAAGAACACGGCTTGAATCGTGAGCGCGATGGAAATCGCCAGGATGGATGCCCATGGGCCCAGCACGATGGAAGCCACCCCCATGCCGACAGCATGCCCCGTGGTCCCGCCCGGCAGCGGCAGGTTGAACATCATGACGACGAACGAGAAGGCGGCGAATACCGAGATCAGCGGGACCAGCCGCGCGTGCAAAGCAGATTTCACCCGGCGCAGAGCAGTGTACCAGAAAGGCAAGGCGGCCGCGGTCAAGACCACGCACGTCGA
>DATKNQ010000226.1:0-5995 GCA_035541265.1 Bryobacteraceae bacterium
ATCGAAGATGTGGCGGGGCAGTATTTCGGCGTGTCGGTGAGCAATTACCGGTTCCAGGAATTACGGCGCGATATTTCGGCGGTAGCCCGCGCCAAGCAATTTGGATCGGCGGAGCTGGATCGCATTCTGGACCGAATGGAAGAACTCGCCCTGCAGTTCTTTATGGCGTTGCCGGTGCCGGAGGGACGGGCCGCTTTTGCGGGCCGCGCGGCATTCCGCGAACAGCACGAGGATTTATACCTCGATCTGCTGACGTCGCTCGAACTCATCGGCTCGCATCTGAAGCTGCTGAAGAATCCGCCGCTCGAAACTGTTCCGCTGCAGCGCCGCACCGGCGAGCTGGCGAGCGCTCTGCAGTTTGTGCTGGAGAGCGACGATCCGGCGTATGTCTACTGGGTGGAGCGCCGCGGGCGCGGTTGCTTTTTGCAGGCCACTCCGATCGATGTCGCGCCGCTGCTGGCGGAACGGCTGTTCGATCCCGTGGATACGGTGGTGCTGACGTCCGCCACGCTGGCGGTGTCCGGCGGATTCGAATTCGTCCAGAAGCGCCTCGGCATCCAGCAGGCGCGCACGCTGGTCGTGCCGGGACATTTCGATTATCAGAAGCAGGCGCTGCTGTACGTACCGCAGCAATTGCCCGATCCTCGCAACGCGGCCTTCACGAAGGACGCGGCTGAGGAAGTCACGCGGCTGCTGAAATTGAGCCGGGGCCGCGCCTTTGTACTGTTCACCAGCTACCAGCAGATGCGCATGATGTACGACCGCATCTCGCTCGATATCGAATATCCCACGCTGCTGCAGGGCACCGGGCCGCGCAGCGCGCTGCTCGAAGAATTCCGCGAGACTCCCCACTGCGTTCTGTTCGCGACGTCATCCTTCTGGCAGGGCGTGGACGTGCCCGGCGAGCAGTTGAGCTGCGTGATTATCGACCGGCTGCCGTTTGCCGTACCAACCGATCCGATCGTGGAAGCGCGGGTGAACAAACTGCGCAACGAAGGCGGCAATCCCTTTTACGATTACCAGGTGCCACAGGCCGCCATCGCGCTGAAGCAGGGCTTCGGCCGGCTGATCCGCAGCCGCTCCGACCGCGGGGTGCTGGTGCTGCTCGACAGCCGGATTACCAAGCAGCGCTACGGCCAGGTGTTCTTCGACAGCTTGCCGGATTACGGTTTTACGACCCAAATCACAGACGTGGAGAGCTTTTTCAATGTTTGAAGTTTGCGTGGAAGATACCTTCGCCGCCGGGCACGCTTTGCGGAATTACCGCGGCAAATGCGAGAACCTGCATGGGCACAATTACCGGGTGCAGGTGACGTTCCGCGGTCCGGAACTAGACTCGGCCGGGCTGCTGGTGGATTTTGTGGCCGTGAAGATACTGATGCAGGCCGTGGTCGACCGGCTGGATCATCAATATTTGAACGAGCTGGCGCCTTTCGACGTGCTGAATCCGTCCGCGGAAAATATCGCGAAGTACTTCTACGACGAGATCAGCGGCGGTCTTCCGTCCAGCTCCGTGACACTGGGACAGGTGCGGGTCTGGGAGACCGACACCTCATGCGCCACCTACCGGCCGTAGTAGGCGGCGTTCTTGGCAGTGAAGTCGGCCCATTTCTCCGGCAGATCGTCTAGCGCGAAGATGGCCGATACCGGGCAAACCGGCACGCAGGCGCCACAGTCGATGCACTCGACCGGATCGATGTAAAGGAGCTCCGAGTCGGCGTAGCCGGGCTCATCCTTCTTGGGATGAATGCAGTCCACCGGGCAGGCGTCCACGCAGGCGGTATCTTTGGTTCCGATGCAAGGTTCAGCAATGACGTAAGCCATGACAAATTCCCAGTTAGAAATCGACCATACCATAGGGCCTGCCGCAAATACAAGGGCGATGCGGCGGCTGGTCTTAAAGGCGGCTTCTGCGGCGGCCTGCTTGTGCTTGGCGGAGACGGCGCTGCGCGCGGCGAATCCGGACGCCGCCGTCAAGGCGCTGTTCCCCAAAAACGGCGAGATGAGCCAGGCGGTGGTGTCCGGAATACGTCTGGGCGGAGGATATCGACCCGCGCGCGCTCAAGGCTGCGCGCCGGCTCTGGATTCGAAGTGCTGAGCCGGGACGACCATTTCGCCGATAATCCGGATCCGGAAGGTATTGAGCGGTTGATCGTCGCGCGGCCAGCCAGAGATGCGGGGCTGTGAGCCCCGCGCAGGGCATGGCCTGCCCCACGCTACGGTTTGTATTCGAACTTGATGCGTCCGTCGCGGTAGTCGAGCGTCACGGATTGGAACAGTCCGATCAGGGGCAGCCCCATGATCCCGCTCACTTCCGTGCCGGCGCTGCGGCTGATATTCGAAAGATCGAACGAAATCAGATCCAGCATGGACTGCCGGAAGCTATCGAACTGTAAGACAATCTGGTTCGCCTCGTAAACCGTCTTGACTTTCCCCGAGACCCCGCGGACGACGTCCGAAGAATTGTGTACTTTGGTGATCTCCGGCGCCAGGTTGGTCGAGATCATGTTCATGCCAGCGCCCGTATCGAAGAGGAATAAACCGCGCGTCTGCTCTTTCTTCTTCGATTCGCTGACCAACGAAGGGATCAGCAGGTGGTGGCGCACAATCAGAATCTGGCTGTAACCGGCAAGCTCCGGACCCTCGTAGCGATCCACCGGTGTGTGGCCGTCCCACGCCGGGCCAGGCAGCGGATCGAGTTCGAGTTCAATGTTACGGAAGGCGATCTTAACCAGAAACTGCTTGAAAACGTCGGAGCCGATCAGGCCGCCGGAATCGTCAACCGATCCCTTATCCGGCACCTCGACGATGCAATTCTTCAGTTCCAGGTCGCCGACATAGATATCCGGCGCGTAGCCGACCCAGCCCTTTACGGCCGGGCCGTTTCCGATGCCGGATATCTCGGTATCGCCGAGCCTTTGTACACCCGCGCGCTGTGCGAAATGGCTGCTCAACAGAAAGCCGTGCGCGCCCGTATCGAAGCGTATTTCCGTCTTCTGGCCGTTGATCTGAACGGGCAGACCGCCGCCTGTGATTGACTTTCCGTTGTGCAAGCCCCCCAGCCTGATTCGGTATTGCGGCGCGGCCGACGCGACGGCACACTCGGGATTGCCGCCCAGCGCTTTGCCCTCGGCGATCAACGTCTCGAGCGAGCGTATCGCCGCCGCATCGGGGTTTGGCGCGCTCTTGAATTCCGCCAGCTGTTCCTCCATGGTCGCGATCACTTTCGGCAATCGGTAGCGGGTGGAGTAGAACGCCGCGGCGATGACCGAATCCTGGGGATCCATGGCGTGCGCGAGCTGCAAGACTGCGGCCGCATGCTTCCGTAGGCAGCTGGTCTCGAAAACGCGCGAAATGCCATAGTAGGCGCGCGCATAATTCTTGTCTGCCTTGACAGCGATCTTATACGCTTTATCGGCATCAAAGATCAGCCCTTCGCGATAGCGCAGATCGCCAAGGACGCGGTTGAGTTTGGCGTCGGAAGGATGCCTGGCAAGGGCGGCCGCTATGGCGTCGTCGGCCTCATCGAAGCGTTCTTGCTTCAGGAGCGTCTCGGTGAGCAGAACACCGGCCGCGAGCGCGTCCGGATCCGTGGCGATCTCGGCGCGCATGAGTTGAATGGCCTCATCGGTATGTCCCGATTGAAGCAGGCTGCGGGCTTCATCAGACCTGTCCGCCCCGCCCGCCAGGACGACGCCGGCCAGGCAAAGGAAAGTCAAGCGGCGCATTCGAACATTATAGGCAACGCCGCCTAATAAGTTACATATACATACCGCCGTTCACGTTCAACACATGTCCGGTGATGTAACCTGCTTCGTCGCTCGCCAGAAAACGCACCGCGGCCGCAATCTCCTCGGGCCGGCCCAACCGGCGCAGCGGCACCTGGGCCAGCAGCTTTTCTTTCAATTCGTCGGACAAAACTGCGGTCATGTCCGTGTCGATGAAACCGGGCGCCACGGCGTTCACGGTGATCTCGCGCGCGGCCATCTCCTGGGCGATCGCCTTAGTCAGCCCGATGATTCCGGCTTTGGATGTCACGTAGTTGGCCTGCCCGGCATTGCCGGCCTCGCCGACCACGGAGGCGATGTTGACGATGCGCCCGTAGCGCTGCTTCATCATCGAGGGCAGCACCTGCTGGATGGCGAAGAACGCGCCGTGCAGGTTGATTTGCAGCACGCGATCCCAATCCTCGCGCTTCATGCGCACGGCCAGGCCGTCGCGCGTCACGCCCGCGTTGTTCACCAGCACATCAATACGTCCGAAATGCTGCAGCGCTTTCGCAAAACTGTCCCGGATGGAATCGTACGATAACAGGTCCAGATTCACCGTGAGCGCCTGTCCGCTGCAGGCGCGAATCTTCTCCGCCACTTCCTCGTTTTTTTCGATCTCCGGTGAAGCCACCACGATATCGAAACCGGCGCGGCATAGCGTCAGAGCGATCTCCCGGCCAATTCCCCGGCTGGCACCCGTGACAAATGCCACTCGACTAAACATGCGTTCTCCTTGATGATTTGTTCGAACTTCAATCATAGTAGAAAGTGAGACGCCCTCGTTTATGGCCTACGCCGATCTGCGTGAATTCATCGCCGCGCTGGAGCGCAACCAGGAGCTCAAGCGCATCCCGTTCGAAGTCGACCCCATCCTGGAGATCACCGAGTTTGCCGACCGCGCTGTCAAACGCGGCGGCCCCGCCCTGTTATTCGAGAAGCCCAGGGGCTACCACATTCCCGTGCTCATCAACAGCTACGCGAGCATGCGCAAGATGCAGATCGCGCTGGAAGTGGATTCGGTGGAGGCGGTGGCGCAGCGCATCGCCGAGTATCTCGAGATGCGCATGCCCGAGGGGCTGATCGGCAAGCTGAAGATGCTGCCGAAGCTCGCGGAGATGGGATCATTCTTTCCGAAGACTGTGGCGAAAGGCCCCTGCCAGGACGTCGTGCGCACGGCTGATTTTTCGTTGTTCGATTATCCGGTGCTGAAGTGCTGGCCGGAGGATGGCGGCCGCTTCATCACGCTGCCGCTGGTGTTCTCACGCAATCCGGATTCGGGCAAGCGCAATTGCGGGATGTATCGCATGCAGATCTACGACGAGCGCACGGCCGGCATGCACTGGCAGACGCACAAGCAGGGCGCGGAGCATTACCGGCGCCTGCGCGCGCACGGGCAAACGCGCATGGATGTGGCGGTGGCCATCGGGGCCGATCCGGCCACTATGTTCTCGGCGATTCTGCCGCTGCCGCCGGATCTCGACGAGATGATGATCTCCGGTTTCCTGCGCGGCGATCCGGTCGCGATGGTGAAATGCCAGACCTGCGATCTGGAAGTTCCCGCGCAGGCCGAGATCGTGCTCGAAGGCTACGTGGAACTGGGCGAGATGCGCACGGAAGGCCCGTTCGGCGATCACACGGGCTTCTATTCGCTGGCCGATGAGTATCCGGTATTTCACGTGACGTGCATCACGCAGCGCAAGGATCCGATTTATACCGCGACGATCGTGGGTCCGCCGCCCATGGAGGATTTTTACATGGGCAAGGCGATCGAGCGCATTTTTCTTCCGCTGATGCGCTTGCAATTGCCCGAGGTGCGCGACATCTGCATGCCGGCTGAGGGCATCTTCCATAACCTGATCCTGGTGTCGATCCGCAAATCTTACCCGGGGCACGCGCGCAAGGTGATGTCCGCGATTTGGGGCTTGGGGCAGGCGATGTTCAGCAAGTGCATCGTAGTGGTGGATGAAGACGTCGACGTGCAGGACGTGCGCGAAGTCGCGTGGAAAGCGCTG
Source organism: Bryobacteraceae bacterium (assembly GCA_035541265.1). Classification (GTDB taxonomy): domain Bacteria; phylum Acidobacteriota; class Terriglobia; order Bryobacterales; family Bryobacteraceae; genus Bog-159. The sequence goes on from DATKNQ010000226.1 coordinate 5,783, forward strand.
AACAACATCGACCCGCAGCGTGACATCGAGTTCGTGCTGGGGCCGGTGGATTCGCTCGATCATTCGAGCCGTCTGCCGGATTACGGATCGAAGATGGGGGTGGACGCCACGCGCAAGTGGCCGCAGGAAGGCTTCACGCGGCCGTGGCCGGGCGTGATTCGCATGTCCGATGACGTGAAGCGGCGCGTGGATGAATTGTGGCGGCGGGCCGGG
>DATKNQ010000227.1:0-31349 GCA_035541265.1 Bryobacteraceae bacterium
ATGGCCAGGAAAACGAAATCGTCCACCGATTGGGCAACGCCGGCGCGGCTCTCGCCGAGCGCCGCGAGGTTGACGTCGTTATCAATGGCGGCGGGGATGCCGAATGCGTCCTCGAGATAGGCGCGCAGAGGTACATCCTGCCAGCCCATCAGGTACGAAGTGACCAGCACAATGCCGCGCCCGGTATCGGTGAGTCCGGGCGCGCCCGCGCCCACGGCCCGCAGCGCGGATGCCGGCACGCCCTGGCGCGCGAGCAGCGCCGCGGCGAGCTTGCGCATTTTGGCAACCGTCAGGAGCGGGTCGCGCAGGTCCGCGATCGATGCGCGTTCGCTATCGAGGATGCGGCCCACGGAGTCCGCCAGCGCGACACGCAGATTCGTGCCGCCGATGTCAGCCCCCAGAAAGAAGCAGGACGGCGTCACAGGCCGCCTCCTTGACTAATGCTTTCCAATTCTCGCCCCTTGGTTTCCGGAACAATATACCGCACAAACAGGAGCGTGAGAACGCAGAAGCCGCCGTACAGGGCGAACGTCGCGCTGTTGCCGGCCATCTCGATGAGCGACAGGAACGTGAGCGAGACCAGGAAATTCGACAGTCCGGAGCCGAGCGTGGCGGCCGCCGCGCCGCGGCTGCGCAGGCGTAGCGGGAAGACTTCCGCCACCAGGATCCAGGCGATCGGGCCCATGCTGCAAGCGAAGCACACGATGTAGACCGACAGGCAAGCCGCGGCGACCAGGCCCAACGATGCGCCCAGTGCCTCTTTGGCGTGGAAGGCGAACGCCAGCACGAACAGCGAAGCGGTCATGCCGCCGACGCCCCAATAGAGCAGCGGCTTGCGGCCCACGCGGTCCACCAGCACCAGGGCGATGATGGTGGCCAGCACGTTCATCACGGCGATGACGAACGTTGCGAAGATGGCGCTCTGGTTTGATGCGACGCCGGCCAGCGCGAAGATGCGCGGGCCGTAATAAATGACCGTATTGATCCCGGTGACCTGCTGCAGGATCGTGAACCCGACGGCGATGATCAGGCCGCGCCGCGCGGCCGGGGCGAACAGCGCGCTCCAACGGCGTTCAACGGCGGTTCGCAGGCTGGCGCGCAGATCTTCCAGAATGGCGGCGGCGCCGCTCGCGCCGGCATAGGATTCCAGAATCGCGACTGCTTCGGAATCGCGGCCGTGGGCGAGGAGCCATCGCGGGCTCTCCGGGACACCGAAGACGAGCAGCAGAAAGAGCAGCGCGGGGATGGCGCCGAGTCCGAACATCAGGCGCCAGCTTCCGCTCGATGCCAGCCAGTAGCCCACCAGGTCCGCCAGGGCGATGCCGCAGGTCAGGGTGAACTGGTACAGGCCGACTAGCCTGCCGCGCGATTCGGGGGGCGCGAGCTCGGAAACATACACCGGCGCGGTGACGGAGTTGAAACCGACGGCCACGCCCAGCAGGGCGCGGGCGACGATAATGACCGCCACGCTGGGCGCGAACATAGCCAGCGTCGAACCGGCCACGAAGAGGATGCCGCCGGCCATCATGGTGGGACGGCGGCCCCAGCCATCGGCCAGCGCGCCGCCGGTGAGTGCGCCGGCCATCGCGCCTACGAGCACGATACTGACCACCCAGGATTGCGACTCTGTCGAGAGATGGAACGCCGTGCGCAGGAAAACCATGGCGGCCGCGATGATGCCCATGTCGTACCCGTAGAGGAGGCCGCCGAGGCCCGCGATGAGAGAGATTTTCGGAATCACTTCGGTTACAATTAAAGCACTTTGTAAATGTTGTTTACAAGCTAAAGAGAATGGAAGGGCAGAAAAATCAGGCTGCGCGGTGGATTGGCGGCGTGGAGCCCGCGCCGGAACTGCTGCGCGCCACCGGGACCGAAATCATGGGTTTCGAATGCTGGGAACAGCCGGCGCGGCTGCGCGCGCTGTTGCGGACCTATGCGGCGGACCCGGAGATCCGGCGGCAACTCGCGGAGCTGCGAGGCGTGTGCGCCACGCCGGGTCCGGTGCTCTTTATGGGCATGGGCGCGTCGTTGTGCTCGTGCTACTCGGGCGCGGCGGCGCTTACGGCGCAGGGGCGGTCGGCATTCGCGGTGGACGCGGGCGAGTGGCTGCACTACGGAACGCGCACCTGGGATCAGGCGGCCCTGTCGGTATTGGTGACGGCTTCCGGTGAGAGTGCCGAACTGGTGGAGCTCGTGAAAGCAGCCGGCGAGCGGCCCCTGGTGTTGATCTGCAATAACCAGGCGAGCCCGTGCTGGGAGATGACCGGGCGGCGGCTGCCGATTCTGGCGGGGCCGGAGTACGGCAATGCGACGAAGACCTACACGAACTCGACCGCCGCAGCCATTATCCTGGCGGCCGGGATTCTGGGTCGCGACTGGCAACGCGATGCCGAGGCTGCCGCGGATGCGTTCGCGTCTTCGCTCGAGTGCGTTTTTGCCCTACAGGGCGAGCTGGAAGCCTTCTGCCGCGGCGCGGCCAACACGGAGATCATCGGGCGCGGCGCTGCCTATGGCGCCGCCGTGATGAGCGCGCTGTGCATCCGCGAGATGAGCGGGCATCGCGCGGCGCCGCACACCGGTGCTGGATTCCGCCACGGTCCCAACCTGGATGTGGATGCGACGCACGTGGCCATCATCCTGGCGCTCGGCCGGCGCGCCGACCTGGGCGTGAAACTGGCGGCCGAATGCGCACGCAAGGGCGGCAAAGTCGTGCTGGTCTCCGATGAGGAGCGCGAAGCCACGGCGTCGATTCTGCCGGTGCGGCTCGATCCGGTGGCCGAGCCCTGGGAAGGCGTCACATCCGTGATCGTGGCGCAGGCGTTGACGCTGGCGATGATCGAACGCAACGGCAGCCGCCTGCCGCCGCGGTTTCAGTACGGCGTCATGGAGCAATAGAGAACAGCGCGTCTTCGAAGAAACGGTTCTGCAGCGGATCGGTGAAGATCTTGTCGCCGTGGCCCATGTTGATGTAGAGCATGCGGTAGCGGGTATTGGTCCAGACCACGGGCACGTCGCCGGACACGATGGTATCCTTCATGCCGATCGGATAGTTCGATGGGGCGAGGGTGAGCAGCACATGCACGCTCGGCGTAGACCGCGGGTTCGGCCACCAACTGTACCACTCGTTGTCCGGCGAAACGAAGGTAGGCGGCAGGTGACGCGTGATGGCGCTCGAGCGGTCGTCGACTTGCAGCGTGGCCGGCAGCGGCGGCCAATTGTTGCCATAGAACACCGCGCCTAGGAAGTGGACAAACCACGGCCAACGGGTGCTCGAATCGTTGTAGCCCGCGGCGTGAAAGCCGATCCAGCCGCCGCCGTTTTCCATGTAGTGCTCGAAGGCCGCGCGCGGCGCCGGCGCGCCCGGCGACTCGTTGAGCCACAGCACCACATCCACGTTTTTCAGCCGCTGCGGATTCAGATCGTCCCAGGTCGTCGTGGCTTCGAACGTAAAATTTTGCTTGCGCGCGAGGTCCCCGTAAAACCGCACCGCTTGTTCGGCGAACTCCACGTGATCCGCCTCGGCGTGCGTGGTGTAGAAGGCCAGCACCCGGAGTGGGGGCGCCGCGGCGGCGGAGACCGCGATCATCAGCAACGGGACGAGACCGCGCATCAATTCCTCCCCGCCGCCCACAGGATCGCATTACGGACCAGCGTGACGAACGCCGGGTTCTGAAAGTGCGCCGGCTGGTGGCCCATGAAGATATAAACGTTGCGCGCTTTCATGTGTTCGTTGCTCCAGACGACGGGATGGTCGCCCATCTTCTTGGTGGTGGCCGGCGTGTACGAGCTTTCGTCCACGGAAGCGAGCACGTGCACGTTGGGGCGCGGCGAGCGGTCGTAGGTGTACCACTCCTCGTTCTCGATGGTGAAGCTACGGGGCAGGCCTTTCATGACCGGATGCGACGGCGCTTCCACGTGCACCGTGCCGGTGACGAAGGTGGCGATGTAATCCTTGAAGCGGATGCCGCCCATGAAGTCGGAGAACCACTGCCACATCGGGTAGCCGTCGAATTCACCGAGCAGCGTGGCGTGATGGAATCCGACCCAGCCGATGCTGCCCTTTTCGATGGCGGCGCGGAAGGCGCGCGCGGCGGTGGGCGTCCAGGCGTAAGGCGGGTAGTTCAACTGCAGGAAGAGCGCGTAGCGCGCGAGGAGCGCCTCATCAACGGTGTTGGTGTTCTCGATATAGTCGACCGAGAAGCCATCCCGCGGGCCTTCGCGGGCGAGCCAGATTTTGGCCGCATCGACGAACGGCTGATGCAGGCCGCCGTGCTCGGCGATGGCCAGCACGCGGAACGGCGGCGGATTCGTCTGCGCGAGAGCGGCGCCGGAGAACGCGAGTAGAATCGTGAGGTAACGGGCTTGCATTGAGCGGCTCGCGGAGTGATGCTTAGTAAACAACGTAAATTATCTCATGGAACCTATGAAGCCGGTAGCCCGTTTTCGAATGGCAGGAGCAGTCGCGCTGGCCCTGGCAGGTCTGGCGGCGGCGCAGATACCCGTTGAGAAGCCGGTGAGCGGCCTGATCCACAGCAGCGGCATCGTGTTCAATCCGGCGGTGAAGAAAGTCTACGTGGTCGACCAGCGGCGTGCCCAGGTGGTTATCCTGCACACCGGAACCGGAGTTGTCCGGCGCGTGGACGTGGGCGCCGGCCCCGCGTCGATGGCGGTGAACGGCAAGTCCGGGCGAGTGTATGTGGCCAATTCGGGCGCCGGCACGGTGAGCGTCATCGGCGGTGCGACGGACAGGGTGACGGCCACCGTGCGCGTGGAAAGCCGGCCGTACGCGATTGCCGTCGATTCCGCAACCGGGCAAGTTTACGCCACCCACACGTTCTCTGACAAAACGAGCATCATCGACGGCGCCACCAACACGTCAAATCGGCTGAAGACCGGATCGGTGGACTTGATCGCCATCGATTCGGCGGCCAATACGATCTACCTGCTGGCCTACGAGAGCGGCACCGTGACCGTACTGGACGGAGCGCGGCTGACCATCACTCGCCGCGCGGGCGGCAAACATGCGTGGGGCATGGCGCTAGACCCGGCGACTCACACACTATTCGTGGCGCGCATGGGAACCGGCGACGTGAAAGCGCTGGGACGGGATGCCGCGGACGAGACCGTGATACCAGCCGGGCGCACGACCAGTTCGATCGCCATCAACTCGAAAACCCACATGGTCTATGCGGGCAATTATGCCTCGGGCGACGTGACCGTGATCGACGGACGCACGCGGCGCTCCGTGGCTACCGTGCGCGTTGGCGAGCACCCGCAGGCGTTGGCGGTGGATGAAGTACGCAACCTGGTTTTCTCGGCCAACACACTGGGCGATAGCGTGACAGTGATCGACGGCGCCACCAATCGCGCGCTGGCGACGCTACCTGCAGGCCACAGGCCCTATGCGATGGCAATCGACCCGGGCTCGTCGAAGCTGTACGTGGCCAACGAAACGGGTGAAAAGGTGTTTACACTGGTGGATACTTCAGGACTCCGGAGTGCACGGCAGTAGCCGGTCCTGGGCCGCGTGGATGAGAGGAGATCAATGAAGCCCGTGAAATCGTCTTGCCTGATGAGCCTGGCTCTGGCCGCCGCCGCGGGGCTGCAGTTGAACGCGCAGGTGCAGACCGAAGTGCCTGCGGTGGTGGCTGGGGCCAAGCCGGTAACGGTGGAACATATCAAGATTCACGGGACCGCGTTGGAAGGCAATCTCGAGGGCGATGCCGTGGACCGCGATGTCATTATCTTCCTGCCGCCGAGCTACGCCACCGAAAAGAGCCGGCACTACCCCGTGGTCTACGCTCTGCATGGCTACTCGATCGGCGCCGAGCAGTGGACCCACGAGATCCACGTACCGCAGACGATTGAGGGCGCCTTTGCCTTGGGATCGCGGGAGACGATCGTCGTGCTGCCCGATTCCAAGACTGTGCACAACGGATCGATGTATTCGAGTTCCGTGACGACCGGCGACTTCGAGCGGTTCATCGCACACGACGTCGTGGCCTACATCGACGCTCACTACCGCACCATCGCCAGGCGGACGAGCCGGGGTCTGGCCGGCCATTCCATGGGCGGCTACGGCGCCACGCGCATCGGGATGAAACATGCGGATGTCTTCGGCAGCCTCTACATTATGAGTCCCTGCTGCCTGGCGCCGATGGGTGGCGGGCCTGCCAACCCCGCGATCGCCAAAGCGCTCGAGTCGGTGAAGACGCCGGCCGATTCCGTGAACCTGCCTTGGGGCGCCCGCGCCCAGCTAGCTTCCGCCGCCGCGTGGTCGCCCGATCCGAAGAACCCGCCCCTCTACCTCGATCTGCCGGTGAAGGATGGCGTGCCCCAGCCGGAGGTTCTCGCGAAGTGGACGGCAAATGCTCCGCTGGCCTTCATCGACCAGTACATCGGCAATCTGCGGCGGTATCACGGCATTTCCATCGATGTGGGCGATCAGGACGGTTTGAAATCCGGCACAACCAAGCTCCACGAGATCCTGGACACCTACGGCATCGCCAACTCTTTCGAGATTTACCACGGTACCCATACCAGCGCTGTCGCGGACCGCTTTCAGAATCACGTTTTGCCCTTCTTCAGCAAGCGGCTCTGCTTTGGCGAAGACTGCGAGTGAAGTTGCTCAGCTGCGTGGCCAGAAACTCTAGCGAGGATGCGTTACAGCCGGCTCAAACTCGACAGTGTAGACATGCCCAGCCTCAGCGCTGAGCCGCACGGTGGGGCCGGAGACCTGCGGTGCAACTGGCGCGCCGCCGTCGTGAATCTCCCTTACGCGAATGCCCGGAGGCAGCCGCAGAATGCGCACTCCATCCATCGCCGGCCGCAGCGTGGCGGAGGCAGGCAGGCCGCCGCTCCAGGTGAGATCCACCGCCAGCGCGCCGCGCGCGCGAAGCCCGGTCACCTTGCCGCTGGCCCAGGCTTTGGGCAGCGCGGGCAGAAGCTCTATCTCGCCCGTGTGGCTTTGCAGCAGCATTTCGGCGATCGCCGCGGTCGCACCGAAGTTGCCGTCGATCTGGAATGGCGGGTGATTGTCGAACAGGTTCGGGAGAGTCGATTTGCGCAGCAGCGCCGCCAGGTTCGAGTAGGCTTGATCTCCATCCGCCAACCGCGCCCAGAAGTTGATGATCCAGGCGCGGCTCCAGCCCGTGTGACCGCCCCCGTGCGCCAGTCGCCGCTCGATCGTGGCGCGGGCCGCGCGCGCCAGTTCCGGCGTTTGCCACGGTGAGATCTGCCGGCCCGGAAACAGCGCGAACAGCTGCGACATGTGCCGGTGACCAGGCTCGACCTCGTCGTAGTCTTCCGGCCACTCCTGGATCTGACCGAACCGGCCGATGCGCAGCGGTACCAGCTTGTTCCGTGCCGCGGCCACCTTGGTTCGGAACTCGTTGTCGATGCCCAGAACCTCACTGGCCTCCATCACCCTGCCGAAAAGTTCCTGCAGAATCTCGGTATCCATGGTCGGGCCCATGCACAGGACGGCCTTCTCGCCCGAGGGCAAGCGGTACTCATTCTCCGGCGACAACGACGGCCCGGTCAGCAGGTGCCCCTTGCCGTCCGGGGTCAGGTAATCCAGGAAGAACTGCGTCGCCTCTTTCATCACCGGGTAAGCACGTTCAGCCAGGAACTTGCGATCCAGAGTGAACTCGTAGTGTTCCGCCAGGTGGAGCGACAACCAGGCGCCGCCCATGGGCCAGATCCCCCAGCGCGCGCCGTCGATGGGAACCGCATCGCCCCACAGGTCGGTGTTGTGATGCAGGACGAAGCCGCCTGCGCCTTAGTAGAACTTCGCTACGCGCCGGCCGTCATCGCGCGCGGCGTCGAGCAGATCGAACAACGGCGCATGCAGTTCCGAGAGGTTGCAGGTCTCGGCCGGCCAATAGTTCATCTCGGTATTAATGTTGATGGTGTATTTGCTGCCCCATGCGGGAGTCAGGCCGTCGTTCCACTTCCCCTGCAGATTGGCAGCCATGCTGCCGGGCCTGCTGCTCGCGATGAGCAGATATCTGCCGTATTGGAAATAGAGCGCGATCAAATCGTCGTCGGTCATGCCCTGGCGCACGCGCTCGAGGCGCTCATCGGTGGGCAGTGCACGCGCGGCCGGGTCCGCGGGCAACTCCAGGTGCACACGCCGGAAGAATCGCTGGTAATCGGCGACGTGCTCGGTCTGCAGCGTGTCATAGGAGCGCGAGGCCACCAGGCGATCGCGCTCGCAGCTCTGTGCGAGGTCCTTCTCGCGGTAGTCCGTCGCCGCTACGATCGTTAGCGTGACGCTGTCCGCGGCTTTGACGTCGAGGTGGTCTCCAGCGCTCTCCACGCTACCGCCGGACGTGGCAACACTCACCTCGGCGCGAAAGCGGACGCCCGTTTCCGGCTCGCCGGGCGCCGACTTCGGCAAGGCCTGGCCGGTCAAGATCAATCGTCCCCGCGCTGCTTCCGATTTCCCGTCTGCCGGGCGGCTCATGGTGGCGCGGAAGGAGATGCTGCCCGGCTTGTCGGCGCTCAAACGCACAATGATTGCGTGGGCCGGCGCCGACGCAAATACCTCGCGGACGTAGTGAATTCCATTGGCCGTGTAGCGCACCGCCGCGACGCCCGATTCCAGGTTCAGTTCCCGGCGGTAGTCCGCCGGATCTGCGCCGCCGCTGAACTCCAGCCACAGATCGCCCAGCGTTTGGTAAACCGGAAGCGCGCGGGGGATGCTGATCATCATGCGATCCGCCATCTCTTGCGCTTGTGCCGGATGTCCCTCTTCGAGCAAACGCCGGACCTCGGGAAAAGCCTGGGACGCCTCGGGATTGCTCCGGTTCCGTCTTGCACCGGACCAGACGGTGTCTTCATTAAGTTGGAGATGCTCCCGGCGGGTATCGCCGAAGATCATTGCGGCCAGCCGGCCGTTGCCTACCGGCAGAGCCTGCGTCCATTCACGCGCCGGCTGCCGGTACCAGAGCGTGAGGGCGTTTTCATCGGCCGCGCCGCATGAACCCGAGCCCACGAGCAGCGTGAGAATCGCGCCACTGATTAACGATTGCAGTCGCATAATAGCTACTGAGAGTGTACCTATGATCACCTGACATGGGCAGCGGCGTGTGGAGGAGTTACGGTCTCATCGCTTCACCAATCCAGCTCGACCAGTGAGACGCCTTGGCGCGGCAGTGGCCACTTCACCGTTGTGGCGCCACCGGCCACGCCTACCCATCGCGGAGAGTCCACTAATGCTAGCTTTCCGGCCGCTTCGAGCCTGGCGTATTCTGCCGGCGACGGATGTTGCGGAGATCCCATGGCCTTCCACGCCGTCCAGGCGTTGCTGTGGCTCTCATCGACGCGATAGTGCCGGAGCAGCACTCGGGTGGCCGCGCCAGGCATGCCCGCGATCTCCAACTGGACTCGAGCAGCGGGCCCGGGCAGATCGTCGTCGTGATGGTTCCAGCAGAGCACGGAGATCTCCCGCTCGGAGCGGACTGCCAGCGCATCAATGTCCGGGTGGCTGCGGACGCCTTCAGCCAGTAAGGTATCGACGGGTGTGCGGCCGCTGCTCTCAGCTTTCACGCGATTACCCCGCATCAATCCGGCCATGCGGAACAGGTTCAGCACCGGTTTGTCGATGCCGTTCGTCGCCAGAGTTCGAAAGCCATCGAAGTAGGGCTGATCCTCGAACTCAAACGCCCAGGTCAGCATGCCCGCGATGTTCGCCTTTCGCCGGTCCGCCAGCTCTAGCACGCTTTTCATCATGGCGGCGGTGTACGACGCATACAGCGTGCCATTGCGATAGGCATTTTGCGGGTAAACCCGCGCCGAGCATGCCGCGCAACCCTCGGGGTCACATTCGCTCAGCACGATCGGCAAATCTGCGAATTTTGGAAATGCGCGGACGATGGCATATCCCTCATCCACATCCCGCGCATTCTTGGCGATACCCATGCGAACATGGCCGTCCACGACCGTAGGCTGGCCTTTGGCGTGATACGTGATGAAGTCCAACGGTGCACCGGTTCCGCCGGCGGCCGCATTGCTGCCGTGATCGCAGTGCTCCAGGAACTGGCGCAAAAACGCGGCGGCTTTCGGGCTGGACGGTCCCGTGGTAGCCGGCCCTCCAACTCTCGCCGATGGTAGCGCCCGCTTCACCGCCGCTGCTGCGTAGTCGTACAGCTTGTCGTATTCTTCGGGCGTTCCATGCCAATACGGTATATCCGGCTCGTTCCAGACCTCCCAATACCATGTATTGACTTGACCCCTTCCGTACTTCTCAACACTGTGCTTCACCCACTGGTAAACCAACTCACCCCATTTCCGGTAATCTTTAGGCGGAAACGACCATCCGGCGAAGTAATCCCGGTTCGGGCCGCCGGGAATCCAGATCGAGCGGTACGGGTCTGGCTTGGACGAAAGCGCCTGCGGCATAAAGCCGATCTCTACGAACGGTCTCGCGCCGGCCTGCAGATAGGTGTCGAAGACGCGATCGATGATCGTCCAGTCGTACACCGGCCTGCCTGAGGCGTCCTCAGAGTAAACGTTGGTGGAACCCCATTTCAAACCAGGTGTTCCGTCCCCGGTCGCCAGCATAAAGTGGGTGCGCAGGTACACCGACGTGCGACTTGACGCCGCCAGCTCATCGACGAGCCGGCGGCCGTTCTTCATATAGGCGTAATTTGGCTCGTCGTTGCCGAAGTAGCCGTAGACCGGATGGAACGGACCAACCGTCTCGGCCGCGTTGACCTGAATCACAACAGCGTTCTGCGCCGGCACGGCGCACGGAGTTAAGAATTGAATGAGGAGAAGTGAAAGCGGTATTCCCGAAATCGCCGTACGCATTGTTCTAAAGGATATCGCGCTTTTTCCGGGTGTTCACGCACCGCCGAGTGAATTGCTGGGCGCCGCGCGCTGCGTATTACCTTCTGGTTGAGGACGGATTTTATGAGGACGAAATGGATTGTACTGAGTTTGCTGATGGGCGGCACGGCTTGGGCGGAAACCGATACCGGCGTGGTCTGGAAACATCTTTCCACCAAGACGGGCGATCTGCCCGTGCCGAACAGCGGAAAGGAGCAGACTTCAGCCACAGTGCTGGATATCGACAAAGACGGGATCAACGATTTCGTGATCACCGAACGGACGGCTGCGCCATCGGTAGTGTGGTACCGCCGCGGGCCGCAAGGCTGGACGCGCTATATTATCGAGGCCGGGCCGCTACACATCGAAGCCGGTACGACTTTCATGGATGTGGATGGCGATGGCGATCTGGACATCATCGCCGGCGGCGACTATAAATCCAACGAGGTCTGGTGGTGGGAGAATCCATACCCCAACTACGATCCGAACGTCCCGTGGAAGCGCCACATCATCAAGAACACGATGGGCGCCAAGCATCACGACGAGGTGGCCGGCGACTTCTATGGCGATGGCAAGCAGGAGTTGGTCTTCTGGAACCAGGACTCGCACAAACTCCTGATGGCGCACGTCCCGCCCGATCCGCGTAATTCCGGTCCGTGGCCGTTGACGGAGATCTACACTTACCCGGTCTCGAGCGAGCCGGCGCAGCGCGGCAAAGCCGCATCGTTCAAAGGCATCAACGAGCATGAAGGCTTGGCCGCCGGCGACGTGGACGGCGACGGCAAGCTCGATATCGTAGGCGGCGGCACGTGGTTCCGGAATCTCGGCAACGGGCAGTTCGAAGCCAACGTGATCGATGCCGGCTACACTTTCTCGCGCGCGGCCGTCGGCCATCTGAAGCCCGGCAAGTGGGCCCAGATCGTGCTAGTGATCGGCGACGGAGAAGGTCCGCTGATGTGGTACGAAAACGTCAAAGGCACGTGGATACCGCACAAGGTGGCGGATATCAAGTACGGCCACACGCTTGGGCTGGTGGATTTCAACCGCGATGGCAACCTGGATATCTTTTGCGGTGAGCAGCGCCTGAACGGCCAGAATCCCGATTCGAAGATCTACATCTTCCTGGGTGACGGCAAAGGCAACTTCAAGCCGACGGTGGCGGCCACAGGCTACGATAGCCACGAATCCAAGCTCGCCGATCTGGACGGCAACGGCGCGCTCGATCTTCTGGTGAAGCCGTATAACTGGGAAACGCCGCGCTTGGATATCTTCCTGAACATGGGGCCAAAGAGATGATGCCGACCAGGCGATCCGTTCTTCTGGGCATGGCGGGTACGGCACTGGCGCCGGCCGCTACCGGCGTCCCCGGTCCGCTGGGGCTGGAACTGTACAGCTTTCGCCGCGAAGTGGCCGAGAGCCTGCCCAAGGCGCTCGAGTTCACCCGCGGTCTTGGCTTCACCGAACTGGAACTGCCGCAGCTCTACGGCCTCACCGCGCAACAATTCCGCGCGGAGCTTGATAAGGCTGGGCTCCAATGCACCGCGCTGGTAGCGAACGATGAGACCCTCGCGCGCGGCGTTCCGGCCACGGTCGCTGACGCCCGCCTGTTGGGCGCTCATTACGTCATCTCTCCCTGGATTCCGCACGGGAAGACGTTCGAACTGAGTGACTGCCAACGCGCCATCGGTAACTTCAACCGCTGGGGCGAGCAATTCCGGGCCGCGGGAATTCAGTTTTGCTATCACCCGCATGGCTACGAATTCGGTCCTGGCCCGGACGGCACGCTGTTCGATACGATGGTGCGCCGCACCAAGCCCGAAACCGTGCATTACGAAATGGACGTCTTTTGGATGGCGTGGCCCGGGCAGGACCCGCTGCATTATCTGCGCAGCTATCCCGGACGGTTCCCTTTGATGCACCTGAAGGATCTGCGCAGAGGCGTCACAGGCAACCAGGCGGGCAGCGCGCCGGACGAATACAGTGTGGCGGCGGGGTCCGGATCCATCGATTTTCCGGCCATCCTTCGCGCGGCGCCCAAGGCCGGCGTGAAACGCTACTACATTGAGGATGAGAGTCCGCTCGCGGCCGAGCAGGTTCCAGCCAGTCGGCGGTACTTGAAGTCACTGCGCTTTTAGGGCCGTTCTAGCTTCGCCCGCCGCGGGCTAAGTAGGTATTTGGCGCAGTATGTTTGACATTGCTGACTCAGTGGCTGACTCAGTGGCTTGACGCGGCGCCCGGAGTGACTTATGCTTAGGAACAAATAACACCCAGGCGCTTCAGTTCAGCGTCTCGAATGATCGTCTAAAAGGGGGGATCCTTGAATCCCGATCGGCCGATACCGAGAGCTAATACCGGGTCAAGCTTCTTGAACTGGCTGGCGGATGCGTCCACCTGGCTAGTGCACCTGGAACGCAGGTTCGATCCGTGGTTTCGTCCGGCATTCGACGCAACGCTCCGTGATCCCGTTGCCAATCTGGTTACGTCGTGGATCAACTGGCGACGACCGCATGACGGCCTGAAAATCGCCGAAGAGAGGCCGATGGCCGGCGAAGAGGCGTACCTCGATTCGATCATCGCCAGCTTCGAGAATCAGATGCGCTCGCTGTGGAAGCCGGGTAACTTCGAGCGCGGAGGAAATACTAAGACTCACGGTATCGTGCGCGCCGAGTTCCGGGTGCATGACAATCTCCCTTCGGAATTGCGCCACGGCATCTATGCGCAGCCGCGCGCTTACCGGGCCTGGGTGCGATTCTCGGGGCCGGGCCCATACATCACGCCGGACATAGATGATGTCGGATTCATGAGTATCAGCATGAAGCTGATGGGTGTGCCCGGGCCGAAATTGCTGGAGGACGAGAAGTTCACGCAGGATATGTTCGGCGTTTCCACTCCCACGTTCGTTACGCCGGATACCGAAGCCAACGCACAACTGCAGATCGAGAGCGGGAAGAACGCACAGATCTTCTACTTCCTCAACTTCCATCGCCACCACATACTCGACCTGATCATGCAGGGGCTGTGGATCAAAACACAGAGCAGCCCGTTTGAAGCGCCGTATTTCAGTTGCGTGCCCTACCTGTTGGGCGAAGGCCAGGCCATGCAGTATTCGGTATGGCCGCTGAAGAAAGGACGCACCCCGATCCCGCGGCTGCCTTTGCGTCCTCCCGGCAATTACCTGCGCGACGCGATGGTTGCGACGCTTGCTGAGCAGGATGTCGAGTTCGATATTCGCCTGCAGCAGCAAACCGATCCGTACCTGATGCCCATCGAGAACAACGCCGTGCTTTGGCCGGTGAAACTGTCTCCGCGCGTCTCTGTTGCTACCTTGCATATCCCCCGGCAGAAGTTCGACTCGCCCGCCCAACTGGATTTTGCCAGATTGCTTTCGTACAACCCGTGGCACTCCATCCCCGAACATCGCCCGTTGGGCAACCAGAGCCGCGCCCGCCGTCGGATGTACAAGACCCTTTCTGAACTGCGGCACAGCATGAACGGCGTGCCACTCTATGAACCCACGGGGGACGAGACTTTTGACTGACGGGCCGGCCGCCGATTGCGAATACATCGTGGTTGGCTCGGGAGCGGGCGGGGGCACGGTGGCCGCCCGGCTGGCCGAGGCTGGATGCCGCGTAGTTCTGCTGGAAGCGGGCGGCGACCCACGTGAGTTATCCGGCGGCGACGCGGTCGATCCGGAACGCAACCGCCTTCCGGCTGACTACGACGTGCCGGCTTTTCATGCTTTCGCCTCCGAGAATTCCGCCATGAAGTGGGATTTCTTCGTGCGGCATTACGCGGACGAGAACCAACAGAGACTCGATCCGAACTACCGGGAGGTGCAGGGCGGCGTGCTCTATCCACGGGCCGGCACGCTAGGCGGCTGCACGGCGCACAACGCCATGATCCTGGTCTACCCGCACAACGCCGACTGGGATTTCATCCGGGATCTCACTGGCGACCCAAGCTGGGATGCAACGTGCATGCGAACCTACTTCGAACGGCTCGAACGCTGCCGGCATCGGCCGTTCTTGCGTTGGCTTGCGCGCCTGGGTTTAAATCCGGCGCGGCACGGTTGGCGGGGCTGGCTTTCCACCGAGAAGGCGTTGCCCCTGGCCAGTCTGGAGAGTCTGCGGCTCGACGAGACCATCAAGGACGCGGCGTGTGAAGCCTTCGCGGAAGATGGCCAGCAGGTGAACCGCATTCGTTGGTTTCTCGAAAGCGGTCTCGACCCCAATGACTGGCGCTTGGTTCGCGGGAACTCTACCGGAGTCCGCTACGTGCCGCTCTCCACCTCCGGGCACGCGCGCACCGGCTCGCGCGAGCGCTTGCTGGACGTCGCGCGCAGACACCCCGGCCGTTTGCGGATCGTGCTGAACGCATTGGTTTCGCGTGTTCTTCTGGACCAGGATAACCGCGCCACCGGCGTCGAGTATCTGCGGGGAGAGCGGCTCTACCGGGCGCATGTCAATCCCAACGCCGCGGCGACAGAGCGCGTCACGCTTTCCGCTTCGCGCGAGGTGATCCTGGCGGGCGGCGCCTTCAACACGCCGCAATTGCTGATGCTATCCGGTATCGGCCCACGCGCGACACTCGAACGCTATGGAATCCTGGTGCGTGCGGACCTGCCAGGAGTGGGGCAAAACCTTCAGGACCGGTACGAGGTGGGCGTGGTCAATCGAATGAATTTCAAGGAATGGGACGCCTACCGAGGCGCTACCTTCTCCGCCGGCGATGCCCAGTTTCAGGATTGGCAGAAGGGCAACTGCGGCATCTACGCTACCAACGGCGCGGTTTTGACCGTGATCCGCCGATCCGTGACCGCGGGCGAGTTGCCGGATCTGTACTGCATGAGCCTGCTGGCGCGCTTTTCCGGATATTACCCCGGCTACTCGCGGGTCTTCGCGGAGGAACGGAATTATCTGACTTGGGTGGTTCTGAAGGCGCACGCGCGGAACCGCACCGGTCAAGTGACATTACGGTCGAACGATCCGCGGGACGCGCCCCTCATCGACTTCCATTACTTCCGCGAGGGCGCGGACGAGGATCTGGCGGCCGTAGTGGATGGCATCCGGTTTGTCCGCCGGCTGACTGCAAAACTGAGCAGCAAGGGCCGCAAGGGTTTGGGTGACAAGGGCCTGATTGACAGAGAGATCCTGCCGGGCGCGGATGTCCAGTCAGACAGCGGCCTGCGGGAATTCGTGCGCAGCCACGCCTGGGGCCACCATGCTTCGTGCACCTGCGCCATCGGGCCGCGTGAGCGTGGAGGCGTGTTGGACAGTAGCTTTCGCGTGCACGGAGTAACCAGCTTGCGAGTCGTGGACGCATCGGTATTTCCCCGAATTCCCGGATTTTTCATCGTCAGCGCGGTCTATATGATTGGCGAAAAGGCCGCCGACGTCATTCTAGCCTCCCGCGCGTGACAAATTACTCGAATTTATTGACTTCGTCTGAAACGGCGTTTATATTAACCTCACCTGCTATAGGAGGGGATGAAATGGAAGTAGGTACCGGGACCAGCGCTTTAGATCCAACCCAGTTGATGAAGATGAGCCAGGCGGCACTGGACGACCTTTTCAGAGCCAGTCCGCCGGGGCCGGTACCGGACGGAGAGGCAAATGGCACGGCCATCATTGCCCCCGGAACAGTGTTTAGCCCGGAGATTGCGGAGATTGTCAACGTGTTTGCGTGGAAAGGCAAGACCTTTGATGGCAAACGCGGCGTACTGACTAACCGGATCCTGCCGATCGGGCTTAATGCGATTGTCGCGGAAGTCTACCTGGACAAGAGCTGGTTTGACGGCAAGGATTGTATCGTGCTCGACTATTCCAAGACTTCCCTGGTCGCGCACTGGATTCGCGATGAAATCCGGCTCGTCGCTCCAGACTTTTACCTGGGACTGGTCTATTGGGAGAAGACCCGGCTGATCAACTTCTGTCTCCAGTTCAGCGGCGCGCAAGCGTAGGCATGACACCCCAATCGAGTTTCATGGTTTTGGCCACTCTGCCGCGGAGCCGCGTTACCCCCATGCGCGAACTCCTGGCCACCATGAACCTCGCGCCGGGGGTGGTCAATCCGGATAACTCGCTGGTTCCTTTTCGGAAGCTCGAGAACTTGCATTTCGCCCGATTCGTTGTGTTGGATGACCAGACCACCGGAGACATCGAAGCGCTCTACGGCATCGCGCGGCCGGCGCCGCCGGTCTACCTGGCTTTTCTGGGCGATTTTGACGGCAGTTACGATGCGTTCCTGCCCGTGCTGCTGAAGCATGCGTCGCCTGGTTTGCGCCAGATCTTTTCGTTGTGCGACGGCTTTGCGCCGGATGCCGACCTGCACGCCTGGATCGTCTCTCACGAGCAAGGTCCGGCGGCTTATTACTGCAATTGGGTCGGGCGGACAGTCGAGCAGACGCGGCAGGAGGAGTGCCTTCGACTCGCCCTGCGCGGCTATCTGAGCGTGACGCCCGGTTTGGCGGATCGTTCGCCGGGAGAGATTCATCGGGCACTGCGGGCGTTCGTCGAAAAGGAAACTTCCGCGGGCCGGCTGAAGCTGACTTCTCCGGCTCCTACCCCGCTTGGCTGGGCGCTCCGCCACGCTCTCGACTGGGTCGCCTTGACCCTGCTGATCGTGTTAGGGGTGCTGACGCTACCGGTGACAATCGCTCCTTTGCTGCTGGCGGCCTGGAAGCTCCGGTCGCTCGAAAACACCGACCCCGAGTTCTCGCCGCGCCCCGACCCGCAATGGGCGGTCAACCTGGCCACGCTCGAAGATCACGACGTAACCAATCAGTTTAGCGCCATGGGTACGCTCAAGCCGGGCTGGTTTCGCAGCGCGATTGTCTCCGCCGTGCTGTATATCATCGATCTCGCCGCGCGCACCATTTATACCAAAGGCCTCCTCGCGCGGGTCCACACCATCCATTTCGCGCGCTGGGTGTACCTGGACAATCGGCAACGTATGTATTTTGCCAGTAACTACGACGGAAGCCTGGAAGCTTACATGGATGACTTCATCAACAAGGTCGGATTCGGCCTGAATGTCGTGTTCAGTAACGGTGTGGGCTATCCACGCACCGAGTGGCTGTTACTGAAAGGTTCGAAGAACGAGCAGAAGTTCAAGTATCACCTGCGCCGCCACCAGTTGCCGACCGAAGTCTGGTACGACGCGCATGCCGGGCTGACCGCGTTCGATCTGCACCGCAACAGCAGAATTCGTGCAGGGGTCGAGAAATCCGGCCTGAGCGAGCCGCAGTGCCGCGAGTGGGTGGCCCTGCTCTAAAGAGGCAATGTGACTCCATTCGACTACAGCGACGTGCAGGGGTTGGCCGCCTACGGTTATGCCAAACTGGTCGAGGCCCGCTTTTGCCTGCTGCGGATACGGGATGCCGCGGCTGCGCGCGCCTGGATCGCATCGGCCCCAGTCTCGACGGCCGAGCGCCGCCAACCTCCGCCGGAAACGGCCCTGCACATCGCGTTCACGGCACAAGGACTGCGGGCCATGGGTGTCGCCGAGAGTACCATCGCCGGATTCTCCGATGAGTTTCTGCAGGGCGTGGCAGGGCCGGCCAGCCGTTCGCGCAGACTCGGTGATACCGGTGCGAGCGACCCCGCGCGCTGGCTCTGGGGCGGCCCGGGGCAACCTCCAGATCTGGTGGTCATGCTCTACGCGAAAGCCAAGCTGGAGGCGTGGACGCAAGTGGTTCAGAGCGGCCCTTGGAGCGACGCATTCGATGTGCTCACTACGCTCGAAACGTCCGACATGGGCGGCCACGAGCCCTTTGGATTTGCCGACGGCATCAGCCAGCCGGCATTCGACTGGGAGCGCCAGCGGCCCGTGCCGGGAACCACGACCGCATATGACAATCGCGGCGCGCTGGGCGAATTGTTGCTCGGATACCCGAACGAGTACAACAAATATACTGATCGCCCGCTGCTTGAACCCGCGGCGGATCCAGCCGGTGATCTGCTACCCGCGGATGACGATCCGGCGCGCAAGGATTTCGGCAGAAATGGAACCTACCTCGTGTTGCGGCAGCTCGAGCAGGACGTACGTGGCTTTTGGCAATATCTGGATCAGGCCGCGGAGGGTAACGCGCGACAACGCTACCGGCTGGGGGCGGCGATGGTCGGGCGCACCGTTGACGGCGACCCGCTCATCCCGCCGTCCGGACCGGCGATTGCCGGTGTCACTGATAAGCCCGGCCAGCCAAGCAACGCGTTTACCTACGATCAGGACCCGCAGGGTGTGCAGTGCCCCTTCGGAGCGCACATCCGCCGGGCCAATCCACGCAATGCGGATCTGTTCGGCCACCCCGGCGGCGTAATTGCCGGGCTTGCCAGCCGCCTGGGGATTCCGCGCCCCAGACTCCACGACGACCTGATGGCGTCGACGCGCTTTCATCGAGTGCTGCGCCGCGGACGCGAGTACGGCGTCAGTATCACGCCGGAAGAGGCGCTGAAACCGGGTCCCCCGGGCGCGGCGCCGCGCGGGCTGCACTTCGCGTGCCTCTGCGCGAATATTCTGCGCCAGTTCGAGTTCGTGCAGAACGCCTGGTTGATGAGTACCAAGTTCGATGGACTGACTGACGAGAGCGATCCACTTCTGGGGAATCGCGCGCCGGTGGGGGATTGCCCGGTCACCGGCTACTTTTCCATTCCGCGGGAAGGCAAGTTGCCCCGGCGCCTCAGCAGCGTTCCGCAGTTCATCACCGTGCGTGGCGGCGCGTATTTCTTCATGCCCAGCCTGCGTGCGTTGCGCTATATGGCGCGCGGCGGCAGATCGAGTTCGGCCCAATAGGAGTCAAGAAGATGAAGAAGGTCCTGATTGTCCTCGTGTTGTTGCTGGTGGTTGTGGGTGGAGTGTTGTTGCTTACCTGGTGGAGGAACCCCAAGATTGGGCACGTGAAAGACGAAGCGCTGCTGGCTGGTCGCGCAGCGGCAGATTTCAAGGCCGCGGATGAAGACTATTTCCACGAAATGGACAACGGCGTAAAGCTCAGCACCGATGAGATCAAAGGCCGCAACACGTGGATTGTCTGGACGGCCGGAAACGATCGCTTATGGGACAAGCTGACCGGCGCCAGCGTGGGCATCCTCGATTTCGTCAAGACCATCTCGTCGCACCCCAGCCTGAAAGGCAACCGCAACAACCGCTGGGAATACTACGGACTGGTGAACGAGCCGTGCTTTGAGGCTCCCACCGGACCCGATCCGAACCGCTTCGGCCTGTGGCTCGACAAGCGCAACGCCAACTGCCCGCCGGACCCGTTTGAAAACGAACAGAAATATCCGGGCGTAAAGTACGGCGCGCGCGGCAAGAACATCCCGGCTGGTTCCTACTACGGCTATGCGACCGGCATCGTCGGCCTGCGCCTTTTTCCGAATCCGAACTTCGACGAAGCCGCCCAGAAGAAATGGGACCCCGCGCGATATTACACGGACCCGTCCTATTACAACTCCAAAGATCTGGTGCGCCCCTACCGCGTGGGTATGTCATGCGGATTCTGCCACGTGGGACCCAACCCGGTACGCCCGCCGGCCGATCCGAACAATCCGAAATGGGAGAACCTGAGCTCGAACGTCGGCGCGCAGTATTTCTGGACCGACCGCATTTTCTTCTGGAACGCCGACCAACGAAACTTCGCTTTCCAGGTGTTTCATACCTTCCGCCCCGGTACGCTCGATACTTCGCTGGTGTCGACCGACAACATCAACAATCCGCGCACCATGAATGCCGTTTATCAGTTACTTCCGCGCTTGCTGGAGGCCAAACGATGGGGAAAAGAAACGTTGGCCGGAGGCGGACTGAACAATCGCCAGATCAACGACTACCTGTCTAGCGGTCCCCTGGCGGAGTTGTTCCAATCGCCCGCCACGGTATGGACTCCACGCGTGTTGAAGGACGGATCGGATTCGGTCGGCGTCATGGGGGCGCTGAACCGCGTGTATCTCAACATCGGAACATTCAGCGAAGAATGGCTGTTGCATTTCAACGCCCTGGTGGGCGGCAAGCCAATCAGCCCCATCGAGATCAGCGTGGCGCGCAAGAACTCGGCCTACTTTGTGGCCACGGAAGCGCAGACTTTCGCCACCGCGGAGTTCTTTCTTAAAACCACCGATCCGCACTACTTGAAAGACGCTCCCGGTGGAGAGAAATACCTGACTAAGGACAAAGCGCTGCTCAACCGCGGCAAGATCGTGTTTGCCGAAAACTGCGCGCGATGCCATTCGAGCAAGTTACCCCCGAACGCCGCGGGTCTTGACCCGAACGGCTGCGCGGGCCAAGACTATCTCACTTGCTGGAATAAGTACTGGGCGTGGACCCTGACAGACGACTTCAAGAGTCAGATGCGGCCGATCGTAATGGCCGATGATTTCTTGAAGGATAATTTCCTCTCGGCGGAGTTTCGCGTTCCGGTGACTTTGCTGCGCACCAACGCCTGCAGCCCGTTGGCGACCAACGCCATCGGTGGTAACATCTGGGATAACTTTTCCTCGCAGTCATACAAGGATCTGCCTTCCGTGGGCCAGATCACCTGGTATCACCCGGTGACCGGCGAGCCGCACACTTATACGATGCCCGCCGGCGGACGCGGTTATACGCGGCCGCCCTCGCTGGTGAGCTTGTGGTCGAGCGCCCCGTTCCTCTTGAATAACTCTGTCGGTCCCTTCAATTCGGACCCGTCGGTGGACGGGCGCATGCGCTCCTTCCAGGCATCTATCGAGCAAATGCTATGGCCGGAGCGGCGCCAGCAAGACAGCAAACTCGGCAACAAGATCCCTGGCGCGATCGACCGGACCACCACAACCAGCTTCGTCGAGGTGTCGCAAGGGTACTTGCCCGACGCGCTCCAGAAGGACTTTCCGGACGGGCTGGAGCTGGGGCCGATCCCCGCCGGAACCCCGATCGGCCTGTTGGCGAACCTGAATCCGCTTTCCGAAGATCCTGATCCCTCCAGGAAAGCGGAGCACGCGGCCCAGTTTCTGAAGCTGGTAGGAACACTCGCTGGCGATCTGAAGAAACTCGGCAAGGATGCGTCCGACGCCGAGGCCGCGCAGGCATTCGGCAATTCGGTGGATCAGTTACTCGGCCTCAGTAAGTGTCCGGACCTGACCGTGAATCGCGGACACTACTTTGGAACCGACTTCCGCGAACCGGGCGAGGCTTCCGACGCGCGGCAGCCGGGCTTGAACGACACCGACAAGCGGGCCTTGATCGAGTTCCTGAAAACGTTCTGATCGCTACTCTTATTTACCGCTCACGCGAAGCATCAGCACGCCGTGACTGGGAACGCTGGCCGCATAAGTGTCATCGTTGAACTTCACGTCCTTATGTGCCCAGAGATCCCGCGCCTTTTTGACCTTATTCAGCATCAGGTCACCCGCTTTGACCGTGGCTTGGGCCGCCGCAGAACCGGGATTCACTACGCCGACGGCCACGCTGCCATCCGCCAACGGCTTCACCCAGGTCTCCAGGCCATTGTTCTTTGAAGGCACGGCCTGCTTTCCCAGCGGATCCTGATCCACGGCGATCACTTCTTTGTTCAGCAGGATCGACCTGGTCGCGTCCGACATCGTGCGAATATCGTTGCCGGCCAATAACGGCGCCGCGCTCAGTGCCCACAGGCTCATGTGCGTGCGATATTCGTCGTCCGTCATGTGGCCGTTGCCGATCTCCAGCATGTCAGGATCGTTCCAATGGCCGCCGCCCGCGTACTGTGCGGCCGGCACCTGCTTCTCGATGTTGCTGATCACGCTTTCCCATGAGTCGTTGATGTCGCCGGTGGTGCGCCACAGATTCGCGCCTGCCGGCGGACCCCATTGTGCGGCTTTCAGTTGGCCCACGCTCAGGCTGTAAACGATCGGCCGCCCCGACGCCTGAAGCGCCTCACCCATCGTTTGGTAGACAGCCGGCATCTGGTCGTCCTTGTAAATCATCCCGGCGCTGCACCAGTCATATTTCAGATAGTCCACGCCCCATCCGGCGAACGTTTTGGCGTCCTGTGCTTCGTGGCCGTAGCTCGCGGGGTACCCAGCGCAGGTCCGCGGACCAGGCGAGGAATAAATGCCGAACTTCAGTCCCTTGGAGTGGACGTAGCCGGCCAGGGCCTTCATGTCGGGGAACTTGTGATTCGGTTGCAAGTTCCCGGCAGGGTCCCGCACTCCTTCCCAGGTATCGTCGATGTTCACATAGACGTAGCCCGCATCTCGCATACCGCTCGAAACCATGGCATCGGCCATGGTGCGGACGGTTTGGTCGTCCACCTTTTCCGCGAACAGGTTCCAACTGTTCCAGCCCATCGGCGGCGTCTTGGCCAGGCTGTTGTAGGGCACCTGATGCACAGCCGGAGGCGTGATATACGCGGGTTTGGGAAGCTCGTCGGCCGGCGTGGCGGGCTTCGCGATAAATGTGTTGCCCCACTGCACCCAGTGAACTTCTCCGTCTACCAGGTCGCCGGTCAGAACCGGCTTCTTGTCGTCCCAACCTACGGCGAACAACTCGAAGTGGTTCCCGGTGGCCTTCCCTTTCAGGTCCAGCCCGAAACCCAGCTCGGCGATTTTGCCGATCAGGTCGCTGCCCGTCTGCGTGAGCTCGAGAATCGCCCGTTCCTTTTCGCCGTTGTCCAGTGTTTTGCCTGTTGCCGCCCAGCGTCCGGTCAGACTCCGGCCGCATCCTGTTGCCGCCAACAGCACAATGGACAAGACTGCGGCACTGGCGCCAACGGCCAGTCCGCTGCGTTTGCTCCGATATTTCTGCATATGGAATCCTCGTGTACGAAAGCTGAAATACAAATCTAGCTCTCGGCAGACTCTTCGGATCAACCGGGAGTTGTCAACGAATACCCAACTGCCAAGCCACGAAAGTGAGTTCGAAGGTGGAATCCTCGATGATCTTGCTGAGCGGAGTTCCGCCGGAATGTCCGGCTTTGGTGTCGTACAACAGCAGAATAGGCCGGCCCGAGCTGGTGGCGGCTTGCAAACGGGCCGTCATCTTACGCGCTTGTTCGGGAGGCACGCGCGTATCGGCGTCGCCGCTCTCGAACAGCACCGCCGGATACTTGGTGCCCGGCTGCACGTGCTCATACGGCGAGTAGGCATACAAGTATTTGAACTGTTGCGGGTCGCCTGCGTTTCCGTATTCGAGCAACGCCGGCGGATTGTTGTTCTTCGTATAGGTGTAATAGCGCACCATGTCGAGATCCGGGTGCCAACACACTACCGCTTGGAACAAGTCCGGACGCTGCGTCAACGCGGCTCCCACCAGCAGGCCGCCGTTGCTGCCGCCCCAGATCGCCAGTTTGCGTGGATTCGTATACCGCTTGCCGATGAGCCATTCCGCGGCGGCGATGAAATCGTCGAAAACGTTCTGCTTCTTATCCAGCATTCCGGCACGGTGCCATTCCTCGCCGAACTCCCCGCCCCCGCGAATATTGGCCACTGCGTAAATGCCGCCGTGCTCGATCCACCATGCGGCGCCCGGGTTGAAGGAAGGCGTAATACTCACGTTGAAACCGCCGTAACCGTACAGAATGGTGGGTGTCTGGCCGTTGGGTTGCAATCCTTTGCGGTGAATCAGGAACATCGGAATGCGCGTGCCGTCCTTCGATGGGTACCAGACTTGTTCGGTCGCAAAGCCTTCCGAATCGAAAGGCACGGCGTCCTGGTACCAAAGCGTGCGTGCGCCGGTAGAGGCGCTATAACGGTACAGCGAATAGGGCGCGGTGTACGACGAAAACCAGAGTAAACCTTCGTCTTGATCCGCGCGTCCGTACATACCGCCAGAGCCCGGCCCGGGCAGGGCCACCTCTCCCAACGGAGCGCCATCGAGCGAATAGATCGAGAGACGCGAAGTCACATTGTGCAGGCGATTAACGAACAGCTTGCCGCCAATCACCGTGAAGCTTTCGATGGCGTCATCGCCCGCGGGTACCACTTCGCGCCACTTATTGGGCGCCGGGTCGCGTAGATCGATCCGCAGGATGCGCCCTTTGGGCGCCTTCCAATCGGTTTGGACCATGAGAGAATCACCCGCGAATTGCGGATCGAAGCGCGCGTGGATGCCGGTGATCAGAGGCTTGGACGACCCTCCTTTGGCGAGCTCCTGGAAATACAGTTCGCCCTTTGCCCAACCGTGCTGCACAACCAGCAACAGGTAATGCCCATTCTCGGACGTGACTGGCGCGATCCAGGTGTCCGGCCCGAAGCCTTCGCCGAAAATCTGGCGATCGTCCTTTGAATCCGAGGC
Organism: Bryobacteraceae bacterium; assembly: GCA_035541265.1. Taxonomy (GTDB): domain Bacteria; phylum Acidobacteriota; class Terriglobia; order Bryobacterales; family Bryobacteraceae; genus Bog-159. Next base: position 25,072 of record DATKNQ010000227.1, read on the forward strand.
GAGCCCGTGGAAATACACTCGCTTGCCCGCCTCGCGCTTGCCGACCGCGTAATAGAACCCGCTCCCATCCGTTTTCCAGGAGAGGCCCAGGTACAGCGCTTTGGGCAGCGGCTTTCCTAGATCCGCGTGTTTGCGCACGTCGAAGATATGGATCTCGGTTTCGTCTTCACCTCCTTGCCGAACGGAATACGCGAGCAAGTTGCCATCCTCGGATACGCCCTCCAGGCTTACGCTGGTGCGCTGATCCATACTCAGGGGCGCGGGATCGATGAGCAACTCATCGGGACCGCCAACCGCTTTGCGCCGGTAAATCGACCACAGATCCTGCCCGGCAGTGCGCTTTACGAAAAAGTAGTAGCGGCCGCGCAACTCCGGTCCACCTAAATGATCGTGGCGCATCATCTGAGTCAAGCGCTCCGCGATCGTGGCCCGTACCGGTTGCCTGTCGAGCAGACTGTGCGCATAAGCGTTCTGCCGGCCGATCCAGGCGCGAGTCTCGACGCTCGAACCGTTCTCCAGCCAAGGATAGGGGTCGACAATCGTCACGCCGTGGAACGTCTGCGGCACGTTGTCCGGGCGAGTGACGGGCGGCTTGCTTTGCGCACACATGCACAGTGCGCACAGGAAAAGACCGGCAGTTTTCGTGTGCATACTCTTATTCGCGGCTCAGGCGCTGGTCTGGCCTCTCATCAGCAAAGCCTATCACGAGAGCCCGCGCCCTTTGGGACGAGCTATCTATCATCCGGCCGGACGGCCGGCGGGCCTGCGTGTCACGTAGAGCGATATCAGAGCGGACGCGAGCGCCGCCGCGGAAAGCGCCAGCAGCGCGAGAGTCATGCTGTGGGTGCGGTCGCGGATTGTTCCCACCAGGAAAGGACTGGCGTAGCCGGCGAGGTTGCCCACCGAGTTGATCCAGGCGATTCCCGCAGCCGCCGCCGAGCCGGAGAGCATCGCGGTGGGCAGCGCCCAGAACAAGGCGTGCGTGCACAGGATCCCCATGGTCGCCAGCGTGAGGGCGCAAAGCCCCACCCCTCCCGGGATCCCATGGACGGAACTTGCTGCGAATGCCGCCGCTCCCAGCGTGCAGCACAGCGCGAAGTGCCAGCGCCGCTCGCGCTTGATATCCGAGTGGTGTCCCACTGCAAGCATGGAGATAGCGGCGCAGGCATACGGGATGACGGAGAGCCAACCGATGGCCAAGGGACTCCTGGTGATAGTCTCCTTGATCACTTGCGGCAGCCAGAAGGCAATGCCGTAATTGCCTGCTGTGATTCCGAAATAAATCAGACACAAGAGCCACACCTGCGGGCTGCGAAAGGCATCGGCGAAGCGGTGCCGGGCATGTCCCGCCCCCCGTTTGGAATGCTCCTCTTCCTGGAGGCGCGCCAGAACCAAGCTCTTTTCGCGGCCCTCAAGCCAGCGGGCTTGTACGGGGTTGTCGGTCAGGAAGCACAAGGTGATGGTCCCGGCGATCAGCGACGGAATGCCCTCTATAAGGAACAGCCATTGCCAGGCCGACAGGTGCCCGGTGCCGTTCATCCGCGCCAGAATCCATCCCGAGATCGGGCCGGCGACGATTCCGGAAACCGGAATGGCGCTCATGAATGCCGCCACCATCCTGGCACGGTGCTTACTCGTGAACCAGAAAGTCAGGTACAAAATGACGCCGGGGAAAAACCCGGATTCCACGATCCCCAGCAGGAAACGCATGGAGTAGAAGCCAGTCGCGCTCCTCACCAGCATGGTGCAGGAGGAAACGACGCCCCACACAATCATGATCGGCCCGATCCAGAAACGGGCTCCGACACGTTGCAGGATCATGTTGCTGGGCACCTCAAAGAAGAAGTAGCCGATGAAGAAGATGCCGGCTCCCAGGCCGTAAACCGAATCGCTCAGACGCAGGGCCTGTTGCATCTGGAGCTTCGCGAAGCCCACATTGACGCGGTCGACGTAAGCCAAAACGTAGCAAAGGAACAGGAAGGGCATCAGCCGCCACATGACTTTGCGGTAGGTGGCGGATTCAAAATCTTCGCCGGTTGGAAGACGCTGGGAAAGCATAGCGAGTCTGACCCACAGAGTATAGCGAGAAACGCGGCCGGAGTTCGGCATCGCCCTCGTGATCGTCCACCTCCGAATAGCGCCGGCCCAACTCTTTTGTGCCAGTGCACTTAGCGCCGTTGCGCAGCAGCACTATGGGCCGGATCGCCCGTCCCCAGCGTTCGTGGGGACACCGGTGACGGCCGCTTCCCAAATCCGCATGCTGAGTTGTTCAACGATCACGCAAACAGGACACCGGCGAGGAGGCGCTGGGCGGCCGCGGCCTACAACGTATTTGCTTTCTGATTTGATTAGTACTAATTTATTCGTTAAATATGACGCCCCGCGCCGTGCTGGCTCTCGGTATCCTCGCTCTCGCCTCCTGCGCCCATCCTAATCGCGTCTCCCGCGGTCTTCTCCGCCAGCTCGCCCGCAAGCACGAGCCTTACGTTCTCGTCTTCGGCTCTCTCTCCATGCCCGTGGATTCCACGGCGCACCCCACCATCCGCTTCGTCCACCAGTCCAACCGCACCGCTCCGGAGTATCTCCTCCAGGAAGTCACTGTGGCCGGCGGCCACCGCTTTTACGCCATCCTCAATAAGCCTGCAGCCCTCGCCGTACTAGACGAATTCGAAGCCGCCGTGGGCAGCTCCAATACCGCCTGGGACAAAATCACCTATGTCCGCCTTCATCCAGGCGACGGCCCGCTTGGCTTCTATACCGGCGAGATCACGGTCACCCCGCCGCCCGCGCGTAACGTCTCCGGCCAGACCATGACCGTCGCCATCCGCGACGATTTCCAGAACGCCGCGCAGGAGCTGAGGCGCCTCTATCCGGAGTTCACTGGTGCGATCACGAAGGCTCCGCTGCTCCGCGCTCCGATCCCCGTACCCGCGCCGCCTCGCTTAAAGTAGCGGTACAGAGCCCAGCACCGATCAACGCGTAGCACTATGACAAACGCGAGCCCGTCCGACCATTTCCGACGTTCGATGATCTGTCAGCCGCGATTGGATGAGCTCGCCGGCCTCATCCGCCGCAACATTCAGAAACCTATCGCGCTGGATGGCCTGGTGCTATCGTTGCGCGGATAAGCCCTGCAGGCGGGCCGAGCGGGTGGAAGCCCGCGCATCCAGCCGCCCGTACCGTGGGTCTTTTCGCAACTCAACCAACTCCGGTTCCCGGCGGGCTTCGTCGATCGAGTAGCCGCCTTCGAACGCCAGGTCGAGAGCGCTGAGGGCCTGGTTTCTCCGGCCGATGATCTCATACACCATGGCCGCCTTGAAAAGCACTGCCGGATTCATCGGCGCCAGCCGGCGCGCCCACGCAATCTCAGCCAGCGCTTTGGCGGCTTCCGGCAGCTTGGCATAATAACCGGCTAGGCTGGCGCGCAGACCGGCGTCGTTCGGATTTACGCCGGCCTGTTGTCCGGCGAGCGCGATGGCCCGTGTATAGGCCTCTCTGGCGTGGGCTTTGTATTCCGGAGCCCAGCGGTACGCATCGCCCAGGTTGCCCCAATAGATATAATTCGTGGGGTCCATCTCGGCCGCTTTCTCCATGAGCGGCACGGCATCGGAATAGCGCCCCTCGAAGAAATACAGGGAGCCCAGATTGGTGTAACCCCAGGCCGTAGGTTTGATCGCCAGTGACTTCTTCATCATGGCCTCGGCGTCATCCGTCCGGCCCAGGAAATGATCCACCGCGCCCAGGTTCTGATAGCCCATGTGGTTGTCGGGCGCCAGCTCTACATACTTGCGGAAAGCCGGTTCGGCCTCCCGATAGCGCCCCTGTTGGACGTAAAACGACCCTAAGTAGCTATAGGGAACAATGTAATTGGGCCAAAGCGTAATCAGGGCCTTATAAGTGTTCTCGGAGTCATCCAGCCGGCCTAGAGCTTGGTAAGCGCCGCCAAGGCCGGTGTACGCCGCGATGCTGAGCGGATCGAGCTGTAGCGCCTGACGAAACTCATTCACGGCTTCCTGTGGCCGTCCGGTTCCGGCGTAGATCTTGCCCAGCGCCAGATGCACATCGGGCAGATCGGCGTGCAGCGCGATGGCCCGCAGGCAGCTTTCACGTGCCTTTTCAGCCCATTGCTGATCCCGTGTCGCCAAGCTTTTCGCGCACAAGGCTTCACCCAGGCCGGCATAGGCCCGCCCATACGACGGGTCCTTGTCGATGGCCGCTTGAAACAGGCTGATGGCCCGGTCCACACTGCCGGCACGATCGGCGTGTCCGAGATATCCGTACGCCTGTAAGTAGGCGTCATACGCCTCCGGAATGTTAGTAATTCCGGTGGCAAGCAGCGCCTCAGCTTGGCCGGTGAGATGGAAACCGAGTAACTTCGCGGCTTTTCCGGCCCAGATCCGCTGCCGGGCGGAGATATCGCGAAGCGGCGCTTCTATTTTCAAGTGCTGCACTTCGCGCACCGGGTTGGTCGCGACTAACGACATGGTCCAGCGCACCTGGGAGGCGGTCTGTTGCAGACTTCCCGCCAGCACCAGGTCTACCCCCAAGAGCCTGCGCGCGTTGGCCGCCCCGAGAGCCGCATCGCCGTGCACATCGTGCGGCGGGACGACTCGCCGCGCGGGCTGGAACTGGTTCAACCAGCCGATTTCCCGGCTGAGGGTCTCGCCCAGACCGTCCAACATCGCCTGGCCGGCCGGGTCCGCCGCCGCGCTTTGGAACGGCAGCACGGCCACCAACCCTCCCTGGCTTTCGCCGTGGACTCCGCGCCACGCCAGCGCGGCCGCTACCACCAGCCCAATCGCCGCCACAGCGATCGCCGCGCGGCGCCACCAGGGCCGCACGGAGAACCTGCGCTCCGCGGCGGGCGGTTGGCGCAGGCGCTCCTGGACTCGATCGAGCGCCGCCTTCAGTTCATCCATGCTCTGAAACCGCCGCGCAGGATCCTTTTGCAAACACCGGCTGACGATGCGATCGAGCGGGGCGGGCACGCCGGCGCGGATCTCCCGCAGAGGCTTCGGTTCTTTGTTCAGGACCGCCGCCAGGATGGCCAGCTTGGAATCGCCCTGGAACGGGCGGCGGCCGCACAACATTTCGTAAAGCACGGCGCCCAGGGCGAAGATGTCGGACCGGGCATCCACCTTCTTGCCTTCGGCCTGCTCGGGCGCCATGTACTCGACCGTGCCCATGACCAGTCCGGCTTCGGTTTGGGCCTGCACCGTCTGCGTGAGATCCGATTCCGCGACCGCCGGCGCCGGCTCGGTCAGCTTGGCCAATCCGAAGTCGAGTACCTTTACCAGGCCTTCGGGAGTCACTATGATATTGGCCGGCTTGATGTCGCGGTGTACAATCCCCGCGTCGTGCGCGCGCGCCAGCGCGCCCGCGATCTGGCACGCGTAATTCACGGTCTCGGCCGCCGATATGCCTCTGCCGCCCACCAGCCGGTCGAGAGTTTCACCGGCCACATACTCCATGGCGATGAAGTCCACGCCATCGGCCTCGTCGATGTCGTATATGTGCAGGATGTTGGGATGATTCAGAGCAGACGCCGTGTGCGCCTCTTGCACGAAACGCCGCTTGCGCTCGGGGTCGGATACGGCTTCCGGACTCAATACCTTGATCGCCACCGGCCGGCTCAGGTGCATGTCCTGGGCTTTGTAAACCACGCCCATTCCACCGGCGCCGAGCTTGGCCTCAATACGATAATGCCCCAGAGTCCGGCCGATCATTTTTTCAGGCGCCCGGCTGGATGATGACCTGCGGATCGATCACGGATGTCTTGCCGTTCTTTGTGTGCGATGCCTTGTACTTGAAGACGCAGGCACCGGCTGCAGCATTGTAAGCCGGGTTATTGGTGGAACACTTCCGGACACGATCTCCGCGGGTGACTCCGACGGCGCCTGCATGATGGGTCTTACCGGGATTGAACGGAGAATGCGCATCGTCGTTGAAGTCGGTGCTCCAGCTTCCTCCATCGGTGGCGTGCCAGCTCATCTGGCCGCCGTTGGCCACACACGCCGGGTCCGGGCTTACACTGGGCGCCGTTCCGTTTTTCGAAATTGTCACCGTGATCGACTGATAGTAAGTCTTGCACGGCTTCTGACACAGCGCCTGTGTTTGGATCGCCAAGCCGGCTGCGGCCGCCAGCGTAGCGGCTTTCAATATGTTGAGAGGCATCGGATGTCCAGGCCCTCCTGGCTCAGGGAAAGCGTCTTGTAGTATACACCAGTTTCCCGAATGCTATGAGATTTCAACTGCTGCGGCGCACCAGTTGCTCGAAC
>DATKNQ010000228.1:0-5243 GCA_035541265.1 Bryobacteraceae bacterium
CTGCCGCCGTTTGTCGCAGGCGTCACGGCGCGGGTGGACGTGGTGGCCAAACATTTCTATTCCACGTGTAACCAAGCGGACTATGACCAGACGCTGTTCGCCACCATTCCGCAGTTTGCCAGCCAGGTGGAGACGATGTACTCCGAATTGCAGGCAAATCCGGCGCTGGCGGCGGTGCCGGTCTGGATTACCGAGAACAACGTGAACGCGGACTACGAAACGAGCAACGGCGAGAGCAACTGCAATAAGCCGCGTAAGTTCGTGCTGGATACGCGCGGCAGCAGTCCTTTCTTCGCGGCGTGGCGCGCGCTGGTGTTCGAGCAACTGGGCGAAGCGGGCGCGCAGGCGCTTTATCATTGGAGCTTCGGCACCGATCAGCAATACGGCGAAGTGGATGGATCCGGCAATCCGTTCTTCAGTTACTGGGTGGATTATTATTTGTCACACTGGCTGCCCTCACCGCCGGGCCAGGAGATTCTGCAAACGACGACCAGCGGCTGCTGTTCACCGTCGAATGAGAAAACCTGGCTGGGCAGCGGCGGTCTCGCGTTCGACACGCAGACGCTGGCGGCGCGTAACGCGGATGGATCGGTGGTGGTTCTCATGTCGAACTTCGCATTGAACGCGACTTACGATAACAACGGGCCAGGTACCTCGCGCACCTTCGCGCTGGACGTTTCGGCGCTAGGCAATTTCAGTTCGGCGACGCTGGTGACGCTGGATGCCGCGACTCCAGCCAGCGGTCCGGTGCCGCAATCGCTGACGCCGTCGGCGCAGATGCAAGTCACGCTGCCGGGTTACGGCGCGGCGCTGCTGCGGCTTTCCGAAGCGCAGCCCACGCTTCCTGCGGCGGGCGTGGCGAATGCCGCGAGCTTCTCGGGAGGCGCGGTGGCGCCCGGCGAGATCGTTTCGCTGTTCGGGACGGCGCTGGGTCCGGAGGCGGGCGCGGGGCTGACATTTACGAATCCGTGGCTGGTGGCGAATGCGCTCGAAGGCGTGCACGTGCTCTTCGACGGAGTGCCCGCTCCAATTACTTATGCATCAGCCGGACAAGTGAACGCCGTGGTGCCCTACGCGGTGGCGGGCAAGAGCTCCACCGAGCTGCAGGTGGAGTATCTGGGCGCGCTTTCGCCGGCGGTGACCATGCCGGTGGCGGCCGCGGTTCCGGGCATATTTACCGTCAGCGCCACCGGCTCCGGGCCAGGCGCGATTCTGAATAACAGCGACTATTCGCTGAATTCAGCGGCGAACCCGGTGGCGCGCGGCGATTGGGTGCAGATCTTCCTGACGGGCGCGGGCGCGACAAGTCCGGCGGGCGTGGACGGCTTACTGGCGGGTCCACCGTACCCGACTGTGAAAGGCAATGTGACGGTCACGATGGACAACATCCAGTGCACCACTAATTACGCCGGCGCGGCGCCGTACCTGATTGCGGGGCTCACGCAAATCAACGCGCAAGTGCCGGCGGGCGTGACTCCCGGCGCGAACGTGCCGGTGGTGGTTACCATCGGCGGCGTGTCGTCGCAGGCAAACGTCACGCTGGCGGTGAAGTGAAGATCTCGCCGTAGGTGCGTTGGAAGAAGCTGTTGGTCATGCCGGCGATGTAATCGCACACTACGCGATGTGCGGGCTCGGCGGGGATCAGGCCGCAATAGGGCGCGGGCAAGCGTTCGGGATGCGCCACGAAGAAATCGAACAACTCGGCGATCATAGACGCGGCGCGCTCGCGTTCCTGGCACAAGGCCGGTGAACTGTAGACGCGGCGATGCAGGAACTGCTTTAAATCACACGTGGCGATTTGTGTTTCGGACGTGAACGCGGCCAGCCGCTGCGGGTATCGGCGGACGTCGTCGACGCCCTGGGCGCGGGATGCGGCGGCGCGGCGCACGGTACCCTGGATCAAGCCGGAGACCAGGCCATCGATCAGGCGGCGCAGCGTTTCGTGAAAACGCGCGCTGGTGGACGCGCCGGGGAATTGCGTCTCGGCGGTCTCGAAGAGCTCCCGGTAATACGGCACTTCGGCGGCGATCTCCGCCGGCTGGATCAGGCCGGCCGACACGGCGTCATCCAGATCGGCGGTGTTGTAGGCCACTTCATCGGCCAAGTCGATCAACTGCGCTTCGAGCGGAGGCCGCAAGCCGGGAAGATACTCGTCGAGTTCCGGAATCTCGCCGGGGTTGAAATCGCTCGAATGCTTGGCGATTCCCTCGCGCACCTCGAAGGTCAGATTCAAGCCGGGGAAGCGGGCGTAGGTTTGTTCGAAGCTTTCGACGATCCGCAGGGCGTGGCGGTTGTGTTCGAAGGCGGCCCCGAAACGCCGCATCTGGCTGTTGAGCGCGGCCTCTCCGGCGTGCGAAAACGGCGGGTGGCCTATATCGTGGCCCAGGGCGAGCGCCTCGGTCAGGTCTTCGTCGAGCGCCAGGGTAGCGGCTACGGTGCGGGCGATCTGGGAGACTTCGATGGTATGGGTGAGGCGGTTGCGGAAGTGATCGCAGAGGCCCGGCGAAAACACCTGAGTCTTGGCTTCCAGACGGCGGAAAGCGCGGGCGTGCACGATACGGTCGCGGTCGCGCTGAAACGCGTTGCGGTACGAATGTTCGGGCTCCGGGTAGCGCCGTCCCCGGCTGTGTTCCACCGGGAAGCGGAGATGACCGAGCATGACGCGCCTGGCAGGCTACTGCTGCGGCAGTTCGGCGTACGCCTGGATGGCGACCTGGCTGATGGGACCGGGCAGGGCGCGCAGGGGATCGAGCAACTTGCGGGCTTCCGCCGGCTTGGTGGTGGCCAGGAGTTTCGCCAACACGACAGCCGCCTGATCTTTGGAGACGAAAATCGTGGGATGCGCCATCAGGTCCCGCAGGGTCTTCTCGCCCAGATCGTTCTTACCTTCGGCGAAATAGACCTGGCCGAGCGACAGCTTGGCGAGCGAGGCGTAGCGCTCGCCGGCCGAATCGGCAACCGACTTATAGCGCTTCTCGGCTTCCGCCATGTTGCCCTGGTCGGCGGCGATGCAACCCAAATAATACTCGGCGATGTAACCCTCGTCGGTTCCGGAATCCTTGACCGCCAGCTCGCTGAACACTTTGATGGCCTGCTTATCTTTGGCTTGCTGGGTGGGAAACGAGAGAGCCGTGCCGGGCGCGGGAGTGGCCGAAACGGGCGCTTCCTGCACCAGGATAGCCTGCGCGAGCGCCTCCTGGCGGGCTGTATGCTGGCGGCCGCGGTAAACGAAGATCAGGACTATGAGGGCGGCGACGACGAGCGCCGCGGCCCCGTAGCGGACGATCTCGGTACGATACTCTTCAAAAAAATCGACTGTGTGCTCTACTTCGAGCGCGAACCTGTCAGTCTTCAGTTCTTTACGGGTAATTCTGGCCACGAAAACCTCAGAAGGTAGAACCCTCATGTTAGCATGTCCGGGCGCCGGTTTGGCCGGTGTGAGGGCAGGCCGGGGCGGCGGGCGAAAAAGATTCGTAAAAATGTCTATTGACACGGCGTTTGGCTAAAGTAAAATCCAGAATGGCGGGAATTTTCCCAAACCGAAAGCGGCGCGAAATGTTCAAAACAAAAAAACTGCGGCCTGCTGCCTTGCCCGACGGCACGCAATTCACCAGCACGGATGTGGCTCGTATCTGCGGCGTGAGCCTGCGCCAGTTGCAATGGTGGGACGAGCGGAGCGTCGTCTCGCCGCGCCAGGACGGGCACAAGCGCGTCTATCTTCCCCAGGAGGTGCTGGAGGTATCCGTGATCGCGGAGCTGCGGCGGAAGGGATTCTCGCTGCAGAAGATCCGGCGGGTGCTGCGGTTCCTGCAAAAGGACATGGGCAAACGTCTGAGCGAGGCGCTGAAGAGCGATTCGGAAAGCCATCTGCTGACCGACGGCAAATCGATTTATCTCGAAGATGCGCCAGACCGCATCATCGATTTGCTGAAGAATGCCCGCCAGCCGATGTTCCTGGTTTGCGTGAGCGACCAGGTGCGGCGCCTTTCGCAGGCCATGAAGAAGCCCGCGGCTTCCGAATCCGGACGCGCGGTGCGCAAAGCCCGCGCGATGTAAGGCCGAGCGGCCTGCGGCGCCCTGCCGACCCGTTTGACCGGCTGCTGCCCGGTTTCTTATACTAAGAAGAACGCCATGTTAATTCTGTTGACGATCGTGCACGTGATAGTTTGCATTTTTCTGATCATCGTGGTGCTGCTGCAAAGCGGCAAGGCGGCGGATCTGGCGGGAGCCTTTGGCGGCATGGGCTCGCAAACGGCGTTCGGCCCGCGCGGGTCGGCCACCCTGCTTTCGAAGGCCACCACGGTATCGGCGATCGTGTTCATGATCACGTCGTTATCGCTTTCGATTTTGGCGACGCGCGGGTCGGGTGGCGTGAAGACGGTCCTGGATAACGGCTCGAAACAGACGGCTCCGGCCTCAACGCCCGTTCCCGTGAAGACCTCGGCGCCGGGACAGCCGATGAAGATCCAGCTTCCGGCTGTGCCGCAGGGCCAGCAGGCGCCGGCGCAGAAGAAGAAGTAGCCCCCTGCGGAGGTGGCGGAATTGGCAGACGCACTAGCTTGAGGTGCTAGCGGGAGCAATCTCGTGGGGGTTCAAGTCCCCCTCTCCGCACCATAGATTATAAAGTACTTAAGGGCCATCCTGGTAAGGGATGGTCAGACATTTTTTAGCCACTGTAGTGGTTTTTGTAGCGGTTTTGGAGGCGTCACGTTTTTTCCTGGACACAATTCGTTATGCCGTGATGATTCCCCGCAACCGCAAGACCCTCGAATCCCACGTTAGGACCCTTCGAGTTCATGCTATGCCGCCCTCGGCGCATCATCGCCAGATCGACTAAAAACGGCACGCAGGCGAGTTGGATTCAACGAGAAACTGGGCCAGTCTGGCTGCTGCCAGTTCTACTTCATGAGCGATAATAGCCTACGATTCTATCGCTCATAGAATACGCATCCTGTGATTGATAGCCAAGCCTCTATCGATCGTCCCCGGATGAGCGGGAACTCGACTACTGCTTACCAGAAACTGTCGTAAGACCTGGTATCCGTTGGCTATCCGTTACCAGCAGGCTATCCAGTACCCATCAGATATCTGGTAGCCACCAGAAAACGGGAGGCTAACCAGTACCCAACAGATATCCGAAGGCTCACCAGTATCCATCAAGTACCGGAATGCCTTCTGGTAGCCTTCCGATTCCGCTTGAGTATCGACTAGCTTTCGGATAGTGTGCGTACCAGATTTGGTAT
>DATKNQ010000229.1:0-11727 GCA_035541265.1 Bryobacteraceae bacterium
TGGGGCGGCGGGCTAAACGGTGTCGTATTTCATGATCAGGATCGTGGCGGCCAGCACGATTCCCGATCCGGCGATCGCCAGGGCGCTGAGGCGCTCACCGAGCAGCACCGCGGCCAGGATTACGCCGAAGATGGGCACCAGGTAGAGCGAGACAGACGCCACGGTGACATCCAAATGTTCCAGCGCGGCGAAGAAGAACAACATGGACGCACCGTACATGAGGATCGCCAAGAACGCGAACGCGGCCCACGATTTCCAATCGAGCGATGCGAAGACGCTCCAGTGGAATGGCTCGACCCAGACGAGCAGCGGCAGGCTGGCGAGCGAGGCCGTGATGTAGCTGAAGATCAAGATCTCGATTTCCTGGAAGCGGCGCAGCAGTCCCTTGCAGTACGTGTTGTAGAATGACGAGCCGAAGCAGCCGATCAGGATGAGGGCGTTGCCCGCCAGGTACTTCATTTCGAGGAACGAGCTTCCGCGCAGAGCCTGGACGGACATCAACAGGACGCCCGCGAGGCCGACCACGAGTGAAACCACGCGCAGCAGCGTCAGTTTTTCGCGGAGCATCAAGCTGGCCAGCAGGGCGGTGATGACGGGAATCATCAGGTTCAAGACCGCACCGTTCGATGCCAGTGAACGCGAGATGCCCCAGGTCATTCCCAACTGGGCGAGGACCTGGCCGGCGACTCCGGCGAGCGTGAACCGCCCCCAGTCGGACCACGTAGGCCGCGACGCTTGCGGATTCGCGCGCCGCTTGCGGATGAGCAGCGGAATGAACAACAGCGTCGTGACGTAGAACGGCACGAACGTGATGGCGATCGGTCCCATTTGACGATCGAGGAATTTGACGGCGGTCCCTTGGGCGGACCATATCAGAGAGGCCATGGCCAGCAGCGCGAAATACGCCGGCCTCCTTCTCGGGGCAGCGCTGGCTATCATTGCTCCTCGACGGCGACGCCGAAGCGGTCGGCGCCCATGGAGCTGCCCTGAAACACATAAGGCTCGATCTGGCGAATATCGCCGAAGCACTTCACCACTTCTGCGAACGCCGGATACGCATCGCGGTGGCCTAGCACGGCGACGGTGCCGCCCGCGCCGCCCCCGGTTACCTTAGCGCCGTAGAGACCGCGATCGGCACCCTGCGCGCGGACCAGGTCGACCAGCAGATCGGTGGCCTCGTTACCGAGTCCGCATTCGGTGTAGGAGTAGTGCGATTGATACATCAAGTCGCCCATCAGCCGCCAGGCGTCCTCGCCTCCGGCTGCCGAGCCGCGCGCCAATTCGGCGAACAGTTGAATGCGCTGGTTCTCCTCGCAGGCGTAGCGTGTGCAATTGCGGACGCGATAGCGGATATCCGGGCGCACCGGGGTGAATGGATCCGCATGAAACTGGCCGGCGATCAGGAATTCGGCGCTCATCATGGTTTTGGGGAGCCGCTGCTCATAGCGCGAGCGGAACAGCGACGGCGTGATTTCGGAGAGATATCCGCGCCAGCGTGCATCCGTGAACCGTGGAATGCGGCTGTGCGGATCGCGAGTTACCAGCAGGCTTTCCCAATCGCAGATGAGCTTGTAACCGATGAACGCGGCCGCGCGCGCGGCTTCGTACTCGATCCCGGTGACGGCATGGCTGACTCCGGAATCGACGGCCCAGCAGCATAAGTCCGAGGGCAGCTTCACCAGCGGGCGCGGTTGGCACGGCTGACACAACAGTGGCAGCACGTATCCTTCGTCGCCCAGCACGACGGCGGCCTGGTCCATGATGCCACATGCGGATTCCGCAATGACGTTTTCGACCCATTGGCAGGCTTCCGCGAGCTCGATGCCGTGGAGATCGATTCCGTAGGCGCGCGCCGCGGGCTTCATCACCGCGACTTCCACCGCCGCGGAAGAGCTGACTCCTTTATTCAGCGGAATCTCGGAGTAGAGATACACGTTGGCGCCGTAACTGACCGCTTCGGGATAGTGCAGCCGCAGCCAGTAGAAGACGCCCAGCACGTAGGCCGTCCAGCGAATGGCGGGGTCGCGGTTGACGATCCGGCGGACGGCTACCTCGTCCGCCAGTTCGTTCAATTCGAAGACGGAGCAGTCGCGCCATCCGCGCGCGGCCACTTGCGGATTCCAGAAGACGACACGCCGGTCGGCGCGCGGCTGAATCGCGGCCCACGTGGCTTCACGGATGGTCGCCTGGAATACCAAGCCGCCGGTGTAGTCGACATTGCCGCCCATCAGGTCGAGGCGGCCGGGCGACCGGCCAAGGAAGACAGGCTGGCCCGGACTGAAGAAGCCGGCGGCGCGGAGCTGATGGCACTGCGCTTCAAAATCGTTCATACCAGCGCCCGGATGCTTGCCATCACGTAATCGATGGCCGCATCCGTCATCCGCGGATGAATCGGCAGGCTTACGTACTTGTGAAAGAGCGCCTCCGCTACCGGACATTCGCCGTCGCCGTGGCCCAGCCTGCGGTACGCGGTCGTCAGGTGGATCGGCATATAGTGCGACCAGACCTTGATCCGCTTTACGGTGTAGAGTTCCCACATGAAGTCTTCTTTATTGAGGCGGAAATCCGGCCCGACCATGACACAGTAAATATGGAAGACGTGTGTGGCGTCCGGTGAAACATAGGGCAGGGTGAGACCGCGGATGTCGTGCAGCCCCTCGCAATAGCGATGGGCAAGCTGGATGCGGCGCGTGTTGAAGCTCTCGAGTTTCTGAAGCTGGGCCAAGCCCACCGCGGCCTGCGCATCGGTCATGCGAAAGTTGAAGCCGATGTCGTCGAAATCCAAATACCAATAGCGCTTGCCCATCGGCACGTTCGATTCATCGAGCGGCAGATACTTGCCCTTGGGATCATAGGTCAGGCAGCAGAGGGACCGGAACGACAGCATGCGCTCGTAAAGATCCTTCCGGCTGGTAGTGAGCAGCCCGCCTTCGCCCAGCGTCACCATGTTTTTCTGCTGGTGGAAGCTGAAGACTCCGATGTCGCCCAGCGATCCGGCGCGGAGGCCTTTGTATTCCGCTCCGGCGGCATGCGCGCAATCTTCGATCACCAGGATGTTGCGCTCGCGCGCGACTTGCATGATCGGGTCCATGTCGCAGCATTGGCCATACAGATGGACCACGATGATTGCCTTGGTACGCTCGGTGATCCTGGCGGCGACTGATGCGGGATCGAGATTGAGCGTGCGCGCATCCACGTCCGCGAAGACCACTTTCGCGCCGAGCACGGCTGCGGCATTGGCGGTGGAGATCCAGCTTATGGGCGTGGTGATGACTTCGTCGCCGGGGCCGAGGCGCGCGGCGATCGCGGCGAGTTGCAGGGCGGCCGTGCCGGAAGTGACCGCTAACCCGTACGCTGCGCCGCAATAGGCGGCGAAGGTTTCTTCGAACTCCTTGACCTGGCGGCCGCAGGAGGGCGCGTTGGCGTGGAGCACTTCGTCGAGAGCCGAGGCTTCTTCGGGGCCGTACGCCGAGCCGTGGCTGTATTCGAGTTCATGAATGGGTTTGGGAAGATCCATGGATGGCTCTTTCTATGACTTCATTGCAAGTGGGGACGGGCGAGCGGCAGATGGCGCGGAGCTTGTCTGGAAGCAGGAAGTGATGCGGGCCGCGCGGCGCGCGTCCGGGAACCGGCTCGCTCTGCGGTTGGACCAGGTGCGCGGGTAGGCCCATGCGTCCGGCGAGACGCACGCCCAGTTCGTATCGCGAGACGGCTTCGGTGCCGCCGATATGCACGATGCCGGCCGCGGCCGACTCCAGCAGTTGCAGCAGGAACTGATTCAACGTTCCCACGTCGATCGGATTGCGAAATTCGAAATCGGGGAGCAGGACCGGCTGGCCGGCGCGGAGTTTGGCTTCGAACCTGTTCAACATGGAGTTGGTGCGCGCGCCTTCCGCAAAGCCGATCACCAGCGAGAGACGGAGGATCAGCGCGGAGGGCGCTTCTTGCCCGATGAATCGTTCCGCTTGGGCCTTGGTCCGTCCATAGACGCTGACCGGAGACGGCGGGTCGGACTCGGTGTAGCCGTGTCGTGTGCCATCGAAGACTGCTCCCGAGGATGTGAACACAAGCCTCGTTCCACGGCGGGCGCAGGCGCGGGCGACATATTCGGCGCCCCGCACATTCATCGCCTCGGCCAGATCGGGCTGGCGTTCGCACTCGTCGATATCGGACAGGGCCGCTGTGAGCACCACTACGTCCGGCGCGGCGCGTTCAATACCGGCGTTGACGCTAGTGGCCGATGTGATATCGATATCGGCGTGGCCCGCCGCTATGACATCGAAGGCCGGCGCTGCGTGGCGCGCGACGTGCTGCCCCACGAAGCCGGCCGCGCCGATGACGAGCAATCGCGGACGGCTCACTTGGCCCACTCCGGAAAAGCCTCCATCGCGTCGACGTAGTTGTGGATCACGTCGGTGTGCGCATCCTCCTGCCAGCCGCCGCACGCAGGCCGCAGCAACGAATCACGCGGACAGCCGTTGTCATCGATGGCATACAGCGCCAGCGTCAGGGCCTGCCAGGCGAGACCCTTGAATTCATCCGACCCGGTGGCCGCGGAATAGACCGCCAGCGTGCCGCCGTAATTGGTCAGCGCGCCTCCCCAGGGGTCCTTGTCGTCATCCTGCTCGCCCGACACGGGAACACCGAAACGGATGCTCGTGAAACGCCGGATGACGAACAGCAGCAGATCGCGGCTGTCCGCGCGCCAGTCCGGATCGAGGGCATCGCGCCGCTCGACCAGCAGACGAGCCAGATTCAAAGCCGACCAGGCGTTGCGGTTGCCCTCCATATCGTAATCCTCGTGGAACTGCACCCATAAGATAGCGTTTTTGGAAGCATCCGGAATCTGGAGCTCCTTGATCCACTTCCAAAGGCGCGCGCGGGGCGCGGCAAACTCGGAATAACCGAGCGCGGCTAGCGCGTCGAAGAGGCGGAGATTGTACGACATATTGGCGGAGATCAGGCCGTGCGGTTCTCCAGTGCGGTAGTCCGCGCGGAAAGGCCACGGCGACGAGTTCGCGGAGCCGTCGCGCATGTTGGCCGCCAGCAGGCGGGCATTTTGAAGCGCCTGGTCCAGATAATGTTTGTCCTTCGTTTCGCGATAGAGTTCGACGAGCGCGTATCCCGCGATGCCGCCTTTGTCCGGCTCGATTTCGTAGGGACCGTCTTTCTGCGAGCCGGCGCCGGGCGGCAGGGGAAACGTGGCGCGGATGCCGGTGGAGCGCGTGAAGCGCGGATACACGCCGGTATCGGGCGTGAGCGACTCGGTCACCAGATAATCGCCCATGGCGCGCGCGAAGCGCAGCACATCCGGATTGCGCCGGCCCTTGTAGGCATAGTATTTGAGATACGACAGGATGCCCATTCCATTCTGCATGGCCGGTATGGTGTCCTTGCGGCGCGTCACCGCCTGGTATTTGCCGTCCATGAAAGTGAGGAACACGAAGCGCGGATAACCGTGTTCGACGGGGCAATGGAGATACCAACTCATCTCGCGGCCAATGGCATCGTCCCACGACGTCCACGGCTGCAGGATGCCGTGCTCGTCATAAACGGCTTTATGGCTGCCGAGCATCTGCCCCAGACATGGAACGGCCGCGAGCAGCGACAGCCCGGCCAACAGCGCGCGGCGCTTCATTCGGCAACCATCACCTTTACTGATTTCTGCAAACGTTCCAGGTCCGCGGGCTTGATGCCGCTATCGGTGATGATCACGTCGCAGGAATCGATCGGACAGAAGCCGTAGGTGGCTTCCTGGCCGATCTTGCTGCTGTCGATCACCAGGATGCGCTCGCGTCCCGCCTCGAGTAGTGCGCGCGGCGCCTCGGCATCGAAGACCATCACACCCTTGCGAAAGCCCAGCGCGGCCGCGCCGAAGAAGACACGGTCAGCGGAGATCGCCGAGAGCGACGCGGCCACCTGGCTGCCGATCAGATCGTGACTGGTGCGCCGGTAGACGCCGCCAGTGAGTTCCACGCGGACCGAGTCGCTGCCGGCAAGTTCCTCGAGCGCGGCGAGTGAGAAGGTGAATACGGTCAGGCCGCGATGCTGCCGCAGATTGCGCGCGATGTAGAGCGTGGTGGTGCCGGAATCGAGCGCGATGGATTCGCCGTTTCGCACCATGGCGGCGGCGGCCCGGCCGATGGCTTTCTTGGCCTCGCCCATGCGCTGGAGACGCTCAAAAAAATCACGCTCTCCACCGAACGCGCGCTCAATGCGCGCCCCGCCCGGAATGCGGATCGCCTGGCCGGCTTCCACCAGTTTCTGAATGTCGCGGCGGATGGTCATTTCCGAAACCTGAAAGCGCGCGGCGATTTCGGAGATGGACGCCGTGGTCTGTTCGCGCAAGAGGCGCAGCACGGCGTCACGCCTGATTTCTTCCGTGGCTGGAGGCTCAGAAGAGAGCATTTGTGTTAAAACTTATCATACCTCCAGACGGCTGGCTATGCAAGAGGATTTTGTCCTTATAAAATGCCTATATTCAATCTGTTATGATTGTCACGCAATATTGTTTTGACGCTCGTAGAGCCTTGTGCTAGGATTCGCACATTCTTTCATTCTTCACTGTGTTTGTGAATTTGTAACACATCCAGATCCGAAGCAGCTCGACTCGAGGACTACATATGCACACGCGCTTGAAACGCTTTCTCATTCTTCTGGCCGCGGCTACCTGCTGCGGCTGCTTCCACTTGCCAGGCCAGACCTTCACGGGCAGCATTGACGGCCACGTGACGGACCCGACGCATCTTCCGGTGGCAGGCGTTGAGGTTACCGCCACAGAGACGGCGACGAACGCCACGTCCAAGACCCAGACCAACGAAGGGGGCGCGTATTCGATTCCCTTTCTGAAGCCCGGCGTTTACCGGGTCACGTTCAAGGCGCAGGGATTCAAAGAAGCGGTGCAGGACAAGCTGGAGTTGCAACTCAACCAGAGTTACCGGCTCGACCAGGTCCTCGACCTTGGTTCCGTCAGCGACTGCGTGACGGTCACCGCGGCGGTATCCGACGTGAACTACGATTCCCCGGAAATCGCTTACGTGGTGGGCAGCGAGCAGTTGGCCAACGTGCCGGAATTGGCCAGTTCATCACGCGGGCGCTCGCCGTTCCTGCTGGCGAAGCTGCTGCCGGGTGTGGTCTCCACCAGCTCCAGCAACAGTAACATCAACAATTTCAGCTTTGGCGGCGGGCGCCCGGACACGAACGAGATCCTGGTCGATGGCTTGCCCACTACCAACCCGTCTGACAATACATACACCTTCACACCGTCGCCCGACTCAGTCGATGAGTTCAAGGTGATCACCACTGCGTTCTCCGCCGAGTTCGGCCACACCGGCGGCGGCGTCTTGCTGGCCACATCCAAGCACGGCACCAACGAATTCCACGGCAGCCTGTACGAGTTTTTCCGCAACCGTATCTTGAATGCGCGCAGTTTCTTTCAGGCTAATAATAATCAACGCTACATCCAGAACGAGCCGGGCTTCACTTTAGGCGGGCCCGTGATCCTGCCTCACTATAACGGCCGGAACAAGACGTTCTTTTTCGCCGACTACAACGAAACGCTGGCGCTGACCCCATCCGATAATCTCTTACTCACTCCCACCGCGGCCGAGCGCGGCGGCGATTTCTCCCAGACCAATGGCGGCTCCGTGGCTATATACGATCCAGCTACTACGACCGTAGATGCGAACGGCAATATCACGAGAACGCCTTTTCCAGGGAATGTCATCCCCTCGAACCGGATCGATCCTGTAGGCGCCAAGATCGCTACTTATTTTCCAAACCCGAACGGATCGTTTCAGGGCGGCGCTTATAACTACGATGTCAGCGCCAGTAACTACAATCAGATTGGCCAGGGTCTGATTCGCATCGACCAGGACCTTGGCGATAATGACAAGATTTTTGCGCGCTATGGCCGGTACAGCCCGTACTCGAATGCGGTACAGGTAACTAACAATGCGGCGAACTTCAATAATGCCGGCGGCTGGACCGATAACCAGGCGGGCGTAGGATACACGCATATCTTCAGTCCCACGGTTTTTAGCGATTTCCGCGTGGCCTTTGTGCAGGAGCAGAATTACAACCTGGCGCCCGGACCTGGCGTGCCGGACCTTGGATTGCAAGGCGTGCCGCTCAGCCAGTTTCCGGATATCAACATGAGCAACTATCTGTCACTCGGCGGGAGTTCTCCATTTCACGATCGCGACAGAAGCTGGGTGGCTAACGAAGCACTGCGCATCCAAAGGGGGCGCCACTTACTGAAGGTCGGCGGTGATTACCGGCGCCAGATGTATGACTGGTATAATCCCGGCTACAACGACGGCTACTCTTTGGCAGGCGCTTATGCTTTCGATTCTACTTTTACATCGACTACCGCAAATCCGAACAGCGGCTGGGATATGGCCGACTTACTGTTAGGCCTGCCCACGGCGACGACGGTCGAAAGCGAGAACTACACTTATCGCGAAAACATCAACAGTGCGTCGTTGTTTATTCAGGATGACTTCAAAGTTCTTCCGGCGCTAACAGTGAATCTGGGGTTGCGCTGGGAGTATGATGGTCCTTACTCGGAGGCTAACAACCAGTTTGCGAGCTTCAATCCATACCTCGTGAATTCGCAAACCGGCAATCTGGGCGACGTGGAGTTCGCCGGCCGCAACGGCGCGCCGGAGCACTTCATGCCGAACATCTATCACGATTTTCTGCCACGGGTCGGCTTCGCCTGGAATTTCCTAAAGAACACCGTCCTTCGCGGCGGCTTCGGTCTGTATCGCCTGCCCAACATCGGCTTCTATCAGTTTGGACCGCTTTCGAAGTACGTGCAGGACGCTACGTTCCAGAGCGCCGATGGCGTGACGCCCTACTATCAGCTCGACCAGGGAGTGCCGGCGGCTCCCTATTTCGTGGACGCCAACGGTAATCCGCTCGTGCCGGCCAGCTTGACGAATCCCACTTCGACCGTGACAGAGATCGACAGCCGCGCACGGACGCCCTATAACATCAGCTACCAGTTCGGGCTGGAGCGGCAGTTCGGATCCTGGTTCGCGGAATTCGACTACGTAGGCAGTAAGGGCGTGAAGCTACCGATCGCGCTACAGATCAATCAGCTCCAGCCCGATGAGTTCTCGACCGGAAGCCAGGCGCTGCGTCCGTATCCGCAGTACGCCGGTGTCGAGTATCTGACTATGGACGGCAACTCGGTGTATCATGCCTTTCAAGCCAAACTGGAACATCGCTGGCAGAACGGGCTGGTGATTTCCGCGTCCTACACTAACAGCAAACTGAAGGACGACGTGGATGAGGTGGCCGATTCGAATAGCCGGGCGCATCGCCAGGGCGTACAGAACGTCTACGATCTGCGCTCGGAGTGGGGGATCGGAGGCTATGACATCCCGCAGCGGTTCGTGGCGAATTATTACTACATCCTGCCCTTCGGGCGCGGGCAAAAGTACGGTGCGGACACGCCGGTACTCCGCGACATCATCGCCGGGTGGGAACTCTCCGGCATCACGGAATTTCAGACGGGCCAGCCCCTCGCCATCACGCAGCCGAATGAGACGCACGGCTTCACCGAGGCGCAGCGGCCCAACGAAGTCGGCACTCCGTGGCTTTCGAGCGGACAGACACTCTCACATTGGTTTAATACCGCCGCGTTTCAGGTGGCTCCCGAATTCACGCTGGGCGATTCGCCCCGCTTCCCGCTGCACGGGCCAGGGCTGAACAACTGGGACATGGCGCTACAGCGCAATTTCATGATCCGGGAGAACATAAAACTGCAGTTCCGCGGCGAATTCTATAACACCTGGAATCACGCGCAGTTTTCGAATCCGAACGGGAACGTGACTAGCCCGAGCTTCGGCGCAATCAGCGGGTCGAATGCCGGACGGGTGACTGAGTTAGTCCTGCGGCTTTTCTTCTAACTATGCATTCACTTCTATCCATCCTATTGGCGGCCCAGATTGTGGTGATTTCGCATCGCGGCGAGCACCTTGCGCACCCGGAGAACACGCTGCCGGCGTTTCAGGCCGCCATCGATGCCGGCGCGGATTTCTTCGAACTGGACGTGCGCACCACCTCCGACGGTAAATTGGTGCTGATGCACGACCGGACGGTGGACCGTACGACGAACGGCAGCGGCGCAGTCCGGCAGATGACCTTCGACCAGATTCGTGCGCTGGATGCCGGCGTTAAGTTCGGGGCGCAATTCGCAGGCACGAAAGTGCCGACCTTCGAAGAAGCGCTCAATCTGGCGCATGGCAAGATCGGCGTGTATGTCGATTGCAAAGACGTCGCGCCGGCCGACTTGGTCGCTGCCCTTACGAAAACCGACATGCTCGATAAGGTCGTGATCTACGGGGGCGCGGGCTTCCTGAGAAAGGTGTTGGACCTGCAACCTTCGCTGAGAGCCATGCCCGAAGCGGACAGCGCCGATCGGCTGGAGAAATCGCTCGCAGATTTGAAGCTGAAGGTGGCGGCCTTCGACGCAGCCGATTTCAAGGATGAGGTGATCGCCGTCGCTAAACGTGGGCGTACCGATATCTACGTCGACCGGCTTGGTCCGGCGGACAACGTGGAGCACTGGCAGGATGCGATCGACCGGGGAGCGGCCGGAATCCAAACCGACAAGCCGGTCGAGCTCGTGAACTATCTGCGCACGCGCGACCTGCACAAGTAGCGCGTCTGTCAGAATAGAGCAGACGTGAGAATCCTTGGGTTCGGACTGCTGGCCACGGCGCTATCGTTCGCCGCAGCGCCCGTGCAGCTTTCGCCGCAGCCGCAGAAGTTCCGCACGTTTTACGCGTTGAGCGGCACGCGCGTGCCAGCGGCGCTGGACAAGGGCAAGGACGTGGCGACCGCTTCGGACGGCGTGATCTGGCGTGGCACCCGCGAGGGCCTGTGGCGCGGCCGCCACGAGTATTTCGCCGGCCAGCGCTATCTGCCGGACGATGATGTGCAGCATCTGCTGCCAGATAACGCCGCAGGCATGTGGGTGCGGACGCGGACAGGCGTGTCGCACATCGAGCTGCGGCCGATGACCATGGCGGCCAAGGCCGCATTATTCGAAACGCGTGTGCACGAGCGGCACGATCGGTACGGTCTGGTATCGCCTTCGGACCTGCGCGTGCCCGGCGATCTGGCGACCAACCAGATGCGCGATGACGACAACGATGGGCTGTGGACCTCTATGTATGCGGCCGCCGAGTGTTTTCGATATAACGTTACGAAGTCTCCCGAGGCGCTCGCCTACGCGAAGAAGTCCACTGGGGCCGTGCTGTTTCTGGAAGAAGTCACTGGCGGCGCCGGCTTTCCGGCGCGCTCGTATATCCGCAAAGGTGAGCCGATGCCGCACGATGGCGAGTGGCACTGGACGCCGGCTGGCAAGTATTACTGGAAGGGCGACACCAGCTCGGACGAGATCGTGGGCCACTTCTTCCTCTATGGCGTGGCCACCGATCTGCTGCCTGATGGCGATTTGAAGCGCCGTATTCGCGCGACTGCCGCGCGGATCATGAACCGGATCATCGGCAACGGTTATTACCTCGTCGATTTGCGCGGCAAACCCACGACCTGGGGCCGCTGGTCGCTAGCCTACTTCCGCCAGGAGCCGGGGGACAGTCCGCTGAATGCCCTCGAGTTGCTGAGCTTCCTGAAGACTGCGGCGCACATCACCCGCGACCCGCGATACGAGCGCGAATATCGCAAAGCGGCGGTCGAATTGGGGTACGCGGC
>DATKNQ010000230.1:0-31030 GCA_035541265.1 Bryobacteraceae bacterium
AGCGATCTCCAGGCCGCATCCAGCTCGGCGACGCGCATCGCCCGGCAGAGTGCGTAATAAACCAGGGCGCCCAATGGAATCGCGACCACCAGTTCTGTGATTTGCGCCAATTTACGCGTACCCAGCCGGTGCTCGATCTGATGGCTCGCCAGGTAGCACACCAATCCCATGGCCGCCGAAGCCAGCAAGATCTTAGCCACGCTCGTAGCCAGGGCGCGCCCGTGAATCGAGTGGATCCGCTTGCGCAACAGGATCAGAAGCGCGGTGGATCCGAAGAGGGCCACGCTCGAAGTCGACAGGGCCAGACCCAGGTGGCCGAGCCCGGCGATCTTCACCAACGTGGAGGCGGTGAACAGATTAATCAGGATGGAAGCCAGGCTCACCAGCATTGGCGTGCGGGCATCGTTGAGCGCGTAAAAGGCCGGCGCCAGGACTTTGATCGATGCATAGCCCGCCAGGCCCAGAGCGTAACAGGAGAGGGCTAGCGCAGTTTCGTGCGTATCGTGGGGACGGAAGCGGCCCCATTGATAGACCGCGGCGATCATGCTGTGACCGAGCACGGCCAGTCCCACCGACGAGGGGATCGTTAACAGAAGGACCACACCCAGCGAGCGCGAAAGCGTCAGACGGAATTCATCGATGCGGCCGAGCGCGGCGCTGCGCGAAATCGCCGGCAGCGTGGCAGCGCCAATCGAGACGCCGAACAAGCCGAGCGGCAGTTGCATGAAACGGAAGGCGTAGCTCAGCCAGCTTACGGGGCCGTTGATCACGTGCCCGGCCGCATCGGTGATGCTGGAAGCGAAGTTGGTGTTCACCAGAACGTTGATCTGGACGGCGGCGTTGCCCAGGATGGCCGGCCCCATCAATTGCAGGATATTTCGCAGGCCGGGATGTGCGAAGTTGATACGCGGGCGATAGGCGATGCCCGCCCGGTACAGGCTGGGGACCTGGAACAGCCACTGCACGGCGCCACCGAAGACCACGCCCCACGCCATCGACATTACCAAGTCCATGCCGAGCCAGCGCCCCAGCGTGTAGCCGAATCCGAGTCCGAAGCCAACCGAGCCGAGATTGAAACAGGTGGAAGAGAGCGCGGGGATGCCGAATTGGTTGAGCGCATTCAGAATCCCCATGGCCTGCGCCGCCAGCGCCACCAGCAGCAGGAAGGGGAACATGACGCGGGTCAGCGTGACCGCCAGTTCGAACTTCCCCGGCACGCGCGCAAATCCGGAGGCCAGCAGCCAGACCAGCGCTGGGGCGAACAGGACGCCGAGCACACACAGGAGCCCGACCACCAGCACCAGCGCGGTCGCCACCAGGCTCGAAAGCTCGGCCGCCTCCCGCTTGCCCTTGGTGGTCAGGTACTGGGTGAAGACGGGAACGAAGGCCGAGGAAAGCGCGCCTTCGGCGAACAGATCGCGCGTCAGGTTGGGAATGCGAAAGCCGAGCAGGAACGCGTCGTAAGCCTCGCCGGCGCCGAACAGGCGGGCCATGATCATCTCGCGCAGCAGACCGGTGATGCGGCTGAGAAAGACGGCGGCAGACACGATGCCGGCGGCCCGCATGACGCTTTCGCCTTTGCCCGAAACAGTTCTCCGGGTGGTGTCGTGAGATGGAGTATGTTCCACCGGTTCCTATTCGATGCGGCGCACTTCGACCTGCTGGTAGATCTCCTTGGTCTGGTCGAGCGACGCCAGTCGCAGTCCCGGCAGCGTCGCCGAGGCCGTCCCCGTGGCGACGCCCCAGCGCAGCGCATCCGTGAAGTCGTTATGGCGTTCCATGGACCACGCGAAGGCCGCCGCCAGAGCATCGCCCGCGCCGATGGGACAAAGCACTTCCACGCGCGGCGGAATAGCTTCGATGAGGTGCCCTTCGATCGCCCCTAAAGCGCCGCGGCTGCCGAGCGAGAGCAGTACCGTCTCCGGACCCATGGCGCGGATGCGGGCCACCGCCTCGAGGAAGTGATTGCGCGTGACCAAAGCGCGATTCAGGAGACGCTCGGCTTCGTGCTGGTTGGGAGATGCCACGGTGGGCGCCGCCTCGATGCCCTCGCGCAGAGCGTCGCCATCGGTATCGAGCAACGTCTTCACTTTCTTCTGGCGCGCCACGGCGATCAGCCGCGCATAAAAATCGGCGGGGACACCAGGAGGCAGGCTGCCGCAGAGCAGCAGCCACGACGCGCCTTCCAGATGTTTCTGCACGGCCTTCTCGAGCTTGAGGACTTCGGCCTTCTCCAGTTGCGGTCCGCGCTCATTCAAGCTGACGGTGAGGCCCTGGCGATCGGTGATGGTCAGGTTGGTGCGAATCTCGTGGCCGATCGGGACGGCCAGCGTGGGATAGCCGTAAGCGCCGAGGAACTCCTCCAAGCGTTTGCCGTTCTTGCCACCGCTCGGAAAGATGGCGAGCGGCTGGCCGCCGAAGGCGTGGATCACGCTGGCGGCATTGATGCCGCGGCCGCCGGCGGAGTCGTGGCGCGAGTCGATATAAGCGCGATCTTCGAAAGCGAGCCGCTCTACGGATATCGTGCGGTCGAGGGCCGGGTTAACAGTGAGGGTGACGATCAAACAACCATTGTAAGCGAGCCTCCCCCGCGAGTTACTCGCTTTCGCGCTGACGCATCGCCAGCCGGTAGGCGCGCCTCTCACCGGCTTCGCTATAGCGGCGCTTTTCCTCTTCGGTTTCGGCGATTACCGGCGGAATGCAGGTTGGCTGCCCGTTTGCGCCCAAGGCGACAAAGGTCAAGAAGGCGGAGCAGGTGTGGCGTTTTTCGCCAGTCATGAGATCTTCCACCGTGACGTTGACGCCCACTTCCATAGAAGTGCGAAACACCCGGTTCACTTGTGAATGCAGGACCATCAACTGGCCGATGTGGATCGGGTGGTGGAACTGCATATGATCGAACGAGGCGGTGACCACCGGCTTGCGGGCGTGCCGCATCGCGGCCATAGCGCCTGCCAGATCAACCAGGTGCATCACCTTGCCGCCCAGCACATTTCCGAGGCCGTTTGCATCGGTGGGCAGGGCGAGTTCGACGTACTCCGATATGGATTCGCGCACCGGCTTACCGGGTCCGCAATCGGAAATGTTCATAGGCGGGCGGTTTCCTCTTTGCGGCGCACATATCCACAAACGTAGGCTTGCGCTTGGTGTGCGATGCAGGCATCCGAATGAGGATTTGTGAAGCCGGCCGCGGCGCGCGAATACTCGAGCCACCCGTGAGCGAACGGCAGGTGATCTTTCTCCACTACCCAATAGATGCGGATGATGCCGTCGCGGTCGTCGGAGATGCTGAATCGCACGGCGTCGGGCACTTCCGCAGGAACCCGCGCGCATTTCCCGCGGGCATAGCCGAAGTTGCAGAATTGCTGCACAGTCAGCGGTGCAGGCGCAAACTCGGCTCCGGGCACCGCGCGGCACACACCGGACCAGGCGTCGCCTAGCGGCATTGGGGGCGCCTTCTTGCCGGTGGCCTGCGCTGCACGCTCGAGCGGATAGAAGCAGGGACAGGCCATCGGCAGGTATGGTAACACAGGGGTATGGGCAACCGGCTGGAGGTACTGAAGACCATGGTAGCGCAGAACCCGCATGACAGCTTCTCGCGTTACGGGTTGGCGATGGAGTATGCCAATGCAGGCGATCTGGAGCTGGCAGTCGAGGAGTACCGGGCCCTTCTGGCGATCAATCCGAATTACTCAGCCGCATACTATCACGGCGGACAGGCGCTCGAAAAACTGGGACGCCGCGAAGAGGCGCGTACACTCTACCGGGAGGGGATTGAAGCAAGCACGCGCATCGGGGACTTGCACGCGCGCAGCGAGATGCAGGCGGCCCTGGATCTGCTAGGATAACAAGAGTATAGACTCCCCGATTCGTCGCTTCCAGCACCCGAGTAAACAAAATAGCTCGGGGATAAGCCCTGCGGCATACAGTTTACGGTAGTCGGCCGCTGTATGCTATGGAAAAACGGAGCCATTCCCCCAGATTAAGATTATTAAGAATATAAGGTATTGTAATAAAAAGACCTACTACAATAGTCCTCACTTCGGCGATGGTGGTCGTCAAAATGCTACGCCTTTCCGTTCCACCCGGACGTACATCGCATCAATTTGAAAGGACTATTGAACCATGAGCAGAAGCAGGACATTGGGGCTATTTCTGATCGCACTGCTGTTCGCGCTATGCGGGCAGGCATTTGCACAGTCCCTGATCTCCGGAGATATCGCAGGCACCATCACTGACCCGAGCGGGGCTGTGATTCCCGGTGTGTCTGTCCAATTGAAGAGCTTGGATACCGGCGCCACGCAGACGACCACCGCGAATCAGAGCGGCGCCTATCGATTTTCACTCCTGAAGCCCGGCCGGTATCAGGTCATCGTATCGGCTATTGGCTTCCAAAGGGCGACGCGCGAGGCCACGGTCGCGGTCGGGCAGATCCTGACGACGGATCTGACACTCGAAGTAGGAGCGGCCACGCAGACGGTGGAAGTCGCCGCTGCGGCTCCTTTGATCAATCCCGAATCGAGCATCAACACATCTTTCACGCCGACCGAGTTCAGGGATCTGCCCAGCCCTGGCGGCGATCTCACCAATATCGCCCAAACCGTCCCAGGCGTAGTGGTGAACGTGACCGGCGGCTACGGCAATTTCACCCTCAACGGGCTCCCGGCCACTTCCAACCTGTTCACCGTGAACGGCGAGAACGACATGGACCCGTACTTCAACATCAACAACTCGGGCGCCAGCAACCTGACGCTCGGCCAGAACGAAGTGCAGGAAGCCACGGTAATCGCCAACCCGTACGCGGGTGAATACGGGCAGTTGGCCGGCGCGCAGGTCACCTATGTGACGCGCTCGGGCACCAACGAATTTCACGGCAATTTGGGTTACTACTGGAACGGCCGGATCATGAACGCCAACGATTGGTTTCTGAACCAATCCGGCGACCCGCGCCCGTTCGATAATGCGAACCAGTGGGCGGCGGCTGTGGGCGGTCCCATCCGCAAGAATTCCACGTTCTTCTTTGTAGACAACGAAGGCATGCGTTTCGTGCTTCCCAACGTTTTCTACGAAACGATTCCCACGCAGGCATTTGCCACTGCCGTGCTGAACAACGTGCAGGCGACGCAGCCCAACGAGTATTCGATGTACCAGAAGATGATGAATCTCTGGCTGAATGCCCCCGGCGCCAGCACTGCGCAGGCGCTGCCCGTGGGCAGTCCCAGTTCCTGTTCGAGCGTCGTACTTCCTGGCTTTGACGGATCCAGCCAACCGTGCGCGGCGACTTTCCGCAGCACGGCCAATGCGCTGGGCACCGAATGGATCCTGGCA
Source organism: Bryobacteraceae bacterium (assembly GCA_035541265.1). Lineage (GTDB taxonomy): Bacteria > Acidobacteriota > Terriglobia > Bryobacterales > Bryobacteraceae > Bog-159. The sequence goes on from DATKNQ010000230.1 coordinate 5,329, forward strand.
GGCCGCGTAGACCAGAAGATCGGCGACAAGGACAACGCGTACTTCCGTTACAAAGGCGACCACGGCACCCAACCTACATCTATCAGCGCCATCAGTTCCAGTTTCAATGCGATCTCGCACCAGCCGTCGTACGATATGCAGTTCAACGAGACGCACGTTTTTGGCCCGACCTCGACCAACAACTTCACCGCGACGTTCAGCCATTACGTGGCGCAGTTCGAGCAGGATCACGCCGCCGCGGTCGCCACGTTCCCTTACGACATTATTGACTCCGGGACGGTGCCGTTCAGCGGCATCAATTTGCTGCACGACTTTCCGCAGGGCCGCAACATCACGCAGTACCAGTTCATCGACGACTTCACGCATATCCACGGAAATCACAACCTGAAGTTCGGCGTCAATTTCCGGCGGTATGACGTGAGCGACCACAACTTTTTCTGGAACTCCCCGGCCGTTTACTTCGGTTATGTCGGCTCCGGAATGCAGGAATTTGCGGACGGCTTGGCGTATCAATACCGCATGTCGCTGAATCTCGCGAGCGACGTGCCGATCGCCATGTGGGGCCTGGGAATGTACGCGCAGGATCAATGGAAGGTCACCTCAAACCTGACGCTGACCCTGGCATTGCGCGCGGAGCGGAATTCGAATCCGGTCTGCCAGATCAATTGCTTCGCTAACCTCAAGGGCCCCTGGAACGGGTTGGCCAGCGTGAGCAGTTCCGATCCGGGCAGCGTTCCGTATGCGAGTGACATCTCCTACGGCCAGCACCAAGCCTATCCGGGCGTAGACGCAATCGATCTTTCGCCACGTTTCGGATTCAGCTGGTCTCCATCGAAAAACAACAAGACCGTCATCAGCGGCGGCTTCGGGATTTTCTACGACACGCCCGCGGCGGGTGTGGTGGACAATTTCCTGAGCAACCCGCCGGTTTCGGTGGCCATCCGCGTGCGCCCGAAAAGTGGAGTTCTGCCCTTCGATCCGGCAGGCGGAGCGGCCATTTGGCAGAACTCCGCGAATGCCTTCAGCGTCACGAAGAGTTACGACCAGATCTCCTCGGAACTCGCCTCACTCGGATCCGTTTTCGCGGCTCCCGCAGTCACCGCGTTTGAAGGTACCTACCACGCTCCACAGTGGCAAGAATGGAACCTCCAGGTGCAGCGGCAGCTCACCAACACGCTCGTCCTTGTCGCGAATTATGTCGGCAACCACGGCATCCGGCTGCCGTATACCAGTTCGTGGTGGAACGCCTACGATCCGTACGGGATCTATCCTAGCGGGCAGGGGATTTACGAGAGCGGCAGCGCGCCTGTACCCAACTACGGTCAGGTGAATACTCTGCAGAGCGGCGCCATCTCGAACTACAACGGCCTGACGGTAACAGTGCGGAAGCAGCTCTCGCAGGGATTGTCAGCGTTGTTCAACTATACTTGGTCGCACAATCTGGACGAAGCGTCGAACGGCGGCATCTTCACGTACGGCGACACGCTGACCCAGAGCCAGATCAATCCGCTCAGCCTGCGCGCCGACAACTACGGCAACTCTGACTACGACATCCGCCACAGCTTCAACGCGGCGTGGGTCTACAATCCGACTCCGCATTTCAGCAGCCGCCTCCTGCAGAATGTTTTGGGCGGATGGAGCTGGTCCGGCAAATGGTTCTGGCGTAGCGGGTTGCCTTTCTCCATTACGGACAACTACTGGAATGGAGCGATCACCAACGGTGGTGGTGTGATCCTGGCCACCCCGATTTCAGGCGGTGGGCAGGCGATGGGCTGCGGCCACGGCAATGTGGCGGACGTCAACGGCAATGGCACTCCTTGTCTGAATGCCAATGCGTTTCTCAACAGCGGTTCGGACACGTTCGAAGGGTTCACGGGTTGGTCGCCGCAGACTCGCAACCAATTCCATGGGCCGCACTTCTTCGACATTGATATGGCCCTGTACCGGACGTTCAAGCTCGGCGAGCATCGCGAACTTGGACTCGGCTTACAGGCCTTCAATGTATTCAATCACCCGAACTTCGGCTTGCCGGATTCCGGGTTGGGCGATCCGACGTTCGGCTTGATCACCGGCATGGCAGGCGTCCCCACGAGCCCGTACGGCACGTTCCTGGGATTCGATTCATCCCCCAGAACGGTCCAGCTCACGGGCAGGTTCCAGTTCTAGCTGGGACTGCCAGTTCGTAGACAATTAACCGGCCGCGGTCCCAAGAAGGGCCCGGCCGGTTGTTGTTTTTGGCGGCTTTTCCTGCAGTGTCAGGTGTCGCGTTTTGGCGCTATCGCAGATTAGAGCGTCTTTACTGCTTCGATCCGCTGGTCTCCTTCGCCAGGCGAACCTTGGCGTCCTCCAGCTTCTTGTTGATCTTGGCCACTTCGCCGGGCTCGATATCATCCGGTGAGCCAGAGTCCGCCTCCTTCAGGGAAGCCTGCCACTGTATGATGGCGTCCTTGGTTTTGCCAAGCTTGAAGTACACATCGCCAAGGTGATCGTGAACCGTGGGATCCTGCCCGGTTTCGGTCTTGGCTAAGGCGCGCGTCAGGGCCTGCGCGGCGTCATCCAGCCGGTTCTGGCGGTAGTAAACCCAGCCGAGACTGTCGAGATAGGCGCCATTCTCGGGTTCCAGTTCGAGCGCGCGGGAGATGAGCTTCTGGGCCTCATCCAGGCGCACGCCGCGATCAGCGAACATGTACCCGAGATAATTCAATGCGCTGGCGCTATCCGGATCCATGTCCAGGACCTTGTGAAATTCGGCTTCGGCGCTCTCGAACTGCTTCAGACGTTCGTACATGGCGCCGCGCATGAAATGCACGGTCTCCTGATCGGGCTTGGTCTGCGAGAGCTTCTCCGCGGCGTCGAGCGGACCGGCCATATCCTGATAACGCTTCGCCTTTTCATAGATTTGGGCGATGGCGAGCTGCGTTTCGCGATCATGATCGCCCTTGAGCAGACCTCGCAATTCGGCGACCGCCTGATCCACTTTGCCCATGTCGGCGAGCAGCGAGGCGTCTACCAGCTTCAATGTACGGTCGCCCGGATGCGCTTTTAGCGCGGCAGCCGCTTCGGTGCGCGCACTCTTGTAGTCCTTCGCGGTGCGGTAAGTGTCGATGATCTGCGCCGAAGCGCGCGCACTAGAACCCTGGGGATCCAGGTCAGCCATCTGGCGGAACGTATCCACGGCTGCCTGGTTCTGGTTGGCGGCGCGGTACAGCTCGCCCAGCCGCTCCAGAAGGTTGATGCGGGTGGCCTTCGCATCTTCGGAATAGCCGCCGGGCCGCTCGGTTTCTTTCAGGATGGACTTCAGCGCGTCGATCGCCTTATCCGTCTGGCCTTCCACGGCCAACAGATTCACTTCGTCGTAACGCACTTCCAGGTTGTCCGGGTCCGCCGCCTTGGCTTGATCCAGGTACTTGCGCGCCTTGGCGAAGTCGCGCTTTTCGCGGTAGATCTCGGAAATGCGCAGTGCGGCCTCGGGATCGTGCGGGTCGTCGCCGGCCATATCCTGGTAGAACTTGAGCGCTTCATCGAGATTGTTCGATTCGAGCAAGTCTTTGGCCAGGGTGCGCTTGATCCGGCTGTTCTCGGGATCCAGTTCGAGAGCTTTGCGCAAGGTTTCGGCGGCACTCTGGTAGTCGCGGAGTTGCTCGTAGAAACTGGCCAGGGCCGACAGCGTGCGCGGATTGGGATCTTTAGTGGTGACGGCCTTTAGCTTTTCAATCGCTTTCTGGGTGTCGCCGACGTCGGAGTAAACGATCGCCAGGCCGGTCAGGGCGTCTTCGTTGCTCGGATCGATTTCGAGCACGTGGCCGTAGGCCTTCTCCGCCTCGACCGAGTTGCTGGCAGTGCGGTACAGCCGGCCGAGCGTCAGCCAGCTATCGATATCCTTGGGGTCCTTGGCCGTGATCTGCTGGTATTGCTCGGTGGCGGAACGCAGCATCTCCTCGTTGACCTTACCGGACTGCGCGTCGCCGATCATGCGCGTGTAGATGCGGCCGAGGATGCGGCGCGCATCCAGATTGTTCGGCTCGCGCTTCAGAATGTCCTGAGCCTCCGCCACGGCGTCCTTGAGCCGGCCGCTCTGAATGTAGAGATCCGTCAGCTCCTCGAAGAGGAAGCTGGCTCCCGGGTCCAGCTTGAGCGCTTGTTTGTAGTAGTCAATGGCCTTGCCGGCATACTCGCTGCGATTGCCGTACACACCGGCCAGTTCGGCGTACAGGTGGCCCATCGAGAAGTTGTAGTAAGCGGCGGCCTTATCTGAGGTGGTGGCGGCCACTGTACCGGTCTGTCCGAATGACAAACACGCCAATGGCAAAGCCAGGAGAAGCGCTTTTGCGGGACAATTCATCGTGTGGTTCCTTTTCAACTAGATGCCTGGGAGGGTCGGATCGTTCCTCTTCATTGTATAACGGCGGCTGAAGACCAGAACCCGTTACGGGGGAGTGTAGTCCTATCTCATCCGGTGGTGGCGGTCGTGGGGCCGACCGGTGCGGGCAAGAGCGAACTGGCCCTGCGCATCGCGGAAACCTTCGATGGCGAGGTAGTGAACTGCGATTCGCTGCAGATGTACAGGTACTTTGACATCGGAACCGCGAAGCTGCGGCCGGAGGAGATGCGTGGGATTCCGCACCATCTGATCGACACGCTCGAACCGGCCGAGATCTTCACTGCCGGTGAGTATGCGCGGCAGGGGCGCACGGCCTTGGCCGCCATCACTCAGCGCGGCCGGTTGCCGGTCGTGGCGGGAGGCACGGGATTCTATTTGCGGGCTTTGTTCGAGGGGTTGTCCCGCGGGCCGGGACGCGATGAGGCCCTGCGCAAGCGGCTGAGCGCCCGGCAGCAGCGAAGGCCGGGGTCGCTGCACCGCCTGTTGCGCCGGCTGGACCCCGCCACGGCGGCGCGGATTCACCCGAACGACGTGCCCAAGGTGATGCGGGCGCTCGAGGTGTGCCTGCTCGCACGGCGTCCGGCCAGCCATCTGTTTCAGGAAGGGCGCGATGCGCTCGCGGGCTATCGCGCGCTCAAGATCGGCCTCGAGCCGGATCGCGCCGAGTTGTATCGCAGGCTCGACGAGCGTTGCCGGCAAATGTTCGACTGCGGCCTGTTGGATGAAGTTCGCGGCATGCTCGCGCGAGGAATTCCCGAAAATGCGAAGCCGTTTGAATCGCACGGCTACCGGCAAGTCATGCAGATGTTACATGGCGAGCTGAGCGCTAAAGAAGCCCTGTTTTATGCGCAGCGGAACACGCGCAACTACGCAAAGCGCCAGTGGACCTGGTTCCGTAAAGAAGCCGGCATGGAGTGGCTGAGAGGCTTTGGCGGTGATGCACACATTCAGGGAGCCGCGCTCGCACGCGTGCGTGATTTCTTGACAAACTGCTGATGCGCGCCGCACAACCTTTTTCGCATCCACTCGTCTTAAATCTTGGATTGACCGCCACGCGTGCCGTTGGGCCATTGCGGTCACCTAAGCTAAGGAGCGGAATCCATGAAGAAAGCGTTGTTATTTGCGTGTTTGCTGGCGGGGATGGCATTTGCCAGCGCGAAATCGTACACTCTAACACTCTTTGAGCCCGCCATGATCGGCGGCACGGAATTGAAGGCCGGCGATTACAGGTTCCAGGTGCAGGATCAGAAGCTGTTGATCAAGCACGGCAAAGAGACCACCGAAGCCAATGTGAAGGTTGAGACCGGCGACGCCAAGTATCCCTCGACCAAGGTCCGCTATGCAAATGCGGACGGAAAGAACAAGATTGAAGAGATTGTGGTGGGCGGCACGAACATGAAGCTCGTGCTGGACTGACCGGCCGCGAGCCCGGGACGGGGTGCTGGTCCGCAGCACCCTTCTTAGCCGCTGGTACACTGAATTGAGATGCACCTTCGGCAGTGGTTTTTTCTTTGGTTTTGGCTGGTTTCCGGTCTTTCGGCTGTGCGCGCGGAGACCGTGTTAGTCCTTCCCTTTTTGAATCAATCCAATGCGTCGAACCTGGACTGGATCGGCGAAAGTATCTCCGAAGCCATCCGGGAATCCCTGGTGGCGCAGGGTGTGCTGGCCCTCGACCGCAGCGACCGGCTCGAAGCATTCCGGCGCTTGTCGCTGCGGCCGAACGCGGTGCTCACTGAGGCCTCGATCATCAAGACCGGCGAAGTATTGGACGCTTCGCGGGTGATTTGTGGACACTACCAGATGACGCCGGCGGCGCCGGATTCCAAGTCCGGATCGCGGGGCACGCTGCGCCTCACCGCGCGGATCCTGAATTTGCGGCGGGTCCGCGAAGGTCCGGAGCTGGCCGAAGAGGGGCCGCTCGAAGACCTGGCCGTGCTGGAGGCGCGCATGAGCTGGCAGAGCTTGCAGGCCCTCAATCCCAAGACAGCACCCCCGGAAGACGAGTTTCTACGGAACCGGCCACGCGTACGGCTGAATGCGCTCGAATCGTACATTCGCGGGCTGATCTCGGCCGACCCGGACCAGCAGCATCGTTTCTTTCTGCAAGCCGCGCGCCTCGACGACACCTACTCGCAACCCTGCTTCCAATTGGGCAAGAACTACTGGGTGAAAAAGGACTATCGCTCAGCCGAGAGCTGGCTGCGGCGGGTGACCACCAACGATCCGCATTATCTCGAAGCGCAGTTTTACCTGGGATTGTGCGACTACCACACCGGCGATTACGCGGCTGCGGCAAAATGTTTTGAGATCGTGGCCGCCACGGTTCCGTTGAACGAAGTGTACAACGACCTGGGCGCGGCGCAGGCACGCACCAACGTGAATGCGTCGATCGAGAGCTTCCGCAAGGCCCTCGAAGGCGACAACTCCGATCTGGATTACCAGTTCAACCTGGGCTGCGCGCTGTGGAGAGCCGCGCAGTATGCGGCCGCCGCGAGCAGTTTCCGGTCCGTGCTGGAACGGAATCCGAACGACGACGAGGCCGCGGCGCTGTTAAGCCGCGTGGAACGCCACGAAGGGCCGCGCTCCGCCGAGGGGCACGAACGTCTGAAAACGAACTACGAAGAGACGGCCTACCGCGAGTTGAAAGCGGAACTCGAATCGAAGAAGGGCCAATGAGCATCGTGTACACTGATAAACATTGGCCACACTCACACAAACTGTACCTGGGCCCGTGTTCCAGCCACAGGCACGCCTGGGGCATCGCTGGATCATCACGCGCGGCGTTGACCTGGCTTTTGTAGTCGGCAGTTCGCTGGCCGGATACGCCTACCTGTTGGCGAATGTCGCCCTGCACGTGCCGATTTCTTTTCTGTGGTGGTTCTGGTCGGTCGGGTTCGACGGCACGCATATCTTCGGCACCGCCTCACGCACGTTCTTCGATAGCGAGGCGCGCCGCACGCGCCGCGCGCTGCTGTTCGGCAGCGCCGCTTTCTTCTTCGCGCTGGGCCCCTTACTGGCGCTGCTGGGCGGCAAGGCCATCCTCGCGATGATCGTGGCAGTGTGGGCCTACTATCATGTGATCCGCCAGCATTACGGCATCATGGTCCTGTACAAGGTAAAGAACCGCGACCTGGACAAGCGTGACAATTTTCTCGATCGCTGGTTTCTGGGTGTGACGACCGTGTTCCCGCCGTTCCACCGCTTCTTCATTCATCACCCGGAGGAGTTGGGCCTGCAGTTTTCTTTTCCGCGCCTGGAGCCGTTTCTTTGGTCGCTGGTAGCCGTCACGGCGGTAGCGTGGGCGGGAAGGCAGGTCATACGCTTGCGCAACGGAGATCCGCTCAACCTGCCCAAATACCTGCTGTTCGCGGGCGTGATTCCGCTGCACTGGCTGACGTTCGCATACATGAGCTGGATGGGCGCGGTGCCCACCGTGACGATCGTGCACAATCTGCAATACCATGCGCTGATCTGGTTTCACAACCGCAACCGCTACGGCGCGGCCGAGGGCGAGGACCACGGGCGCATCCCCCGGGCAGTGTCGCACAGTTTGTGGAACTACGTACTGGTGGCGCTGGTGTTCAGCGCGCTTTATCGCGTGCCGGGGTTTCATCTCGGGCAGGTCTCCGATCTGGCGTTTGGCTTCTTCTGCGGATTCGGCCTGACGCACTACTATCTCGACAGCAAGATCTGGCGCGTCAAGAGCGATCCCGCACTGCGCCAGGCGCTGCAACTGGCGTAACCCGTCCCCGGCTGGCAGTCTGCCCTACAATAAAAAACAATGGGCCCACGTGAGGCTGATGCTGCGCGTCTCCTGAATGTCCTGATCGTGGAAGATTCCGCCGAGGACGCGGAACGGATGGCAGCCGAACTGCGCCGGGCCGGTTACGAGCCGGTTACGCGCCGGGTGGCCACGCATGCCGAAGTCGACGACGCCCTCGAAAGCGGCGCCTGGGACATGGTTTTGTGCGCCTATCGTCTGCGCGATTTCACGTACCAGGGCGTCCTGTCGCTGGTCCGCGAGAAGCGCATTTCCGCGCCGGTGTTGCTGGTATCCGAGACGGTGGTGGATGAGGCCGCGGTCTCGGCGGTGAGGGCCGGCGCGCGCGATATTGTGATGAAGGACCGGCTCTCGCGCCTGGCGCACGCCGTGGAGCGCGAATTGGCAGCCGCCCAGGATCGCGTCCGGCAACGCGGGCTGGAGGAGGACATCCAGCGCAGCGAAGCTCGTTTTCGGGCCCTGATCGAAAATAGCTTCGACGCGGTTTGCCTGCTGGATGCCGATGGCGTTCTGCAATACGCCAGTCCGGCGGCCACACGCATTCTGGGGTACTCCTCACACGAATTGATAGGCCGCGACGCGTGCACATTGGTTCTGCCGGAGGACTGGCCGCTCGCGCGGCAGCGTTTGGGTGAGTTGATCGCGCTGCCTGGACAAACCCTCACGGTCCAGTTGCGCGCGATTCGCAAAGACGGCGACGTAATCTGGACCGAGCACTTCGGCACGAATCTGCTGGCAGACCCGAGCGTGGGCGCGGTAGTCGTCAACTTCCGCGACTTTACCGGTCAAAAACGCTTCGAACAGATCCTGCGCGAGAACGAAGAGACCGCGCAACGCGAACTAGCCGAGTTGGAGCACATCTACCATACGGCGCCCGTGGGTCTGTGCCTGATTGGCGTAGACTTGCGCTACTTGCGCATCAACGAGCGGCTGGCGGCGATGAACGGCCTGCCTGCCGGGGAACATCTTGGGCGCACGGTATGGGAAGTAATTCCTGATGCGGCGCCGTTCGTGGCGCCGCTGCTGCGGCGCATCATCGAATCGGGGCGCCCGGTGCTCGACTGGCAGGTACGTACCGAGAAGCCGGGGGCGGGCAACCCGCGCGATCTGTTGGCCAGCTATTATCCGGTGAAAGACGCGTCGGGCAAGGTTCTGGGAGTGGCCGGCGTGGTGCAGGAGATCACCGAACTGAAGCGGGTAGAGCGCGCCCTGCGGGAGAGCGAGCAGCGCTTCCGCGCCTTGATCGAGAACAGCGCGGACGGATTCGTGCTGATGGATGCGCGCGGCAATGTGAAGTACTCCGGTCCGGCGATCCTGGGTTATGAGAGCCATCAATCGATGCGTGGCAACGGCTTCGGCATAGTGCATCCGGAGGACCGGGCGCGTGCGAAAGCGGAGTTCGCCGAGTTCGCGGCGCATCCCGGCGCGGTATCCACATCCGAACTGCGCGTGCGTCACCGCGACGGATCGTGGCGTTGGATCGAGGCTGTCAGCAAGAACCTTCTGGCGGACCGCGTGATTGCGGGAATCGTGGTCAACTATCGCGACGTCACGGAGCGCAAGCGGCTCGAAGAGCAAATGCGGCAGACACAGAAGCTCGAGAGTATCGGCGTGCTGGCGGGTGGTGTCGCGCACGATTTCAACAATCTGCTGACCGGCGTGATTGGCAACGCGACGCTGGCCTTGGATGTGCTCGCCGCGGGACACCCGGCGCGGCTGTATCTCGAGGAAGTCATCCGTGCCGCGGACAGCGCGGCCCACCTGACGCGGCAACTGTTGGCCTATTCCGGCAAAGGCCGCTTCGTGATCCAGGCCGTGGACCTCTCGGAATTGACACGCGAGATGACCGCGCTGGTGCGGACTTCGATTCCGCGGTCGACCGAATTGCAGCTGGACTTGGCGTCCGATCTGCCGGCGACCGAGGGCGATCGAGGGCAGTTGCAGCAGCTCATCATGAATCTGGTCATCAACGGGGCGGAGGCAATTGCGGAGGACAAGAACGGCACCGTGACGGTCGCCACCGGCCAAACCACAATCGGCCAAACGCACGGCCCCGAAACGTTGACGGGAGCGGAATTGCAGCCAGGCCGCTACGTAGTTCTGGAGGTTCGGGACACTGGCTGCGGCATGGACGCGCAGACCCAATCCAAGATCTTCGATCCTTTCTTCACCACGAAGTTTTCCGGCCGGGGGCTGGGGCTTTCGGCGGCGCTGGGAATCGTGCGGGGACACAAAGGCGCGATCCGCCTGTCGAGCGCGCCCGGCCAGGGAACGACGTTCCAGGTATTGCTGCCGGCCACCACGCGCCTGGCAACCAGGGGCCTGTCGCCCGCCGGGAACCGGGATCTTCGCGGTTCGGGGACCATCCTGGTGGCGGACGATGAACCGATCGTGCGGCGCGCGGCCAAGGCGGCGCTCGAAAGGCAAGGCTACGGCGTGTTGCTGGCCTCTGACGGCCGCGAAGCCGTGGGCCTGTTACGCGCGCATCGCGGCAGCGTCCGCCTGGTGTTGTTGGATCTGACGATGCCGGTGCTGGGCGGCGAAGAAGCCTTGCGCGCGCTCAGGGAAGTGCAGCCGGACCTGAAGATTGTGCTTTCGAGCGGCTTCAACGAAGCGGAGGCCATTCAACGGTTCGCCGACGAGCGGTTCTCAGGCTTTATCCAGAAACCGTACAGCGCCGCGCAACTGGCAGAGAAGGTCAAGGCCGTGCTGGAACGCGCTAGGTGAGCGGAGTCGGCGCTTCGTTCAGGATGAGCCAATAGAGGCCCAGCTGCCGGACGGCTTCTGCAAAGCGGTTGAAGTCGACGGGCTTCTGGATGTAACTGTTGACGCCCAGGTCATAGCTGGCGGCGATGTCCCGCTCTTCGTTCGACGACGTGAGAATCACCACCGGCAGGCGGCGGGTCCGAGGGTTGGCCCGGATGGCGCGCAGGATTTCGAGGCCCGGCACGCGCGGCAGCTTCAGGTCGAGCAAAGCCAAGCGGGGCAGACCGGGTACATCGCGACGGGCCTGCTCGCCCGTGCCCAGCAGGTAATCCAAAGCTTCCTGGCCATCCTGGATGACCACCAGTTCATTAACGACGTGGCTGCGCTCGAGCGCGCGCCGTGTCAGTTCGATGTCGCTCGGGTTATCCTCGATAAGCAGAATCGTTCGAGCGGTCAACCGTTTCTCCCAGAGTGAAGTAAAACGAAGCGCCCTCGCCCGGCTTGGCTTCCGCCCAGACCCGGCCACCGTGGCGGTGAATGACGCGCTGCACCGTAGCCAGACCTATGCCGGAGCCCGGAAACTCGGATGCGCGGTGCAATCGTTGGAAAGCGCAAAACAGGGAGCGGGCGTAACTCATATCGAATCCCACCCCATTATCGCGCACACAGAGAACAGGCTGCCCTGCCTGAGCGGTCTGGTGAAACTCGATGCGCGCGTCGGGACGTTTGCTCGTGAACTTGACGGCATTATCCATCAAGTTGGTAAGCGCCACCTCGAGCAATTGGGCATCGCCCTGAGCTCTGATCCCCGGTTGGATGGCGAACTCGATCTGGCGGTCGGCGTGAGCTTCCCGCAACCGGCCGGCAACGGCCGCGGCCAGTTCCGTCAGATCCACGGAATCGCGTTCGAGAGGCGCGCGCGCGATGCGCGAGAGTTTCAGAAGATCGTCGATCAGGCGGCCCATGTGTTGTGCCTCGGAACGCACCCGTCCGAGATAATGCCTGGCCTCTTCGTCGAGCTGGGCGCCGAAGTCCTCCATCAGCGCCAGGCTCCAACCGTCGATACCGCGCAACGGCGCGCGCAGATCGTGCGAAACGGAATAGGCGAAGGACTCGAGCTCGTGATTGGCGGCTTCCAATTGCGAGGTGCGGTCGCGCACGCGCTGCTCCAGATTGGCGTTCAAGGCGCGGATCTCCTCTTCGGCCTGCTTGCGCCCGGTGATGTCGCGATTGACCTCCAGAATCCCGGCCGTGTTGCTGGGGGAATCACGCAACAGGATCTGGCGGCTCTCGACCACGATCGGAGTGCCGTCCTGCCGGGTCTGCATCAACTCGCCATCCCACCGCCCGCAGCGTTGGAGGACCTCGTCGATTTCGTGAATCGAAACATTGGCGGTTCTGAGCAGTTGATGGATGACGTTGCCGGTCGCTTCCTGCTGGGTCCAACCGTACATTTCCGCCGCGCCCGTGTTCCATCCCTTTATGACGCGGTTCTCGCCGGCCACGATGATGGCGTCATGCGCCAGATCGATTAATTGGCCCTGGCGGCGCAAATCCGTTTCCGCCTGCTTCTGTCCGGTGATGTCTAGCGCGCAGATCAGGATGGTGCGGCGCATTCCCTCGAGTTCCATCGGCACGGTGGACAGCAGGAGGCAGCGCATCTGTTCCGCTCCGTCCACCACGACCGGAACCCAAGCCTCCACCGCGGCGTGCGGAGTGCCATGCAGGAGGGTGTCGGAAACCGTTAGGCGAATGGTGCACCTTGTGCAGTCCGGACCGTGGCCGCATCCGCCGGGATCAGCAAGGGCATTCAGGCACCCGATCGCAGGCCCGGGGCATAGCCCCAGAATGTCAGCCGGCTCTTTTCCCGAGAATCGGACGGCCAAGCTATTTGCCTCGCAAACGTGCAGATCTTCGTCCACGACCAGCAGCATAACGGGAACGTGATCCTGGATGGTGGCCAATTCCAGCCACGCGGCGTGCTGCCGCCGCTCGGAACGTGCCAAACGCTCAAACAGGATGCTCGCCACGATTCCGGTCAGAGCCAGTACTGCAATGCCAAACCAATGCCGTGGGTCCGCGACCCGGAGGCGATAGAGCGGCTCGGTGTTGAAGTAGATCGCCTCCAGCGTGCAAAGGACGGTGGTCAGGCAGCCGGGCCCAGCCCCCCCGAGGCCCGCCGCAACCAACATAAAGGGCACGAAGGTGATGAAGGGGATGAAAGTGGGGGAATGCAGCGGCAGCCGGGCCGCTTCCGCCAGCGCGGCCAGAATCGCGGCGGCGCCGTAGCGCACCATTGCCGGCAGGCGTGTTCCGGTCCAGTCCACCTGTTAATGGTGGGAAAAAAGCAAAAACAATCTCCGCTACTATTGCTCGTGAGCGTCTTCCAGGTACGTGTAACCGTGCAGACCCTCTTCGTAGAACTTCAGCAGGCGGCCGGATTCCTCATACCCCAGGCGTCCTTCGCGCAGGGCGGTCTCGACATCCCGGCGCAGCCGGCTGACCAGCGCATCGGCCGAGAACTGTACGTAGTTCAACACTTCGCGCACGGTGTCGCCCTTGATCACCGAGTCGAGCATGACCTCGCCGGTCTCGCTGAGACGCACATGCACGGTATTGGTGTCGCCGAACAGATTGTGCAGATCGCCCAGGATCTCCTGATAAGCGCCTACCAGAAACGCGCCCAGGTAATAATTGCTCCCATCGAAGGGATGTAGCGGCAGCGTGCGCTTGACGTCACGGCGGTCGATAAACTGGTCCACCTTGCCATCGGAATCGCAGGTGATGTCGCCCAGAATGGCGTGGCGCAGGGGCTCCTCTTCCAGGCGATGAATGGGCATGATTGGGAACAACTGCTTGATGGCCCAACTGTCTGGCATGCTCTGGAACAGCGAGAAGTTACAGAAATAAGTATCGGAGAGCATGGCGTCGAGGCCTTCCAACTCTTCCGGGAAATAATCGAGCGATTGGGCCAGAGCCTGGATGCGGCGGCTGATCGCCCAGTACAGGTTTTCGCACTGGCAGCGTTGATCGAGCGTAAGATATCCGAGGCTGAACAGATTGAGCGCCTGGTCGAGCGCTTGTTGGGCATCGTGGTAGCTCTCGAGCAGATTCTTGGTGGTCAGCGCGCGATTGGTTTCCTGCAGATCGATGAGCGGCTGCTCGGCGTCCGGGCCGATATCCGTGGGGATGTCGGATTCGCCCATGCCGGCCACGCCCAGAACATTGAAGACCAGAACGCTGTGATAGGCGGCGATGGCCCGCCCGCTCTCGGTCACGATGGTGGGATGCGGCACGCTGGCTTCGTCGCAGACGCTCTGGATGTGATAGACGATGTCGTTGGCGTACTCCTGCAGCGTGTAGTTGACGCTCGATTCGAAGTCAGTCTGGGAGCCGTCGTAATCGATGCCCAAGCCGCCGCCCACATCGAGATATCGCAGGCCCGCGCCGGCGCGCACCAACTCGACGTACACGCGCGCGGCTTCGTTCACGGCGCCTTTGATCTGGCGGATGTTCGTGATCTGGCTGCCGAGATGGAAATGCAGGAGGTTCAAACAATCGGCCATGCCGGCGTCTTTTAGTTCCTGTAGGGCACGCGCGGCCTCACTGACAGAGAGGCCGAACTTGGAGCGGTAGCCGCCCGACGAGCGCCATCGGCCAGAACCACGGCTGGCCAGCTTGACGCGCACTCCGATTCTGGGCCGTACTCCAACTCTCTCCGAGTAGCGCAGGATCAGGTGCAGCTCTGTGTATTTTTCGACCACTGGAATGATGTGGCGGCCCATCTTGTGGGCCAGCATCGCCATCTCGATATACTCGTCGTCCTTGAATCCGTTGCACACGATCGGCGTATCGTTGTCGGCCATCGCCATGACGGCCAGCAACTCGGGTTTCGATCCGGCCTCCAGGCCGAACCGGAACGGCCTTCCAAACTCCAGCACCTCCTCCACGACCTGGCGCTGCTGGTTCACTTTGATCGGATACACGCAGCAGTATTCGCCTTGATAACGATGCTCGGTGATGGCAGTCTGGAAGGCGCTGTACAATTCTCCGAGCCGGTGTTGCAGGATGCCGGCGAAGCGGATCAGCACCGGCAGCGAGATACCGCGCAGCACCAGCGTGTCGACCAACTGCTTCAGATCGATGGAGCGCTGCGGATCTTTATCCGGATGGACGCAGATATGGCCGTTGCCGGCTACCGAAAAATAGCCCTTACCCCAACTGGCAACATCGTACAAGTCGCTGGCGTGCTGCGGGGTCCAGCGCTCCGTCGGCTCCATCACGAGGGAGCCTTTTCTGGCGGTTCTCTCCACTCCTGCCTCCAAAATTTCAGTGTCCTAAGAATCCCGGGGAAGGGCAAGGAAAAAATGCAGGGCGTCACTACCCTGTAACATTGGCGGGACACGACCCAGCCGCTATGGCTTCCACTTGATGTTACATCCGACGCTGGGGCGCTGCACGGGATCTACGGGACGGCCGGCCAACACCGCGTCAATCGCGGCGCGCAGATCGGCGCCCGTCACCGGAACACCGTTTCCGGGACGGCTGCCATCCAACTGGCCGCGATAGACTAAGTGCCGGCTGTCATCGTAAAGAAAGAAATCCGGCGTACAGGCGGCCTCGTATGCTTTGGCGGCCTGTTGCGTCTCGTCGTAACAGAGCGGATAATTCAGCTCCAACTCGGCGGCCATTTCCTTGAGCCGTCCGGGAGCGTCGTCCGGGTATTGCACAACGTAATTGGAAGAAACGGCCACGATTCCGAGCGGCCGGGCGGCGTAATCCTTTCCCAGTCGCGCCAGTTCGTGTTTGACGTGCTGGACGTACGGGCAATGCCGGGAAATGAACATCACCAGCAACGCCTTCTTATCCGCAAAATCGCCGAGTGCAACGATCGTGCCGGACACCACATCCGGCAATTCGAAATCGGCTGCCGGAGTCCCCAGACCCCGCATGATGGATTCGGTACGCGCCATTTGGTCTACCTATGCACGATAATAATCCGGTTTCCAGTTCTTGATCGCGCGCTTGATGGCGCCGGCCGGCATATCGCTCTCAGCCGCCTTACGGGCGAGGTCGACGAATTCGTCGTCGGGAGCGAAGCGCAGCGCGACGATCTGCCCGACAGCCAGCCGCGCATCGAGCAGCTTGCCGGTCAACACGAAGTGGCGGAGATTCTCCTCGGCGCGAATCGCGCGGTCCTGCGCTTTAAGCGGAAACGTGCGGCAGTAGTAGAAAAGGAAGCCGCAACAAATGGTCAGGACCACGATCAGCGACGCGCTGTAGATCCGCTCGTGATCGCCCCATGAGCGGAAAAGATTCACCAGCGACCCGACCAGCGTGAGGAGGAGCAGGCCAGCCAACACGCCGTGAAAACCCTTCACGATCCGGGCGTGGTTGGAGAAGTTCTGAGCTGTCATGTGGCGATTGTAATCCCCGCGCGCGGAGTTCACAACACGATACGCTCGTCGCCTTCTCTGCGAGTCACGTGTTCGCGGTCCAGGTATTCGAGAAGCGGAATGGCGTACTTGCGCGAAACGCCGGTCCACTCTTTGAACGTGCCTACGCTGACGCGGGCACCCTTGTGTGCGGCCAGCCTGGCGCGCAGATCCTCCACGGCCCCGCGATGCAGCACCAGTTCGTCATGGACGCGAACCAAGCGCTTTTCGCGCAGCAGGATTTGCAGCAGCGAGCGTGCCCGCGCGGGCTCCACGCCGGACTTCGCCAGCACGTCCGGCACTCCCGGCGCGGCCAACCCGGCCTGCTCGAAGGCTCGCTCAATGACGGCCCGGGCCTGTTCTTCGTCCTGCTTGAGCACCACTTTGTGATTGGCCAGGCGCACGGTTTCGCCCTCCACCACGATTTCCTTGGACTGCCCCAACAGCGCTTCGATTAGAAACGGCGGCGAATCGGGCAACTCGCGGCCACGCAAGTCCTGCTTCGGCGTGCCAGGTAAAAGCGGATGCTGCTGGTGAAAGCCGCGCAGGGCGGCCACCAGTCTCTCGCGCGCGGTGCGGAACCAGGCAGGGTCTACGCACCAGGATTCGAGCACCAGGACGGGCGCGACGATCTCGCGCTCGCGCAGTCCGGTACGTGCGACCAGCTCAGCCATGCTCATGCCGTATTTCGACTCGCGCACCAGCAGCGCGATGCGCGCGGCAACGGGGGCTTCCGCCAGCGTGCGCAAACGCTCGACCGCCGCGTCGCTCTTGCGATAACGGACCCCGCCGGTATCCAGCACCACGCCACCGCCGATCGTCACCACGGGAGAGAATCGGCGAATTATGAAGCGATCGCCGGGCAGCAGGAGCGCGGGTTGGCGCAACACCAGCCGCGCAAAGGCGCGCTCACCCGGCTGCAGCATCGCCGATCCACCGAGCAACCGCACCTGGGCTTCGACCTCCGCAGTGCCAGCGTGAAAGTGCACCGGCGCGCGCTGCTTCAACGGCTTGGCCGACGCCAGCAGTTCGAGCGAGCAATCGACTTGCGTGGTAGCGCGGAACGCGCCAGGAGCCGCCAGGACCATGCCGCGCGCGACGCCGGCGGGTTCGACATCCGCCAGGTTCAACGCGGTGCGCTCTCCGGCCGCGGCCTGCTCGGCGGGCGCGCCGTAAACCTGCACGCCGCGCACGCGCAGCCGGCGTCCTACAGGATAGAGTTCCACTTCCTGCTCTTTGTGCACCGAGCCGGAAATCAGCGTGCCGGTAACCACGGTACCGAAGCCTTTCACTGTAAACGCACGATCGAGCGGCAGGCGGAAGTGACCGGCTGCGCTCTTTGCCGCCGCCGCGGAAGCGGCCCGTCCCAATGCGCCGCGCAGTTCGTCGAGGCCGGCGCCAGTCGTCGAACTGACGGCGATCACCGGCGCGCCTTCGAGAAACGAACCGGCCACGAATTCGTCGACTTCGAGGCGCACCAGTTCCAGAATGTCGCGGTCGACCAGGTCCGACTTGGTGAGGGCCACGACGCCGCGCGGGATTCCCAGCAGCCGGCAAATATCGAAGTGTTCGCGGGTCTGCGGCTTAATGGATTCGTCGGCGGCGATGACGAACAGCACCACGTCGATGCCACCCACGCCCGCCAGCATGTTTTTGATGAATCGCTCGTGGCCGGGAACATCGACGAAGCCCAGACGCAGCTCGGGCGTCAGTTGCAGGTGCGCGAAACCGATGTCGATGGTGATTCCGCGGCGTTTCTCTTCTTCGAGACGGTCGGCGTCAATGCCGGTGAGGGCCTTGACCAAAGCAGTTTTGCCGTGGTCGATATGGCCCGCGGTCCCGACGATCACATTCTTCATTGCGTTGTGGGCGGCCTATCGAGGCCGCCGCAGGCCGGGGGCCTGCTCCACATGCAGAGACTAGGCCGCTGAGACGAGTTCTTCGGTCACGGGGACATCGGTCCACGCGCGAGAGGCGGCGCTGTCCAATTCGGCTTCCAGAATCTGGAGCTGCCGCAAGCCGTCGGCGAATTGCGGATACTCGACAGGCACCGAAGCGTCTTCCACAGAGCGGTAGAAGCGGCGAAACATCTGCTTGAAGGTGTCGTCGTAGCCTTCGCTGTGGCCGCCCGGCAGATCGGCATAGGGCCGCGCGGCAGGCAGCATCAGGGACGGATCCTTAATGATTACTTCGTTCGGCGTATTCCGGTGGCCGATCCAAAGCTCGTCCGGCTTCTCCTGATCCCAGGAGACGGAAGCTTTGCTGCCGTAGATTTCGATGTTGAGGCGGTTCTTGCGCCCCGCGTTCAACTGGCTGGCCGTGAATGCGCCGCGCGTCCGGTCCCCCATGCGGAACACGACCGCGCCGAAGTCTTCGGTCTCGATGAGTACTTCGTCATAGTCCTCGGGTGAAAGCGTCTTGCCGGCGAAAGTTTCGATCGAGCCCTTCGGCCGCTTGCGGGTCTTGTGGAACGTCTGCAAATCGGCGCACACCGACGTGATGCGCTTGCCCGTGACGTGTTCCGCCATGTCGCACCAGTGCGACCCGATATCGGCCATGCAGCGCGATGGGCCGTTCGCTTTGGAATCGATGCGCCAGTTCCAGTCGGTATCGTAGAGCAGCCAGTCTTGCGAGTAGGTACCCTGCACCACCAGAATTTCGCCGAGTTCGCCGGCCTCGCGCATGCGCCGCATCTGCTGCACCATGGGGTACATGCGCAGGTTATGGAAAGTACAATTGCGGAGGTTCTTTTCGCGCGCGAGCGCCACCAGTTTGCGGGCATTCTCAACGGAAGTCGACAGCGGTTTCTCGCAGATGACGTGCTTGCCCGCATTCAACGCGTCGCTCACCATGGGGAAGTGCAACGCGTTCGGTGTGCACACGTGGACCACATCCACCTCCGGATCGTCCAGAATCTGGTGGTAATCGCTGGCTGTCTTGTCGACGTGGAACTCCTCGCCCAACCGGCGCGCTTTTTCCTTTTGGCTCTCGCCGATCGCGTAGACCTGGACAAACCCCAGGCGGCGGATTCCCTCCAGGTGTACCCGCCCGACAAATCCGGTGCCGAAAACAGCGGCCTTCAGTCTATGAATCATGATTGCCTCTCTCTCGAACTGATTAATTTAGCGCAATTGCTGTTAGAGTGGTATGAGAGATGGTGGTTCGCATCCGCTTCGGAAAAGGGCCGAAAGTGGAGCGCAAACGCCGCAAGAACCGGCGCGTGGCCATGGCTTTCGCGTCGTTTCTCACACCGGCGGCGGTCATGGCAGCGGCCCTGGGCACCTGGCGTCTGGCGGCAGACCCGCATTGGACGAGCAATTTTGCCATCCGTACCGGCTTGTTCTCGCATTGGCAGGTCTGGTTCGCATCGGCAGCGCTGCTGCAGACCGGCGCCTATTTTCTAAACCGGTACGGCCGGGCCGACGACGCTTTCTAGGACCCAGTCTGGTACGTCCGTCCTACTCTGTTATCCTATTTCCGAAGGGCTTCATGCGGTACAACGCCAGGTACAGCTCCACCCATTTCTTTTCCTCCAACTACTTCCCGAGCGGCGTGAAGTGGCTGCTGATCAGCAACTGCTCGATCTTTGTGGCGCTTTTCCTGCTGGCACGGGACGAGGCGCTCATCCGCGAACTCTTCGACTGGTTCGCGCTCTCGCCCTATCACGTCCTGCACAACTTCCGGATCTGGCAACTGGCGACCTACCTTTTCCTGCACGGCGGCGTCTGGCACCTGCTGATCAATATGTTCACGCTGTGGATGTTCGGCATCACGCTTGAAAAGGATTGGGGAACACAACGCTTCCTTAAATACTATTTCCTCTGCGGCATCGGCGCGGGGATCTGCGACGTGCTGGTGAATACGCTTTTGGGTCGCGCATCGCTTCCACCGCCGTACGGCGTTAGTACGATCGGCGCCTCGGGAGCGATCTATGGTCTGCTGCTGGCCTTCGGCGTGCTGTATCCGGAAGTGACCATCCTGTTTGCCTTCCTTTTCCCGATCAAGGCGAAATACTTCGTCATGATTTACGGCGGCATCGAACTACTCTCCGCGCTGGGCACGCAGAACAGCGGCGTAAGCAACATCGCGCACCTGGGCGGAATGCTTTTCGGACTGCTGTATCTCAAGGCGCGGCTGCCGCAACTGGATATGTACGAAGTAAGGCGCTGGTATCGCAATTACAAGCTGCAGCGAGCCAAAAAGAAGTTCCAGGTTTACATGCGGAAGCACGGATCCGGCCGCGGCCCGTGGGTGAACTAAGAGCCTACGACACTCCTTAACCAAACTGTCACTATTCCGTAATTTAAAGTGTAACAGCGTGTTGTATGCTGCGAAGTTCACCCATAAGGAGGGGCTCATGGCATCTGCGGCAACCGCAACCGCGGCAGTACAAGCCAAGCTGGCGAAGTCGCCGAGCAAGGCGGGGATGCTGGTATTTGGCGTTATTTTCATAGCCGGCATACTTTACGCCGGCATCAGCTTGGCGACCGACTTGTCGGGCGTGCGCACGGCATCGAGTTTCGCATACCTGCTCTTGGGCGTGGCATTGCTCACCGCCCTGGGCTTCGAGTTCGTAAATGGTTTTCACGACACGGCGAACGCCGTGGCCACCGTGATCTACACGCATTCACTCGAACCGCACGTAGCGGTGGTGTGGTCCGGGTTCTGGAACTTCCTCGGCGTGGTGATTTCCACCGGTGCTGTAGCTTTCGGCATCATCTCGCTGCTACCGGTGGAGTTGATTCTGCAAGTAGGCCGCGGAGCCGGTTTTGCAATGGTCTTCGCACTGCTGGTGGCCGCGATCATCTGGAACCTGGGGACCTGGTACTTCGGCCTGCCGGCCTCCAGCTCGCACACGTTGATCGGCTCCATCATCGGCGTGGGGATCGCGAATCAGCTCACGGCTGTGAAGACGGGCACGAGCGGCGTCGATTGGGGCCAGGCGATGAACGTCGGAAAGACGCTGCTGATTTCGCCGATTGTAGGCTTTGTATGCGCCGGATTGCTCCTGATGGTAGTTCGGCTGGTGATTCCCGACAAGCGGCTCTACCAGGCGCCTGAAGGCGACACTCCGCCGCCGCTGTGGATTCGTGCGCTGCTGGTACTCACCTGCACAGGCGTGAGCTTCGCACACGGTTCGAACGACGGCCAGAAGGGCATGGGGCTGATCATGCTGATCCTGATCGGCACGGTGCCCACGGCCTATGCGTTGAACCATGCGGTGACCGCGCGGCAATCGCAGGAATTTGTCACGGTTTCGCGGCAGGCAGCCGACACGCTGACGAAGTACGTTTCACCCGACGCGGTGATCGCCAGTGCCCGTGACGATGTGACGGCCTATATCCGCACGCGCGAGTTTAACGCAAACACCATGCTGGCGCTGCGCACGCTGGTCAATGACATCGGCAACCAGATGGCACTGTACAAGGAACTCAAGCACGTGCCGGCCGATCGCACGCCGAACTTCCGCAATGACATGTACGTGGTGAGTGAAGCTCTGCGGCTGATCCAGAAATCGGGGTCGCCGAAGTTCACAGCCGAGGATTCGGCGGTGCTCGCGAATTACAAGAAGAACATTGATAGCGCCACCAAGTTCATTCCGTTATGGGTCAAGGTTGCGGTGGCGATGGCGCTCGGGCTGGGCACCATGATCGGCTGGAAGCGCATCGTGGTTACCGTCGGCGAGAAGATCGGGAAAGACCACCTGACGTACGCCCAAGGCGCGGCCGCCGAGATCACGGCCATGGCCACCATCGGCGCGGCGGACTGGTTCGGAATGCCCGTAAGCACCACACACGTGCTCTCATCCGGCATCGCCGGGACCATGGCGGCCAATCATTCGGGCTTGCAATGGTCGACCGTGCGGAACCTGGCGATGGCGTGGGTGCTCACGCTGCCGGCTTCCATCGTGCTAGCGGGTTTCCTGTTCTGGCTGTTCCGCCAGTTGGGTGGGTAACGCGCCCGGCTATCGGATCTGCCGGGTGAACAGCTCGAACGGCGCCCAGTAATAGGGCCTGCGCGACACACCGCGCGCATGGAGAAGTTCCAGTTTGGCTGCCCGCAGCGCATCGGCTGGATCGGCGTTATGGGCCAGCCCGGCGTACAGGTGGGATGCCAGTTCGGCGGTAGACCGGTCGTCGACGTCCCACAACCCTGCAATCACGTTCTGCGCGCCGGCTTCCAGGAAAGCCCAGGCCAGGCCGACGAGACCTTCGCCGGCATAGGTACGGGCTCCCGCGCTCCGGCAAGCGGAGATCGTCACCAGGGACGCGTCGATGGGGACGTCAATCACTTCTCTGGCGCGCAGCTTATAGTCCGAGCCACCGGGCGAGAGTATCACGGCTGAATCCAGCGGCTCCTCGGCATAAGCGACGGCGTGCGCGACGAAGTGAATATAGGCGAACTGGCGCGGATCGGCCTGCCGGTAAGCTTTCGGCGCTGCTTGCGGGCCCTCCCTGACTACCTGACGAAATCCGGCCATGCTCTTCTCGATACGAGCCATCTCCTGACCGGCGAACTCCAGGGCCGGATACTGCGGAATCGGCGAAACCGGATTGCCGATCAACAGTAGCGACTTGCGCGCCGGAACCCGCGCATCGGCCGCGGGCGAGAGGAGAGCCAGCGACGGCGTGATAGCAATGCGCGCGTCCTCGATCCAATAATGCGGGGTTCCGTCGAAGACCGGGAGGGTCTCGAAGTTGAGCGCGTACAACGGCCCATCCGGCGCCAGGACGATCCTGGCATTCTTGGGCAGCAGGGGCTTCGCCGGCGCGATCAGCGTGTCGTATAGTTTGCGTCCGGCGGGATGTCCGGCGCTGAGCGGGTCGCGGTTGTGCTGAAGGAAGGCGTCGTAGGCTTCCACGAGCGGGCGCACATCCTTCTCCGGCGGCAAGGGCAGCGCAGCCACGCGGGACGCGGTGATCACCCAGAGGTAAGAACGGCTCGGTCCCAGCCAATATGACAGCAGGACACAGCCATAGCGCGCGGCGAACTCGCGAAAGCTGGCTGGCGTGCCGGGACCCCTATGGATATGCGCCAGGCTTAGCCGATCAGCGAGCGTACGCGCACGGCTGGATTCGGCGATCTCGAGGGCTTCGCTGACGCGACCACGGCTCATCATGTAGTCGACGTAATCGTGGTAGAACTCGATCAGGCTCGAAAAGTAATTAAGCTTGTCATCGTCGCTCGAGAGCATCACGCGGCTGTGCTCCAGGGCGGCGTCCGTGGCTTTATACTCGGCTTCCGCCGCGCGGTTCTTTCCCTGGTCGGCCAAGACATGCGCCAGACCCGCGTGGGCATCCAGCAGCGGCACGGGATCCTTGGACCCTTCGATCACGGAGCGGAATAACTGCTCGGCACGGGCATAATTCTTCTTGCCCGCCGCGATGTAGCCGGCGTTGGCCATCGAATAAGAATGCAGATCGACTCCCAGAGCCGACGCCTCGCTGTTGTACTGCTCAGCGGCAGTCCAGTCACCGGTCTTGGCCGAAACTTTGGCCAGATTATTCAGCCAATAAGCCCGGGATTCCCGATCGTCCAGCTTGGTGGCGATGTCCAGCGCTTGTTTGTAAAGCTTGGCGGCCTGGCCGTATTCCTGGCGGCTGTAGAACGTACTGGCAATGTTGCCTAGTGAGTTGTTGCCATCGAGCTGGTTTCCGGTGCGCGCGAAGCCCGCTTCGGCGTCCTGCTGGTAGCGCTGTGCCTTGTCCAGATCGCCCAAGCGGTAATAGCACCATCCCAGGTTCATGAGGGAGCGCGCTTCGTCGTCCGCCGCCTTCAGATTGCGCGACATCGTCAGCGCCTCGCGGAACCAGGGAATGGCCTCCTCGTAGCGGTAAGATTTCAGCAGAATGTAGCCGATGTTGCCCTTGGCCTTCATCTGAGTGTAAGGATCTTTCAGGCGGACGGCCTCCGCCAACACGCGGTGCAGACCGGCATCGGCGGCGGCGACTTGTTTTTGTTGAAGGGCAACCTTGGCACGCAGCAGATCGATATCTTCCAACAGGGTGGCCGCATGCCTCGCTGCTGCTAGAGTTCGAGCTTCGGCGAGCCGCGCGAGAGCCTCCTTGGAGTGCCCTTTGCGATACTCGATATTCGCCTGGCAAATGCGATAGCGGGCCCACTCCGAGCTCCATTGCGGCGCGGACGGCAACTGAAAATCTAGAGACTCCTCCGCCTGCTTGAATTCGCGCTGCTCAATCAGGATCTCGACCCGGAGAAGACGCAGCCGGAAGCACCATTCCGATCCGGGCTGAACCTGTCCGAGGGCCGCCTCCGCTTTCGCTCGCGCATCGCGGTAATGCTGGACCCGGAGCAGCGCGCGGGCTTGCTCGAACCATTCCCGCGCAGGCTGGGTCGGCTGCGCTCCGAAACCTGCCGCCGCCGCGAGCATCACCAGTCCACGCCACATGTTCTAACAATATGTCAGAAGCAGTAGGATGGGAAGAACATGACCAAGCGACAGCGTGTCCCAACCTTCTTGCTAATCGCGGCTGTGCTTCTCGCGCCCGGCCTGTGCCTTGCTCAAGGCCTGCCGGCCGGCGTGGAAAAGGTGACCTCGGTCGAGGGCATCACCGAGTACCGGCTAGACAACGGGCTGCATTTTCTGGTGTTCCCGGATCCCTCGAAGCCCACCATTACGGTCAACGTGACTTACCTGGTGGGGTCGCGGCACGAAGGCGCGGGCGAGGGAGGCATGGCTCACCTGCTGGAGCACATGGTGTTCAAGGGGAGCACGCACCATCTGAATATCATGCAGGAGCTCACCGGGCACGGCTGCCAATCGAATGGCACCACCAGCTTCGACCGGACGAATTATTTCGAAACGTTTCAAGCCAGTGACGAAAATCTGAAGTTTGCGCTCGACATGGAATCGGATCGCATGGTGAATTCCTTTATCAAGAAAGAGGATTTTGATAAGGAGTTCTCGGTAGTGCGCAACGAATTCGAGGCCGGCGAAAACAATCCCTTTGCCGTTTTGTACAAGCGCACGATGGCGGCCGCCTACGTTGTGCATAGCTATGGCCGGCCCGTGATCGGGAATCGGTCGGACGTGGAGCACGTGCCGATCGATAAGCTGCAGGCTTTTTATCATAAGTATTATCAGCCGGACAATGCCGTCCTAACGGTTGCTGGCAAAGTGGACGAGCCGAAGATCGTCGCGCTGGTAAGTGAATACTTCGGTAAGATTCCGCGTCCATCGCGCACGCTCACCCCGAGCTACACGGTGGAACCCACGCAGGATGGCGAGCGGCTCACCGTGGTCCGGCGAGTAGGCGATATCCAAGGACTCTTCGTGGTCTATCACACACCGGATGGCGGGCATCCGGATCAGCCGGTGCTGGATGTGCTGGCCAGCGTGCTGGGCGAACAGTCGTCGGGCAGATTGTACAAGGCACT
>DATKNQ010000231.1:0-7949 GCA_035541265.1 Bryobacteraceae bacterium
GCATGCGCTCAGCGGCGTGGCGCACGCGTAGAATATAACTATGTGGGCGCTCATCGCGGCTTTATTTTTCCTGCAATCGCCTGACTATGAAGCCCAAGGTCTCAAAGCGCTCGATGCCGCCAAGTACGATCAGGCCGCCGACCTATTCACCAAGGCCGTCGCCGCCGACCCCAAGGACTACGCCGCCCACTTCCATCTGGCCCTGTCTTACAGCATGCTGAAGCGCGACGCCGAAGGTGTCACGGAATACAAGAAAGTCCTCGAACTCAAACCCGGCTTATACGAGGCGCAACTCAACCTCGGCATTCTGCTGCTCCGCGACAAGCAGCCCGCCGATGCCCTGCCCTATCTCGAACAGGCCGCCGCGCAGAAGCCCAAAGAGTTTCGTCCGCATCTTTATTCGGCCCAGGCGCTCGTCGAATCGGGCGACCCCGCCAAGGGCGAGCAGCAGTTTCACGCCGCCCTCGAGATCGATCCCAAGTCCGCCGCCGCCGAACTCGGCCTGGCCCACGCGCTGGAAAAAGAAGACCGCTTGGCCGATGCCGCGCCGCATTTCCGCGCCGCCGCGCAGCTCGATCCCAACTATCGCGACGCCTTGCTCGAATTAGCGGCGCTCTACGAGAAGAACCACCAGAACGACGAAGCCATCGCCATCTACCACCAGTTCCCCGAAAATCCCGGTGCCCAGGAACACATCGGCCAGTTGCTGCTCGAGACCAAGAAATCCGCCGAAGCCGTCGCGCCGCTCGAAGCCGCCTGGCAGAAGGATCCCACGCCCGCCAACCGGCTCGCCCTGGCCACCGCCTACTTATTCAATAAGCAGTTCGACAAAGCCCTGCCGCTGTTCGATCAATCGGTCGCCGCCGATCCTGCCAATTATTCGCTGCGCATGATGTACGGCCGCGGCCTGCGCGACTACAAGAAGTATGAGCCGGCCGCGGTGCAGTTCTTTCAGGCCACCAAGCTCAAGCCCGATTCGCGCGAGGCCTGGAACGAGCTGGCCGGTATGCTCTATATGCTCGAAAAGTATCCGGAGTCCATCGGCGCTCTCGATCATGCCCACCAGTTAGGCGATGATACTCCGGCCAATTACTATTTCCACGCCATCACTTACGATAAGCTCCACGCCATCAAACCGGCGCTCGCATACTACCGCGAGTTTCTGGCGCGGAGCGACGGCAAGTTTCCAGACGAAGAGTGGAAGGCGCGGCAGCGTGCCAAGCTGCTCGAGCGGGAGGTCAACAAAAGGTGACTGCGCGCTGCTTATTGGCGATTCTGCTGGCTGCGTGCGTCCTGCAAGCCGATCTGCAACAGGCGAAGTCCGAACCGAATCTCTTCAAGCGCGCCATGCTGGCGCTCGATAACGCCAATGCAGCGCTGGCGAAGGCGCACGAGGCCTATGCCAGGGGCGACACTAAAGAAGTAGAAGCCCTGGCCCGCGAGATCGCCGAATCCGTAGTGTTCGCCGAGGCGTCGCTCCGTGAAACCGGCAAGAATCCGCGCAAGAATCCTAAGTGGTTCAAGCGCGCCGAGAGCTCCACGCGTGAACTGTTGCGCCGCCTGGATGCCTTCCAGCAGGACATGGACGCCTCCGACCGTCCCCTGCTCGACGCCGCCAAGGCCAATGTCCAGAAGGTGCATGACGATCTGTTACTCGGAGTTTTGGAGGGCGAAGAGAAATGAAGACTTTGCTCGTGTGCATTCTGCTGGCCGCGCCCCTCGCGGCCCAACCGCGCGATTTCCTCACCGTCGCCGAAGCTGACCAGATCCGCGACGCCCAAGAACCCAATGCCCGCCTGGATCTCTACCTCCTGTTCGCCAAGCAGCGCCTGAGCCAGGTCGATCATTGGCTGGCCAAGGACAAAGAGGGCCGCTCTACCTTCATCCACGATGCGCTCGATGACTACTCCCATATCATCGATGCCCTCGATGAAGTGGCAGACGATGCCCTCGAGCGCCATCTCGATGTCACCGAAGGCCTGAAGAAGGTCGCCTCCGCCGAATCGCAAATGCTGCTGCGCCTGCAGAAGATTCAGGACAGCCAGCCCAAAGACATGTTCCGCTACGATTTCGTTCTGCGCCAATCGATCGACGGCACCAACGATAGCCTTGATCTCGCGCGCGAGGATCCCAACGTGCGCGCGTCGGACGTCGCCGCCCGCCAGAAAAAGGAGCGGAAAGAACGCAACGCCGAGCTGACGCCCGCCGAGCGCGAGGAAAAGCAGGCTGCGGCAGATAAGGCCGCCCGTGAGAAGAAGAAGGCCCCCACCCTGCTGCGGCCCGGAGAAACGATCAAGGATCAGTAACTGCTACTCGACCGCCATGGTCGCCGGCTGAGACAACTGGCTGGCGTATCCGGCGGCATAAATGATCACGGGCACCACGCCTGTAGGTGAACCTGCCGGAACCTCCAGGTTCACCTGCGACACCCCCGCAATCTCCCCCGGCGCCTGGCCGGCGAACTTCACCGCTGCCGCCACCCCGCCAATCGTCGCCGAGATCGTGGCAAGTGGTTCGGGCAGCGGCGCTGTCCCGGGTCCCAACGAACCGTCGGCAATCGATGGCGATACTTGGCCCGTGCCGGTGAGATAGACCGCTACTACGGAGCCGCGCGGCGCGGGGTTAGTTGTGGAGTTCACCGTATAGTCCTGGTTCAGGATTGCCGCCTGCCCTGCCCCGGTCGATGTTAGTGTAAAGATACCAGGCACTGCTGCTGTGACCGGTAACTTCACCGGTCCGACAGTTACATCCGATGACGCCACAGTGACAAAGGTATCAAACCCTGGGTCCACTTCATACGGAACCACGGCATTAATCTGGCAGCTCGAGGCATAAAGAATGGGCGCGTGGTATTGGCTGAAGTACACGGTCGGATTATTGCCAAAACCCGATCCAAACAGAGTTACTAACTCACCCGGAGCCACCGAACCGTTCGGAGACGGCGACCCGTAGCCGGCCGTGAAGCTGGCCGAATTGACCACTGAGGCGAGCAACGGCGCTGCCTGCTGCGTGAAGTCCACCTTGGCCGCGAATGCGTCTGAGTCGCCGCCGCCGTACTCGGTCTGAAATGTTCGCGGCGTCGAGAAGAAAACCAGCGCATACGCTAAGCCGGCCGAATAAAGCCCGCCTTTGCCGTCCCAAGCCAGATACCTTCCGGGGATCGCCGAAGAAGCCACCACCGCCGACCCGGAGGCATTGATGATGGACGCCGCCGGAGTCCAGTTACACCCGGGCAGAGTCGTGCCGCCTTCCGCCGTCTGGATCAGTCCGACATAGGCTTGGCCGGTCGTATCAACCAGCACCGGGTTAGCCTGCCCCACACCGGTAAAGGTCGAATAGACCAGAGAGCCCGAAGGATTGAACTTAGTCAGAAAGCCGTTGCCGGTCAAACTGGGCGATTGGGTTACCGTGCCGCTGTAAGTAGTCTGTAACACACCTGCCGTCGTCGGAAAGTCCGCCGACTGAGTTCCTCCCACGACATATGCGGCGCCCACGGAATCCAAGGCCACGCTGAGCGCGCCATCCGTCCCGGTGCCGCCCAGGTACGTCGAATAGAGTAAGTGGCTGCCCGTCGCATCCAGCTTGGCGACGAAAGCATCGCCGAAGCGCAACGGCCCCAGGTCGATTTCGCCGTGAAACGTCTGCGATACCGCGCCCGCCGTGGTCGGAAAATTCGGCGAGGCCGTTTCGCCAACCACCCACACATTCCCGGACGCATCGACAGCCAGGGAATGCGCATCGTCCCAAACCGATCCGCCGAGGTAAGTCGCCCATGCCACACTTCCCGCCGATGACAGTTTCATGACGTATGCATTGCCGCACTCGGGCGAATTCATTCCGCTGCTCAGGCAGCCCGTGTAGCTCGGCTGGTATGCGCCCGCAGTCGTTTTCAATGCAGCCCCGGCGGTGCCCGCAAGGTAGACGTTGCCCGTGCTATCGACCACCATAGATTCGGGCAAGAAACTGATTGTGAATGTATACAGGACAGTTTGCCCGGTGGGGTCGAGCTTCGCCAATCCATAAGCCGCGGTCTTGGTATTCAGCCCGGCAAGGTAAAGGTTCCCTGCCGGGTCCATCGCAAACGCCGATGCCTGCCAGCCCGCCAGGCAGATCGAAGACTCGATCGCGTTGCCGGCCGGGTTGAGCTTAACCACGAAAGCGCAGTTACTATACGCTTCCGGCGCGCCCAGCGTTGTCGAGGTAACCGGAAAGTCCGGCGAGTTCGTGGTGCCGGCGATGTAGGCCGAGCCGTTTGCATCCACCGCGATGCCGGCCGCCGTATCGGTGTACGATCCGCCTAAGTAGGTAACGTAGTCGATTAGTGGGCCGTTCGCCCCGGCCGTGGGGATGATCAGGGCACATAGCAGCGCCAACCGCGTCAACATAAGTCAAGTCTAACCCCGCGGCGGCGTTCCGGAGTGCCGGGCGCGAGAATGCCACTAACCAAATGCAAGGTAGTCCGTCTACCATGCCGGGACGATACCAGGGTAGAATATCTACTAACCCTATGCCCAACGAAAGCTCCGGCCGCATCCAACTGCTGCAAGGCACCCTGGATATGCTGATTCTGCGCACGCTGCTGTTTGGTCCCGCCCACGGGCACCAGATCGCCAAGCACATCCAGCGCACCACGGAAGACCTGCTGCAGGTCGAACACGGCTCGCTGTACCCCGCGCTGCACCGCCTCGAGCGCAAAGGCTGGATCTCCGCCAAGTGGGAGGTCGCGGAAAAGGACGCCAAGCGCGAGTTCAAGTACTACCGGCTCACGCCCGCCGGCAAGAAGCAGCTCGTCGCCGAAGAGTCCAAGTGGAGGAAGCTGACCGGCGCCGTCGCGCGCATCATGTGGCCGGCCGAGGAGAGCTGACATGCGCCAAGACGATCTCGAACGCGAGCTGCGCACGGATCTGGAACTCGAAGCCGCCGAGCAGCGCGCGGCCGGCCTCTCCGATGCGGAGGCACACCACGCCGCCCGCCGCGCTTTCGGCAACATCACGCGGGTAACGGAAGACGTACGCGAGATATCACGTTGGCGCCCCATAGAACAGGTCGCCCAGGATCTACGGTACGCCGTGCGGACGTTGCGCAAAAGCCCTGGCTTCGCGCTATTCGCCGTGCTCGCCCTGGCGCTGGGCCTGGGCGCGAACGCCGCGATCTTTAGCGTGGTGGACGCCGTCCTGCTCCGGCCGCTGCCCTTCCGCGACGCCGGCCGGCTCGTCGAAGTTTGGGAAGACGACTCGCACATGGGGTTCCCGCTGGACACTCCGGCACCGGCCAACTTCGCGGATTGGAAGCACCGCAATCACGTCTTCACGGACATGGCCGCGCTCAAAGGCGACCTGTACGCGCTCACCGGCGACGGCCCGCCCGAGCAGGTCGAAGGCAGCCCGGTCACCGCGAACCTATTCCCTCTGCTCGGCGTTTCGCCCATTCTGGGGCGCGGTTTCTCCGCCACCGAAGATCAGCCGGGAGGTCCGCGCGTAGCGCTCATCAGCTACGGCCTGTGGCAGCGCCGTTTCGCTGGCGATCGCACCATCGCCGGGCGCGATATCTGGCTCGACAATGAGAAATACCAAGTCATTGGCGTGATGCCGCGCGGTGTCACCTTTCCGGAGCAGTCCCAAATCTGGCTGCCCCTGGCGCTCGGGCCGCGCGAATGGGCGCAGCGTGACAGCCATTACCTGCGTGTGTTTGCGCGTCTCAAGCCGGGTGTCACCCTGGCCCAGGCGCAGCGCGAGATGACCGGCATCGCGCGGCAACTCACCGTCGAATACCCGGCCACCAACACCAACCTCGGGGCCACCGTGGTGAGCCTGCGCGACCAACTCGTCGGCAATCTGAAAGCCGCGCTGTGGGCCGTCACGGCCGGTGTCGGCTGCGTGCTGCTGATCGCCTGTGCGAACCTCGCCGGACTGCTGCTGGCGCGCGCCGCCGGACGCCGACGAGAGTTCGCCGTGCGCGCGGCGTTGGGAGCCGGACGTGCGCGGCTGGCGACACAAGCCCTCGTCGAGAGCCTGCTGCTGGCGGCCCTCGGCGGCGCGTTAGGAGTCATGCTGGCGGTCTGGGCGATTCCGTTCCTGCGACATCTAGTGCCCACTACGCTGGCCGCCTGGTCGCAACCGCGCATCGACTGGCCCTTGCTCGCTTTCCTCGCGTGCGCCTCGATTCTGGCAGCCGTCCTGTCCGGCACGCTCCCCGCGATGGTGCTGTCGCGCGCCGGGTGGGCTGGCAGCCTGCGCCAAGGCGGACGTACATCGACTGGCGGCAGTTCGCGTCTGCGGCGGTTGCTCATCATCGGCGAGGTCGGCCTCGCGGTTGTTCTTCTGGTGGGCGCCGGACTGCTCACTAAAACGCTCTGGAAGTTGTCCCACGTGCCGCTCGGCTTCCGCCCCGGCGGCGTGTTGACGATGCGCACCGCGCTCCCGATTTCGTCCGACACACCCTACCGAGACTTTACCGCGCGCTCGGAATTCTACCGCCGGGTGCTCGAAAAGGTCACCGCCCTTCCCGGCGTCGTCTCCGCCGGATACACGACCTTCCTGCCGCTCACCAACGATGGCGGCACAAGCGCATTCATCGTGGAGGGCGCGCCGCCACCGCTGCCCGGGCAAATCAACGACGCCAACCATCGCGCCATCAGCGCCGCCTACCTCGAAACCATCGGTGTGCGCCTACGCGCCGGCCGCTCCTTTCGCGATGCCGATGGGCCCGCTGCGCCGCTCGTCGCCATCGTCAACCAAGCTATGGCGCGCCAATATTGGCCCGCGCAGAATCCGCTGGGCCGCCGCTTCCGCTTCGACCGGGACAAAAGCCCCTGGTTCACCATCGTGGGCGTGGTCGACGATGTGCGCCAGATGGGCATCGACCTGAACGGCCGCGCGGAGATGTATTTTCCGTGCAGGCAAGCCGCGGGCACGTACGGCTATTTCACACCGCGCGATCTCGCCATCCGGGTCAACGGTGATCCGTTGTCCTATGCCACTGCGGTCGAGCGCGCGATCTGGGAAGTGGACCGTAATCAGCCGGTCGCTGATGTGATGCCGATGCAGCAGTTGATCGCGGGCAAGCTGGTCTCGCGCGATATCGCAGTGAAGCTGATCGGCGCGTTCGCCGCGCTGTCACTGCTGCTGGCAGCGCTCGGCCTCTATGGCTTGCTGGCCTATACAGTAACGCAGCGCCGCCGTGAGATCGGAGTGCGCATGGCGCTTGGCGCGCGTCCCGGCCAGGTGCTCGAGGCAGTGTTGCGCGAAGGACTGTACCTTGTGCTGGGCGGGCTGGCAATCGGAGCGGCCGCCTCGTGGGCTGTCATGCGCGGCCTCGCATCGCTGCTCTACAGCGTCTCGCCGTCCGACCCCGTCGTCTTTGGCGCGGCCGCAGCCGTGCTGCTACTGGTAGGCTCGATTGCCTCCTGCGTGCCGGCGTATCGCGCCGCCTCGATCGATCCTGTGACTGCCTTGCGGTATGAATAACGCTGGTGGCGCAGCCTCTCAGGCTGCGCGAGGCTCTCAGCCTCGCTGGGCGGCTATGTCTCCCGCGCGGCGTCCCGCGCCTTCCGCACTTCCTCCAGCCGCTCGCCGATGCGCTTCTCCACGCCGCGGTCGGTCGGGAAGTAATAGCGCCTGCCCACCAGCGACGGCGGCAGGCAATCCATCCCCGTGATGGCGTCCTGAAACTGATGCGCGTGCTCGTAGCCCTTGCCGTAGCCCCATTGCTTCATCGACGCCGTCACGGCATTGCGCAGGTTCAGCGGTACCGGTTCCGCCATGGTCAACTGCACGTCCGCCTGCACCACGCCCATGGCGCGATAGGACGCGTCCGACTTGGGCGCCACCGAGAGATAGATGGCCGCCTGGGCCAGTGCCAGGTCGCCCTCCGGAATCCCCAAAAAGTGGACCGCCTGCATCGCCGCCACCGCCTGCTCCAGCGCGCGCGGATCGGCCAGCCCGATATCT